>JAZLIB010000033.1:0-13295 GCA_045617185.1 Vescimonas sp.
TCGATCTCAAGCGCGGCGTGGATCCCGACAAGCTGATGCAAAAGCTTTACAAGCTGACCCCCTTGCAGGATACTGTCAGCTGTAACTTCAATATCCTCATCGCCGGTATGCCCCGCGTGATGGGCGTGAGCGAGATCCTCAATGAGTGGACGGCATGGCGCACCGACTGCGTCAGACGCCGCGTCTACTTCGTGCTGAACAAGAAAAAAGAAAAGCTCCACTTACTCAAGGGCCTCAAGCGTATCCTGCTCGACATCGACAAGGCCATCAAGATTATCCGCGAAACAGAAGAAGAGGCCGAGGTTATCCCCAACCTGATGATCGGTTTCGGCATCGATCAGGTGCAGGCAGAGTATGTGGCAGAGATCAAACTGCGCAACATCAACAAGGAATATATCCTCAAGCGCGTGCAGGAAACCGCCGCCTTGGAGGACGAGATCGCCGATCTGGAAGATACGTTGGCTCAGCCCCGCCGTATCCGCAAGATCATCATTGACGAGCTGACGCAGGTGCGTAAAAAGTACGCCATTCCCCGCCACACGGAGATCATCTACGATCATGAAGTGGAAGAATATGTGGAGGAGGTGCAGGTGGATAATTCTCCCGTGCATCTGTTCCTCAGCCGCGAGGGCTACTTCAAACGCATTACGCCCCAATCCCTGCGTATGTCCGGCGAGCAGAAGTTCAAAGAGGGTGACGAACTGCGCCAGAGCTTTGAAACCACCATGTCCGCCGAGATCATGTTCTTCACGGACAAATGTCAGGTCTACAAGACCCGCATCAGCGAATTTGGCGACAGTAAGGCCTCCGTATTGGGTGACTACCTGCCTGCCAAACTGGATATGGACGAGGGCGAGAATGTGATCTATATGTGCCTGCCCGGTGACTACAGCGGTCACATGCTGTTCTTCTTTGAAAACGGCAAGACCGCCAAGGTGCCTATGCAGTCTTATGCCACCACTTCCAACCGCCGCAAACTGACCGGCGCCTACAGTGACAAGTCGCCGCTGGTGTCTTTGCTTTACATGAAGGAAGATTCGGAACTGGTGCTCTATTCCACCGAGCCTCGCGCTCTGATTTTCCATACCGCTCTGCTTTCGCCCAAGACCACACGCGGCACGCAGGGCGTGCAGGTCATGACGCTCAAGCCCAAGTATCACCTTGACCGCGTGGCCATGGTGGCCGATACCGGCATCGTCAACCACGCACGCTACCGCGCCAGAGCTATTCCCGTGGCCGGTGCGCTGCTGCGCGCTGAGGACAGCGACGAAAAGCAGATGGAATTACTGTAAAAATCTTTGAAAGGAGACTGTAGCCGTGAAAAAGCGTGTATTGTGCATCTTATTGACCGCCGTACTGTGTCTGAGCGGCTGCGGCTCCTTTTTAGAGCGCGAGTACAGCGTGGTAGAGCCCCATAGTTCCGCCTATTATGAGAGCGAGAATCGCTCTGTGCTCCGCGCCGAAAGTTATCAGGATCTTGTCAACGACCTGCTCTTATTGGTAGGTAACCATACCGAGGAGGGCATGATCTTCTACTACGGCACCGATGATATGCCTCCGGCGACCGAGGCTGCGGAGAAGGCCTGCAACGAGGTGCAGAAGGAAACGCCCATGGGCGCCTATGCCTTGGACTATGTGACCTATACCCTCGATGAGGAACCCCGCAACTATACGGCCATCTCTTTGACGCTGGGTTATCGCCGCACCGCCGAACAGATGGGCAGCATCGTACACACCTCCAGTGTATCGGCGCTCTACGATCTGCTGACTGCTGCCGCGCAGAACGATACAGAGGAGCTGACAATCCGCGTGAGTTACTTTGACCACGAAGAGGATACGGTGCGTGCCACGGTGCAGCAGGTGCAGAGTGAGCAGGGAAATACGCAGTCACCTTGGGAAGTAAATTTTTATCCCGAAGGCGGTAGTGTGGGTCTAATTGAAATTATTTTAAAAAAGTGAAAATTAGGGGTTGACAAACGCTATTTGCGACGCTATAATAAGTCTTGCTTTTGCGGGCGTAGCTCATCTGGTAGAGCGCGACCTTGCCAAGGTCGAGGTAGCGAGTTCGAGCCTCGTCGCCCGCTCCATAAAAAACACCAACCATTCGGTTGGTGTTTTTTTTATCGCTTGACGAGGCTGCTCACCGTTGTGTCTGCCGATTCCCAGACCTATTCGGTCTGCCAATCGGGACACTTCTGCTCACCGTCAAACCAGCCGTTTCCCGCCCGCTGCCGCAGCCGCCAAACGGGGTTTTTCCTCGAAAGCAGCTCACTTTATCTGCCGCAGGCAGCGTTTCGCTACTTTCCTCGAAATCGCCTCGCTTCTTCCGCCACCGGCGGCACTTCGGCGATTTCCTCGTCGCCCGCTCCATAAAAACGACTTAGCTTTTGCTAAGTCGTTTTTCTTTTGCTTTGCGCTCCTTACAAACTATACCGTAGCGAACGGTAGAGCCGATCCTTTGCGCGGCGCAAGGTGCGGGACACGCTGGACTTACTGATGCCCAATTCGACGGCAATATCGGTGACACGCTTGCCTTGAAAGTATCGCATCTCCACCATTTTGCGCTGACACGGGGTCAGCTCCTGCTCCAACGCCAGCGGCAGGTTGTGGGATAATCGCTCCAGACGGGGACTGTTATCGCCGCTTTCGCTGCGCCGCCATACGTGCAGACTGGCAATATCCATGGGATCAAACGGTGTATTTTCCATTTCGGTGATAACCCCTTTCATAGTAGTGTGCGGTCAGATCCGCCAGTTCCCTTGCTTCGCGCAGCAGCGGCCGCAGTTCGGCAATGCGTCTGTGCAGTTTATCTATTTCCTCCAGATCACTGCTGGCTTTTATTTCTTCATTCAACTCGCGGATACGTGCCGCGATGGCCTCTGCCGCCTCGCGATAGGCAGCAGATAACTGTTCCATGGTCATAGTTCATGCACTCCTCTCCGGAAAACAAACGCTTTAAACAAAAAAATTTTCTCAATCAGTCATTTTTCTTGTTGACAAAATAAATATCGTGTGATACTATGTATTTCGCTGGTCATGTGCTGGTGTAGCTCAGCTGGTAGAGCAGCTGATTTGTAATCAGCAGGTCGGGGGTTCGAGTCCGTCCACCAGCTCCAGTAAACTTCATAAGTATGGGGGATTTCCCGAGTGGCCAAAGGGGACAGACTGTAAATCTGCTGGCGACGCCTTCGGTGGTTCGAATCCACCATCCCCCACCAAATAAATCCGAACGGTTTCTACCGTTTGGATTTATTTTTTGTTTGGGGGTTGCGTGGAGTCGAAGTTTACACCCGGAGGGTAAATCCACCGTCCCCCATTGCTGCCGCTGCACAACCGCGAAATATAATCTCCTCCTTTCTGTCACCGCTACCACGGTGGCTTTTCTTTTTGTCCGCGCTCTCGGAACTACTTTCGGCGCTGCATTCCGCGCCATGGCATAACCGCCCAATTTTCCGGATATACTGATGCAAACGAACAAGAATCTTGATAACACGGTTACTTTAGCACAAGATTCTTGGCTTGTCAAGCGTAAGTTAACAAGTTTCTTGTTATTTCGGATTGACAAGAACAAGAAAACAAGGTACTATAAGGTTGAAAACGTCGAAAACTGTCGAGGAGGAACATCTTTATGAGTTTTGGAGAGCAACTGCGCAGACGGCGCGAGGAACTGGGAATCTCCCGCACAGAACTTGCCACGCGTCTGGGTGTCACCAAATCCGCGGTGGGTAACTATGAAACCGGCGTCAGTGCGCCCAAGGAGGAAGTCCTTTTGCAACTGTTCGACGCCCTGCAGGTAGACCCTAACTATCTCTATCGCGACAGTTTTCGTTTCAGTGCCGCCGCTTCCCTTACCGAGGAAGAGGAACGCCTCGTGTCCCAGTACCGCGATCTGAGTCTGACCGGACGCCAGACCGTCCGCACGCTGATGTCGGCGCTGAGTGCCTATCAGGACGAGCTGGAAAGCCATCTGCCCTCTGCCGAACCGCGGGTGATTCCGCTCTACTGCTCTCCCGCCGCCGCAGGCTTTGCCGCACCGGTGTTCGGCGAGGACTATGAGCCGCTGACCGTTACCGGCGAGGTACCCATGGGAGCGGAACTGGCGGTGCGTATTCAGGGCGACAGCATGGCGCCCTATATTGCCGATGGCTCGGTGGTGTATGTGAACCATGACCCGCTGGAAAACGGCGATGTGGGCATCTTCTGCGTAGACGGTGACATGCTGTGCAAGCAGTATTACCGTGACCCCTTGGGCATGGTGTACCTCTTTTCCCTCAACCGTGACCGTGCCGACATGGATGTGGTGTTCCATCGGGGCAGCGGACGGAGCCTGACCTGCTTTGGCCGGGTGATGATGCACGCTCTGCCCATTCCGGAATAAAATAACACCCCGAGCCATCGGCTCGGGGTGTTGCGCGTTTTCTATGTACTTTACAGAATAAATCCACCGTCCACAGTCAGCACCTGACCGGTGACAAAGCTGGCCTTTTCATCGGCGAGGTACGCCACGGCGTGAGCGATATCCTCGGGTACGCCAATACGGCGCAAGGGCGTTTCCTCTGCCAACTGGGGCAGAACGCCGTCAGGCAGAGCATCGAGCATATCGGTCTTGATAACACCGGGTGCTACGCAGTTGACACGGATATGGGTAGGTGCCAGTTCGGCTGCCAGCGAGCGGGTCAGACCGATGAGAGCGGCCTTGGTGGCGGAATAGGTCACCTCGCAGCTTGCACCGCGCAGACCCCACATGGAGGAAATGTTCACGATGCAGCCCTCGTGCTCATGGAGCATATGGGGCAGGACGGCCTGAATGGTGTGGAACGAGCCGTCCACATTGACAGAGAAATAGCGGTGCCACAACTCGTCGGTGATCTCCTGAAACAGAGCCTGACCGGCAACGCCGGCATTGTTGACCAGCAGGGAAACAGGGCCGAAATTTTCTTCTACCTTGCGTACCATCTCGTTGACCTGCTTGCGATCGGCCACATCGGCCTGCACAGTCATGGCGCGACAGCCTTCTGCCGTCAGTTTTTCCACCAAATCATCGGCGCAGTCCTTGCGCACACGGTAATTGATACACACGGCATAGCCCTGATGGGCCAGCTCCGTGGCAATAGCACGGCCAATACCACGAGACGAACCCGTGACCAATGCGATTTTTTCCATAGGATTCTCTCCTTTTATCTCTCAATTCAAATGAAGTATAACAAATTTTTTTAATAATGGCAAGAAAAGTATTGACAAATGTGGTCAGTTCGGTTATTATATTACCGTTGTCTGCGCGGTTAGCTCAGCTGGCTAGAGCACATGCTTGACGTGCATGGGGTCACAGGTTCAAGTCCTGTACCGCGCACCATATAAAAAGATCGACCTTACGGTCGATCTTTTTTTATAACAGGAGGAGTGCATCGTGAATATATTTATTACGGTATTACTGTTTGCCGTAGGCATTCTTTTCGTGGTCAAGGGCGGCGACTTCTTTGTGGACGCCTCGTCCTGGATTGCAGAGATCAGCGGCATTCCCAAACTGATCATCGGCGCCACCGTGGTCAGCGTGGCAACAACTCTGCCGGAAATGCTGGTGTCCGTCATGGCGGCCGCGCAGGGCAAGGTGGATATGTCCATCGGCAACGCCGTGGGCAGTGTCACCGCAAACATCGGCCTCATTATGGCGCTTGCGCTGATCTTCATGCCCGGTGTAATCCGCCGCCGTGACTATCTGGCCAAGGCAATCATGATGCTGCTTGCCGCCGCTATTATTGTGGCCTGTGGCTTTTCCGGTCATGTCACTCTTGCCTTCTGTATCGTTCTGCTGGTAATCTTCGTGGTATTTCTGGTGGAAAACGTTTCCACCGCCAAGAAGGACATGGGGATAGAGGCCGCCGTGGAAAAGGACGCCTTCCTGACGGAGAAAAAGACCGTCATCATCAACATTATCAAGTTTGTTGTGGGTGCGGCAGGTATCGTATTCGGCGCAGATCTCCTTGTGGATAACGGTAGTGAGCTGGCGCGGCTTTTCGGTATTTCCGAGCGTATTATCGGCGTCACATTGGTGGCTGTTGGCACCTCGCTGCCGGAACTCATTACCACCGTCACCGCCATCGTGAAAAAGCAGACGGATCTGTCTGTAGGCAATATCTTAGGCGCTAATATTTTGGATCTGACCCTGATCATGCCGCTGAGTGCCTTGATTTCCGGTCAGGCGCTGCCGGTATCGTCTATCTCGGCCATGATCGACCTGCCCACGTGTCTGTTGACTGGTCTGATTGCCATTATCCCGGCAATGATTCACTCCAAGTTCAGCCGCTGGCAAGGTTATGTGCTGTTGGGCGTATACATTGCCTATGTAGCGGTCACATCTTTTGTGGTATAAGGGGGCAAGGGTTGATTCCTGTCGATCCTTGTAGTATACTAAAAGGTAATGTGTGTGAATATGTTCTATGTAAGAACATATAGGCCAATGGTCTGAGAAAGAGGGATTTCATGGGTTTTAGCATTTTTTTGCTGATGCTGCGAATCATACTGCTGTGTTTTCTGGCATATTTCGGTCTGGGTTACGGCTGCATCAGACTATATGAAACGACAACATTTTATGTGCCGTTCTCCAAGGAACTGATTGCAAACGGTGTCTACAATAATTCCACGCAACGCAAACTGATAAAGGACTACGCCACGCCTTTTGCATGTCTGGTACTCATCGCCTTTGTGCTGACCGTGGTACTGGCAATCTTTACTCCTTTCGGCGTACTGGCCTCTATCGCCTGCTTTGTGGCGGGACTGATTGTCTACTATCGGACGTTGCAAAGCAAGAAGGCTATGATTCGCCTGTTCTGCCACCGTTATCGCCATTATATGGACGAAGCCCACTTGAAAGACTTCCTGAAAACACGTTTCGATATGAGTATTGACGAGTTATCTGCCCCCAAAAAACAACAGCATACGGCATGAAAAAAGCACCGGCTTTGCAGTCGGTGCTTTTCTTTTGCCTTGTTATCAGAAGTTTTCGGGAAGTACGTAGGTCTTGATGCTCTCATAGAACTGTGCGCGGGATGCCTCCATGTAGGGAGCAACCCACAGCGTGCCCACACCGAGGCACAGAGAGCCCACGATCAGCCAGCCGATAAAACTCAGATCCAGCATGAACAGTTCGCCCTTGTGGCCCTTCATCATAGCCTGGCTCTCGGCAATGCACTGACGCCAGTCGTATTCGGGGTGGTCGATCTTGATGTAGTAGGCCATGGAGTAAGAATATGCCTTGATGATGCCGGGGATCACAAACAGCAAACTCCAAAGGAAGGTGAAAATGCTGGTCATCAGACCGATGAGGAAGGTCTGGCCAAAGTCATCGGTAAAGCCCTTGAACAGATCGCCCAACTGCATTTCCTGACCGTCGCGAGCCTGCTTCAGGAAGACGTAATTGAGGCCGTAACTCATGGGGCCAATTACAATAAATGCACCCAAACCGGGGATAACGCTGCCTGCGGCGGCGCAGATAGCGACGACGATAAAGCAGGCCAGCAGGGCATACATCCAAAGACTACCGAAGATTTTGTTGCCCAGTTGGGCTTTTGCTCTTGCTTTCAATTCTTGTCTTGTCATAGTTTCTTCTCCTCTATATTTACATTTTATTTTGCAGCTTGTGAAGCTGGTTTGTAAACTCCTCTGGCAACTCGCAATGCAGTTCCACCGCCTCGTGGGTACGGGGGTGGATAAACCGCAGACCCACGGCGTGCAGACATTGTCCCGTAAGGCCGGGCACCGCCTTTTTGTTGCCGTACACCGTGTCGCCTAAAATAGGGTGGCCGATATAGGCCATGTGGACACGGATCTGATGGGTGCGCCCCGTTTCCAGATGGCAGCGCACATGGGTCACGCCCGGATAGCGTGCGATCACTTCCCAATGGGTCACCGCCTCGCGGCTGTTCTTCGCCGTAACTGCCATCTTCTTGCGGTCGCTGGGGTGGCGTCCGATGGGCGCATTCACCGTGCCGCTGTCCTCGCGGAGATTACCTACCACAAGACACTCATAGGTGCGGGCCAGCGTGTGGTCGCTGAGCTGCGAGGCTAAAAACAGATGGGCCGCGTCGTTCTTCGCCGCGATGATGAGGCCACTGGTGTCACGGTCGATACGGTGGACAATGCCGGGGCGCTTTTCACCGCCCACGCCGGACAAACTGTCACCGCAATGGTATAAAAGTGCGTTGACAAGCGTGCCGTCGCTATGGCCGGGTGCAGGGTGCACCACCATGCCCACCGGCTTATTCACCACGATGACGTCCTCGTCCTCATAGACCACGTCCAAGGGAATATCCTGCGCCGTCACCTCGGTTTCTTTGACCTCAGGCAGTTCTACCTCGACGATTTCATCGCCGCGCAGGCGGTAGTTTTTGGCAAGCGCCTTGTCGCCACAGACTACAAAGCCGCCATCTAAAAGACGCTGTGCCGCCGAGCGGGTCACGCCATCTAAGTGTGCGGAAAGATAACTGTCGATCCGTGCGCCGGACTCTTCAGTTGTTGCCGTCAGCGTCATGCGCATGGGTTTTCTCCTTCTTATCATACTTGTCGTACAGCCACAGATAGTACACCGCGCCTAAAATTGCGCCCACTACCACGAAGCAGTCCGCCAGATTAAAAATGGGGTAGGTCATGAACTGTAAGTCAAACATATCCACCACATAACCGTGCCAGAAACGGTCGATCATATTGCCGATACCACCGCCGAGAATTAAAATGCAGGCGGTCACGCCCATGGGGTGGCGCACGATCTTCTTGATGAGCAAAATCGCCACAGCGATCATCAGTACAATCGTCACCACAAGCAGCACCGCCGTCTTACCCGACAGACTGGACCATGCCGCGCCGTAGTTATGAAGCCGCGTCAGGCGCACGATGCCGGGGAGCAGGGGAGCGCTCTCGCCCAGCGCCAGATGGGACACCGTCCAATATTTGAGCCATTGATCCAGGCCGACCAATACGGCCAGTAACAATACATACAGCATAGGCATTTCCTTTACATAGTTTTCTTCTTGTATCATACCCCATTTGCACCGATTTTGCAAGGCGGGACTTGAGGAAGAATTTTCTCTATGTTATACTGAATAAAAGGGGGTGTCGAAATGGAATACTGGAGTATTATGGGCAGACATATTGTCGCCATACCAGTGATTATGCTGGTTTTTGCACCAGTTCTCAAGCGAAATGCCAATCACATGGAAAAGAGCATTTTTAATTACAACTCCAAACGCGCCAAGGAAACGCCGGACACATGGTATTTTGCCAACACCTACGCCGGAAATTATTTTCGAAAATGGGGCATTATCTCCCTGATCGGCTCGGCGGTAATCGCTGTGGTGCTGTATTTCCTCCATGTAGATGCCAATCACGCTTCTACCATTCTGTTTGTAATACAGGTCTTGATTGTGGCAGGCACCTACCCCGCTACCGAGCACGCGCTGAAAGAAAAACTGGATAAAGGCGAGAAATTAAGACCATGAAAAAGAGGGCTGTAAGGCCCTCTTTTTTTATGTGCATTTCTTGTCATAGGCGGCTCTTTGTGCTATAATATGTTAGTTAAAGTAGATTTATAGCGCCATTTGGCGGGGAGGTACCCTTTGGAACGAAAAAATGTGATTATCGCGGACGCGGATTTGCAGCGTCAGCGGGATTTTGAGAAGAAAATCAAGGCTCTGCACGAAGCGCGCAACGCCGCGCCGAAAGCGATGGTGGACACCTTCGGCTGCCAGCAGAATGTGGCAGACAGCCAGCATATCATGGGTATGCTGGAGGCCATGGGCTGCACCTTTACCGACAAGGCTGAGGAGGCCGACATCATCGTGCTCAACACCTGCGCCATCCGCGATCATGCAGAAAAGCGCGTGTTCGGCAATTTGGGCGCATTGACCCACACCAAGAAAGCCAATCCCGAGCAGATCATCTGCCTTTGCGGCTGTATGGCGCAGCGCCCGGAGGTGGCGGAAAAGGTACGCAAGAGTTACCGCCATGTAGATCTGGTCTTTGGCCCGCAGGCCCTGTGGAAATTCCCCGAACTCCTCTATCAGGTCTATACCCGCCGTGGCCGCGTGTTCTCCATTGACGATGAACACGGTCAGATCGCCGAGGGTATGCCCGTGGTGCGCGAGGGCAATATCCGTGCATGGGTGTCTATCATGTACGGCTGCAACAACTTCTGCTCCTACTGCATCGTGCCCTATGTCCGCGGCCGTGAGCGCAGCCGTGAACCCGAAAAGATCCTCGCCGAAGTCCGTGAACTGGCCGAGGCAGGGTATAAGGAGATCACCCTTTTGGGTCAGAATGTCAACTCCTACGGCAAGGATCTGGACATCGACTATGATTTTGCCGACCTGCTCGCCGCCATCGACGAGATCGAGGGCGACTATCTCATTCGCTTCATGTCCTCTCAGCCCAAGGACGCCAGCTATAAACTGTTCGACACCATGGCACGCTGCAAACACGTGGCCAAGCAGCTGCATCTTCCCGTGCAGTCCGGCTGTGACCGGGTTTTACGCGCCATGAACCGTCCCTACGATCGGGCGAAATACCTCGATCTCATCACCTACGCCCGCAAGGTCATGCCCGACATGGTGCTGACCTCCGATGTGATCATCGGCTTCCCCGGTGAAAGGGAAGAAGAAGCCATGGAAACCGTGGATTTGGTGAAAGAAGTGCAGTTTGATGCGCTTTTCACCTTCATTTTCTCTCCCCGACCCGGCACGCCTGCCGCCAAGATGGACGATCCCGTGTCCCGCGAAGAAAAGCAGGTGTGGTTCGACCGTCTGTGCGATGCGCAGAATGAGATCTCCGCCAAGCGCCACGCCACCTATGTAGGCAAGACGCTCCGCTGTCTGGTGGACGGCGAAACGGACGACAGCCGCTATCCCCTCAGCGCCCGCACCGCCGGCGGACGACTGGTACACTTGGTGGGCGATAAGAGCGCCATCGGCACCTATCAAGAGGTGAAGATCACCGACAGCAACACATGGGCGCTGTTTGGTGAAATGGACTGAAGTATTCAGTCGAAATATGTCGAACCCGTTGGAAAATAAGGACTTTTCCACATTTTCCACACCTTTTTGCACACTCTATCCTATGAATGAAAGGAGCATCGCGGTATGGCTGAACTGACCCCCATGATGCGCCAATATCTGGAAATAAAAAAGAATAATCCCGGCTCGATTCTGTTCTTCCGCTTAGGCGACTTTTACGAAATGTTCGATGAAGACGCCCGCGTGGCGTCAAAGGAACTGGATCTGGCGCTGACCAGCCGTGACAAGGCCAAGGACAAAGCGCCTGAGGAGAAGATCCCCATGTGCGGCATTCCTTATCACGCCAGCGATTCCTACATCGCCCGCCTCATCGCCAAGGGCTACAAGGTGGCCATCTGCGAGCAGACCGAGGATCCCGCCACCGCCAAGGGTCTTGTCAAGCGCGACATTATCCGCGTGGTGACGCCCGGCACGGTGATCGACAGCGCGTGTTTGGACGAGGGGCGCTCTAATTTCTGCGCCGGTATCTATTTGGACGAGCAGTATGCCGCCCTCTGCGCCTGCGATATTTCCACGGGTAAAACCCACGCCACCGCTTTTGAAGGCGATGAGTGCGTGACGCACTTAATGAACGAACTGGGCCGCTTTTCTCCCGCCGAGGCGGTGCTCAATAGCGGTGCAGGCAATTGCGCGGCGCTGTGCGACCTTTTGCGTGACAAATTCCGCTGCCACACCGAGGTGTTGGCGGACGGCCGTTTCCGCACGGAACTGGCGGAGAAGTCTATCCGCAAGCAGTTCGGCGAGGAAGCACTGACCCAACTGCCCCGCAATAACCCTGCTGCTACCTTGGCGCTGGGCGCATTGCTGGACTATCTCTATGAAACACAGAAAACCGACTTGAGTCACATCGACTCGCTGGACTTTTACTATGAGGGTCAGTTCATGGAACTGGACCTGACCACCCGCCGCAACCTCGAACTGACGGAAACCCTCCGCGGCAAGGAGAAGAAAGGCTCCCTCCTGTGGGTGCTGGACAAGACCAAGACCGCCATGGGTGCACGGTGCCTGCGCGGCTGGCTGGAGCGTCCGCTCTTGGGCGTGAACGCCATTAACCGCCGCTTAGACGCGGTGGACGCATTGGTGAATAACATGATGGCCCGCGAGGAACTGATCCTTGCCCTCACCGGCATTGCCGATATGGAGCGCCTCATCGGCCGCATTGTCTACGGTACGGCAGGCGGACGGGACATGGTTTCCCTGCGCTCTGCCATGGAAAAACTGCCCGAAGTCAAGGCGCAGCTGTCCGCTTTCCCCAAGGGTTTACTTCACGATTTGGACGAGCAACTGGACGATCTCAACGATCTGGCGGCGCTGATCGGCGAAACGCTGGTGGACGATCCTCCGTTCTCCGTCCGTGAGGGCGAGTTTATCCGTGACGGTTTCCACCCCGAAGTAGACCGCCTGCGCGGTATTCTCCACGGCGGCAAGGACATCATTGTCAATATGGAGGCCGCCGAAAAGGAGAAAACCGGTATCCGCACGCTGAAAATCGGCTATAACAAGGTATTCGGCTATTATATCGAGATACGAAATACCAGTCGTGACCTTGTGCCGGCCAGCTATATCCGCAAGCAAACTCTTGTAAGTGCTGAACGATACATAACCGAAGAATTGAAGGACTTTGAGACGCGGATTCTCGGTGCGCAGGAAAAAATCGTCAACATAGAGTACAATCTCTTCACGGAAATTCGCGAGGCCGTGAAAGCACGACTGACGGATATTCAGCAGACAGCGCGGTCTATCGGCGCGGGAGAGGCGCTCACTTCGCTGGCGGTTGCGGCGGCGGAGTACAACTATGTCCGCCCGCGGCTCTCGGATGATGGAGCCATCGTCATTACCGACGGCCGTCATCCTCTGGTAGAGAGACTGCTGGAAAGGGAGCTCTTCGTCCCCAACGATACGGCTCTTGACCATGACAGCCGTGAGATAGTCATCATCACCGGCCCCAATATGGCCGGTAAGTCCACCTATATGCGACAGGTGGCAATCATCACCCTGATGGCACAGGCAGGCAGCTTCGTGCCGGCGCGCGAAGCTCGGATATCTCCGGTCGACCGGATATTCACCCGCATCGGGGCCAGCGATGATCTGGCCAGCGGACAGAGTACCTTCATGGTAGAGATGAACGAGGTCGCCCACATCCTGAAATATGCCACCGGCAGGAGTCTAGTCATCCTCGACGAAATCGGTCGCGGCACCAGTACCTACGACGGCATGAGCATTGCCCGGGCGGTA
>JAZLIB010000034.1:0-5054 GCA_045617185.1 Vescimonas sp.
CCCTCCACCATGACCACGGTGTCCTCGGTGTAGCCGGGCATGAGCTGAATGAGATAGCCGCCGGCGGCGCGCACGCTCTGATCGCGGTCGATGAGCACGCCCAGACCGCAAGCGGTGGGAATCTGCTCGGACTCCACGAAGTAGCCGGCAATATCCTCGGCAATCTCGCCGCCCAGGAGGTCTACCGTACCCACATAGGGATCGCGCATATTGAGGTCTTTGATAACCGTCATGGTACCCTCAGCACCTACCGCTGCACCCACATTCAGTTTGCCGTCCTCACGCAGGGGAATATCCACCTGCGGATTGGTCACATAGCCGCGCACATTGCCGTCGGTATCCGCCACAGCCAGAATCGTACCCAGCGGGCCGCCGCCCTTGATCTGCAGCGTCAGGCTGGCACCCTGCCCCTTGAGGGCATTGCCCATCATGGCAGTACCTGCCAGCGTGCGGCCCAAGGCCGCCGTAGCCACGGGCAGCGTCTTGTGGATCTGACGGGCGCGTTCGGTCAGGTCACGGCTGCAGATGGCCATAGCCTGCACCAGACCGTCAGAGGAAATGGCGCGTATAATTCGATCACTCATGATTATTTACCTTCTTTAAATCTATGCTAATTACTTCCGCACACAGGAAAAATAGATGCGCTGCTCACCCTCCTGAGGTGCACGCATCTTTCTGTCACCGTATGTGCGTATTTCGCCGAAACCGGCTTTTTTGAGCCACTCGGTCAGTTCCTCCACGGTGTAACCACGTTCCCGATGGATCTCCAGACTGCGCTCCCACGCGCCGTCGGGCTGCTCACAGAACAGGTCCATAAAATAGGTACATACGCCGCGGCTGTACTCCGTACGCCACACGCAGTAGGTGTCCTCCGTTTCATCAAGGAACACCTGACCGTCCAGCGCCATCAGTTTTTCCACCGTGTTGATGTCGAAAATCAGCACACCGCCGGGCGCGATGAAAAGATGCAGCCGCTCAAAGGTGCGCTGCACATCTTTGGGACTTGTCAGATAGTTGAGGCTATCGAGGCAGCAGATGGCCGCATCTACCGTGCCGTACAGATCCAGCTTGGGCATGGACTGGTGCAGAAACACCGGGGCGATCCCCTCCACGCTGCCGCTTTTCTCCATAGCGGCGGCGAGCATTTCCTCGCTGCCGTCCACGGCGATCATCTCGTAGCCGCGTTCGGTGAGAATCCATGTCATGGTACCCGTACCGCAGGCCAAGTCCAGCACCGTGTGTACGGGAATATGACTGCGGCGAAAGAGTTTCTCCAGATAGTCCGCCCGCTTTTCGTAGGCCACATCACCCGTCAGATCGTCGTAGGCGTGTGCCAGGGCGTTGTAGCAATTCATTTCTGTTCTTCCTCTTCCATATCCTTGATACGGTCGAGAATAGCCTCGTAACCGCCGTTACCGTAAATCAGGCTGCGGTTAACGCGGCTGATGGTGGCGCTGGAGGCACCGGTCTTTTCCAGAATATCGTTATAGATCATGCCGTTGTTGAGGAGCGTAGCCACTTCAAAGCGCTGTTCCATAGAGCGCAGTTCCGCCACCGTGCACAGATCCTGAAAGAAGTTATAGCACTCTTCCTCGTTCTTCAGCATCAGAATCGCCTTATACAGACGATCGCTCTTTTCTTTCTTTGCGATTTTGGATTTTGCCGCTCTTACCATAATGATTCCTCCCCATTATATGACTGTGATTGTATATCACGCAGCATGTCCGTCATCGGCAGACAGTTTCAATTTACTGTGTTATATTCTACCATGTTACTCTGTGAAAGTAAAGTCCCTTACACGAAACTTTAGCACGAAAATAGCGCGTCATTCATAGATTGAATCAGGATAAAAAGAAGGGGTGTTGCTATTTGACAAAGCCGCTGCAGATCAAGCCATACCTTGCAGGGCGCACATTTTCAGTCGGAGATGTGCCGCTTCTGACCGTATCGGCCCATCTTCCCGTATGGGAGGGTGACAACGGCAGGCGATTCAACCGCTATTACCGCGCCTACGGGCGTGCCTTTGCGCACTACTGCGAAACGGAACTTTTCCCGTTGGCGCAGGAGGCCTATCATCAGGCGCTGGAAAGTGCGGGTGCTATCCCCGATTGGCGTGCTGAACTGCAAACAAATGTCACCTGCCACGAGGGCACACTTGTCAGTCTGTATACCGATTCGGTAGAGAGCGGCGGACAACAGCGTATCGTCCTGCGGCGAGGCGACACATGGGATATGGAAAGCGGCACGCCCCTGCGCCTTGCGGATTTCTTCCCGCCTCACACCTTGGTACGCAAGCGGATCTTATCGGTGGTGTGTGCGCAGATCGAGCGTGAGGAGCGTTTGGGACTATATCGCTATCTGCCCGATTGGCGCGCCCGTATGCGCCGCAGTTTCAATCCGCAGAATTTTTACATAAGTGATGAGGGGCTGTACTTTTTCTACCAGTCCTTCGCCATTGCGCCTTTGAGTGAGGGAATCCCCACCTTTTTCCTGCCCTATGACGAGGAAAAGGGGCCTCGGCGGTATCCGTCCGGGCAGGGATAGTTGGGGCGATATACTTTTATCAGTAGTGAGGGGATTGTTTCGCAGTTGCGACTGCGAGATACTTTTGTCATTAGCGACAAAAGTATCCAAAAGCGCCATTTAGAACCTGCGGTTCTAAAAATTCCCTTGCACGTATCGGTATGAAATTAGATGAAAGTTTCTACCTCGCGTTACGCAAGATTGTGCAGGCGTCATCTAAATCAGGAATTGCTTTTTCTTCTAACCCACTTAGCCGCTTACACGTTCAAAATGTAGAAGATTTCACCCCTACCGTTCCACCGTCTGCGGCAGCAATAAGTCGCAAATGGGGTCATATTTGCAACAACAAATGAACATCATATTTGTTCGCGTGGCAGAAATAAATTCGTTTCCTCCGCAACATAGACGCGAGAAGGAAATTCAAAAACCATTGGTTTTTGACGGGGAACGATCCGAGCGCCGCCAGTGGCGGAATAAGCGAGGTGAGTGAGTGGCAGCGGTCAAATTTACAAGCGTCCGGCGTTAGCCAGCGCAGGAAATTTGGGTACCGCAACAGGAGTTTTTGCCTACTTTTTCCGCTGATGGAAAAAGTAGGCCCCCGGAGGGAACCAAAAGAAAAAACTCTCCAGCGACAAAAGTACCTCGCGGTCGAAACCGCGAAACTAACCACCCGCCGATAGCAAAAACACGCCCCACGAAAAAAAGCGAACCGATTCACAACAAACGGTTCGCTTTTTTCATTCTAAATAATACCCGCATATAAAATGCCGCGCGTACACCGAAGGTGGCAAAGAAGTTACTTCTCCCCGGCCTTTCAGATTGTAGGTCGTGTAGCGCTGCCCGTCATAGCGCACTGCCACGGTGTGCAGTCCGCCCCACGGCGCGTGGTCGTTCCAAAAGGATACAATGTATATACCCCGCCGCGTCATATCGGCAAGGCTCACTCTCTCATAGGCAATACCGCTGCGCCGCAGCACTCTGCCAATGGCGCGGGGATTAGAGCCGAACAAGCCGTAGCCGATCATCGCGCCTACAGCCTGAAAATCCGCCATGGTCTGTGACAGTGTGGATTCCCGCCCCAGCAACACCTTGGCGTTGTGTACGGCAATGGTTTCACAGGCATTCTTTTTTGCCGCGTGGCGTCCGTATACAAACCTCTTGCCCGTGGCGGCGTACTGGTCATTGATGAGTCTGTTTTTCGTGGTCGTTGACGAATCACGGTCTACCTCTCCGTTCCGCCTGCGGTTCTGGCGCGAAAGGTGTTTATAGCCTGCAATGACAGCGATGACAGCCACGATAACCGCAACAATCACACCCGCCAATACGGGAATCACCGTATCACCGCTCATTGATCTTCCTCGCGTGCTTTTTTGCGGCGGCGCTTCAAAACCAGTTCCACGATCACCGCCACAGCGATGCCGATGGGCAGCCCCTTACTCAGATGACCCATGATCGCGCCGATCAGACACCCCAGTACCAGACCGATAAAGATGGCCATCTTCATAGCTTCCTCATCTGCTGCCTTTTCCGCCGCAAGGCGCTCAGCCTCAGGATCGGGTGCGATAGGTGCAGCCTGCTCAGCCACGTCCTGCGTTGCCACTTCCTCCTGCTGCAACGATTCTTCCTGCACCTGCTCGGTCAAAGTGATTTTTTCTTCATCCATTGATGTTGCTCTCCCTATTATCGTTTTAGTTCCTTTCCGTCAAGAGCGGCATAGGCCAGATGCTCCCCCTCATAGCGCAGTTTCAGCGAGAAGAAGGGGCAGTCATCGTGGATCATACGCAAAAATATCTTGTCACCCTCCCATTGGGGCAGCGCCGCCAAGGCGTCCTTGTGAATCCACTCCAGAACGCCCTCGTCGCACTCGCGCAGTTCTCCCTCATAGCCCGTGGCAGTGAAAAGGTGCATATATTCCGTTCCCCACTGGTCGGACACAAAGGTCACAAGACCGCGGTAACGAAAGTCCGTCAGTGTCAGGCCCGTTTCTTCCCACGCCTCGCGCAGCACGCACTCCTCGGGACTTTCCCCGTCCTCGAACTTACCGCCGATACCGATCCATTTATCGTGGTTCAAATCGTTTTTCTTCTTCACACGGTGGAGCATCAGATACTCACCCTGCGGATTTTCGATGTAACAAAGTGTGGTATTAATCATGTCGCACGCTCCTTTTTGGCTATTGTAGCACATTTTTTGCACAAATGCCACCGTCTATGCTATAATACCTTCGGAAATAAGGAGGGATACGACCATGGAAGAGATCAAATGCGGACGCTACCGTCATTTCAAGGGCAATGAATACCGTGTCATCGGCATTGCCAAGCACTCGGAAACGCTGGAGGATATGGTGGTATACCGCGCCCTGTACGGGGAAGGCGGGCTATGGGTGCGCCCTGCCGCCATGTGGAACGAAGTGATCGAGCGGGACGGAAAACAGATGCGCCGCTTCACCCGTGTGGAAGACGGCGGGAACGGGAGGCGGGAACCGTGAGAAATTTCATCATGAAGCTGCGCAAGCTGATGGGCAAGATCCC
>JAZLIB010000035.1:0-16446 GCA_045617185.1 Vescimonas sp.
CAGATACTGCGTATTCTGACCGGGGGCAATAAAGGAGGACGCAATAAATTCCGCGCCGCCCAACAATGCCTTATAACTGGTATCCCAACCGCGCTCCTTGGCGTACAGAATACCGTTGTAGTTGGGATCGCTGCCGCCGTAGGCACCGATATTGAAGAAATTGTAGTATTTCTTTCCGGCTACTTCATAACCGCTGGCGTTTCTGGTGGCAGAAGTGCCCAACTCATTACGAGCCTTTACTGCTAAATAAATGGGGTTCACATCGGCTTCTTTGCCGGCCTCCAAAAATTCGTCGATAATGGTATCGGTGGCCCATCTGCAATCAGAAAGCACTCTTTTGAGCTGCGCGTGGGTAACAGAACTGTTGCCGGACAGCAATTCAAATGCGATGCAGGTTCCGTCCATCAAATAATTGCGGGGATCCATAAAGAAAGCAACGGTCTCCTTGCTTGCTGCGTACCAACCCGGCTCATATTGCTTCCATGTACCCGTTGATTTATCGTAGGCACCTGAAACAGTCGAGAGCAGTGCGGTATTGCCTCCGTCAATCAGACTGACGCCCAAGGTGGACTCCATTTCCAAGGCCTCTTTCCATGGAAGACCGGTATTGCTGGCGACAAAGGTCCACTTGCCGTCGCTGGCCGCGTTCAGCGCGCGGAGATAGGGCCTGTAGTCGGACGGGAATCCCTGCTCTTCCAGATACTGACAAAAAGCATCATCGCCGGTGATCTTGGTAATGAAATCGTTGCGCATATAGCCCAGTTTGGAATAGCCATTGTACCGGAAGTTGATCTGGTGCCATGTGTAGCCGTCCGAGCCTTTTGTGCTGCTGATGATTTTCACATACTGACCACGGTAGAGTTTGATATTATTGCCGCTGAATTGTACGGAATTATAATTCGTACCGGGGCCTGAACGCACATTAATATCGTCATCATTAATGTAAGCATCAACAGGGTCAGCGGCAAAGGCGGGGACTATGATACTCGCCATGAGTAATACCAGCAGGAAAAAAGCCGTTATTCGTTTACCTCGCCAATGTTTTTCTTTGGAGAATGTCACCGAATCATCTTACCTTTCTATCTTCTATGAAAAAAACACATAATACGACAAAATTTTACAAATACATGATAGCACACAAAATGCGTTATGTCTACTGCATTTAAGGTGTTTGCCGTAAACAATGCACAGAAAATTATAAAAAAATTCCCTACACTCGCCATGCAAGTGCAGGGAATAATCATTATCTCTATTCTCAGCGGGAAAAGCCGCGGTTTTATGCTCCGTACTTTTTACTGTCTGACCTTCTCAATGATCCGCAGGAAATCTTCCTTGCTGTAGATCACCGGCACCGGATAGACGGGATTGGCCTCTGCATCGGCCCATGCGGCCATCTGTGCCATGTCCTCTTTGCGAATGCAGTCAAATCCGGTGGGGATCCCCATGCGTTGATTCATAGCAAAGATCTCATCAATAAAGGTGTTGGCTTTTTCAGCGTCATTGCCCGAGTTACAAACCCCGGTCAGTTCTGCCAGACGTGCCAGTTTCCTGTGAGCGGCCTCACCGTAATCACGCAAAATGACCGGCAGCAGCACCGCGTTAGCCAGTCCGTGTGCCACATCGTATAATCCGCCCAGTGTGTGGGCGATGGCGTGCACATTGCCCACGCAGGCACGCGTAAAGGCCACGCCGGCCTGATAGGAGGCGGTCAGCAGTGCCTGACGCGCCTCAATGTCGTCACCGCTGTGATAGGCTTGTTCCAAGTACCGGAAGATCGTCACAGTAGCCTGCTCCGCCATAGTGTTGGTTTCACGGGTGGTCATGTGGCAACTCAGATAGGCCTCTACTGCGTGAGTCAGCGCGTCCATACCCGTCTGCGCCGTGATTGCCGGGCTCAGTGAAAGGGTCAGTTCGGGATCGAGCACCGCATAACGCGGCACCAGACACAGATCGTTTATCGCGTATTTGTGATGCGTTTCATCTGTCACCACGGCGGCAATGGTGGTTTCCGATCCCGTGCCTGCCGTGGTGGGTACAGCGATAAAGGGCGGGATTTTCTTATGTACCTTTAGCAGTCCACCCAGTTGTGCCACCGTACGGCTGGGCCTTGCAATGCGTGCTGCTGCCGCCTTGGCGGCGTCCATTGGAGAGCCACCGCCGATGGCAATCAGACTGTCGCAGTCACCTGCACGGTAGCGCCGTGCAATCTCGTCCACCGTGGCACA
The DNA here is from genome assembly GCA_045617185.1 of Vescimonas sp. GTDB lineage: Bacteria > Bacillota > Clostridia > Oscillospirales > Oscillospiraceae > Vescimonas. The sequence goes on from JAZLIB010000035.1 coordinate 2,226, forward strand.
GCGCGGATTGGGCGTCACCTCACAAAACAGTTCATACCCTGCCAGCTGCGCTGCCATGGTGCGGAATGCCTCCGTCTGGCTCTGCCGCCGACTGGCAACGATCATCGGCTTATGGGCATCGCACTTGGCCAGCAAAGACGGCACCTGCTGCAGACTGCCTGCACCGCTGATACATTCCGCTTTATGCCATGGCAAAAAGCGTGCGCCAAAACCGAAAACGCACTGGAACGCGCGGCAGTATAACTTCTTCATAGACGACCAACTCCTTTTACTCTATTATGCCATTTTTGACGTTATTTTGCAATAAAAAAGGACGGGGTTGAACCCCGTCCTTTACCATTTATATTTATTCCTCCGTTTCGATCAGACCGTAACCACCGTTGTTGCGCTTGTAAACCACGCAGATAGCGTTGTCGTCTACGTTGCGGAACACATAGAATGCGTGTCCCAGCAAATTCATCTGCAAAATGGCCTCGTCTGTGCTCATGGGCTTGACGGCGAAACGCTTGGTACGTACTACATTGAAGTCGGCATCTTCCACCAGATCGAATTCGGCGGGCACATCGGACACCAGAGCGTCAGCACGCAGATTCTTGGCAAGACGTGTCTTGTTCTTGCGGATGCGGCGATCAATAAATGTCACAGCCTCATCGATAGCACCGCGCATATCGCCATCGGCATCCTCTGCCTGAGCACGGAACAGCGTTCCTTTTGCGGCGCGGATGGTCAGTTCCACCACACAGCGGTTTTTCTTTTCCACGGCGAAGGTCACAAAAGCGTCTGCCTCATCAGGGAAGTAACGGTCCAGCTTGCTGATTTTTTTTTCGGCGTATTCCTTGATGGAGTCATTCAACGCGATCTTCTTGCAGGTAAATGTGAACTTCATAGGTTGGGCTCCTTTCGCTGATCCCCCGAAGGGGGCGGAGAAACGGGTCGGGGAGGTGTTTCCCTTTATCCTTAACTGCATTATAACACATTGCTCAACGCTTGAAAAGTAGTAAGTGTGAAAATTGTGCAAAATTAACAAATATTTAAAAAATGATGACCATTCGACAAAAGGAGAGCAGAAGATACAATAAGCGCCAAAACCTCCTATTTACAAAAATGCTCCGGTTGTATACTATAGGAATTGGAAGCTTTCCAATATCCCACCCGCTTGGGCCGCTCTGTTTAGGCAGGGCGGCTCCTTTTTTTTGCCACTCTTGTCAAACTGCCCAAATATGGTATACTAATAGCAATATGGAACAAAGGAGTACGCTATGAAAAGTATGACGCTTCTGGAGCGGCGTTATCGCCGCAAGCATTTAGATTGTGTGCGCCATATCACGCTTGATCCCAAAGGACCCGGTGTGGTGCGCATTCATATGATTCCCCCGCGTACTGAGGATCCCGGCGACCCGTTTTTGCTGCTTTTGAATGGTGCGCAGTTGGTGCCGTTGAATTTAAGCTGGGCGATTTTGCTGGCAAATTTCATGGATCAGTTGGAACCGTTTGCCGGCAAGGAGATTGAGGAATCGGACTGGCAGGCTATGGCAAAACGTGCCGTGTCGGCAACGCGCCGGACGTATCCCGGCACCCGCCGCGTGAATCTGCTGTCCGATCTGGACCTGATGCTTCATTCGCTTGTCGCCGTTGCCCGCGGCAATGAGCCGGACGCGGAAGTGGGTACACTGACATTGGGTGAGTATGCCGAGAAGATGTCGGCACCCCATCGTATGGATCTGATGGTCAGCGCCATGACACGGGATGGCGCGTGGCATTGCAATCAGAAGTGCCTGCACTGCTATGCTGCCGGTCAGCCGGTGGGTGAAACCCGGGAAATGACCACCGAGGAGTGGAAAGAAACCTTGGCGCGTTTGCGCAAGGCGAATATTCCGCAGGTGACGTTTACCGGCGGTGAGCCTACGCTGCGTGAGGATCTGGTAGAATTGGTAGATGCAGCGCAATGGTTTGTTACACGCCTGAACACTAACGGCCGTGCCTTGACGCCGGAACTGTGCCAAAAGCTTTATGAGGCAAGCCTCGACAGTGTGCAGGTTACGCTCTATGCTGCCGATGCAGCCAGCCATAATGCACTGGTGGGCGTCAATGGCTTTGATGATACGGTGCAGGGTATCCGTAATGCGGTAGAAGCCGGACTGATCGTATCGGTGAATACACCTCTTTGCACACTCAACCGTGATTATGCAGCCACTTTGCGTTTTGCCCATTCGCTGGGCGTGCGCTATGCCACCTGCTCGGGTCTGATCCCCTCCGGCGGTGCCGAGGGTGAGGCCAGCCGTGCTACGGCGCTTTCTCCCGAGGAACTGGCGGAGATACTTGGAGATGCCACCGCCACGGCAAAGGCACTGGGCATGGAACTGGATTTCACCAGCCCCGGTTGGCTGGATGAAAAGACATTGCGCAGTATGGGCCTCAATCTGATTCCCAGTTGCGGTGCGTGTCTTTCCAATATGGCTCTGGCACCCGACGGCAGTGTGGTACCCTGCCAGAGTTGGCTGGGCGGCGTGACCTTAGGTCACATGCTCAAGGATGACTGGGCAACGATCTGGGACAGCGAGAAATGCCGCGAAATCCGCGCAGAGAGTGCAAAAATGGAGCATATCTGTCAACTGCGTCAGGGCAATCAGGGAGGGTGCTGATATGAAGAAAAGATTACTCTCTATCCTTGCCTGCCTGACCCTGTGTCTGTTGCTTCTGCCTCTCACGGCGCAGCGCGCTGAGGCGGAGGAATACGACCATATTCAGAATTACGGCGTTAAAGTGCAGGCCAATGCCGAGGACGGCAGCCTGACGATTACGCTTAACTTTGACTGGCAAGCCGTGCAGGAACTGCCTTACGGGCAGGAACTGAAGGTTGGTATTCCCAACGGTTCTATCCGCGATGTCACACCGCTTACCGATAATATCGAGCGTCTGGATTACGACAACAGTTATATGTATGTCTACCTCAAGGACGGCTATAATGCCGGCGAAGTGTTCAACTTCTCCTTCTCCTGGACGCAGGAGTATATGTATACCCTCGGTGAAGATGGCAGCGTCAACTATGAATATACCCCCGGTTGGTTTGATGAGATCAGTATTGACCGTATGCAACTTAGTTGGTTTAATCCCGAGGGCGTTACCGCTGAATCGGTGGTAGCCGACCATACGGATGGCGAATGGGAGAAAGATGGTAAATCGCTGGTAGGCACAGACCTGCCCTATGGTGCGCAGGTCACTTTGACTGCAGTATATACCGACTGGCCCAATGAACTCTTCTTTGAAAACAGTGCCGGAAATTTGCCGCCGGAGTATGAAGGCGGTGGCGGCGGTGGATATGAGGACGATGACGATCACGCCCTGCTCGGCTTTATCGTTCTGGTGCTCATCATCGTTATCTATATTGTCATTCGTTCGAGCAATGATGGTTACAGCGGCGGCTTCGGTACGCACTATGTGTTTGTCGATGGCCTATGGTATCCTACGGCCTCCAACGGCAAACCCAAACCCGGCAGTGTAGGGACCAAGACCAAGCCCAAGCCCAGCCCTTCGCACAGCCATAGCAGCAGTGGCGGCTTTGGCGGTGGCAGTCGCGGCGGCGGTTTCGGCGGCGGGGGATTTGGCGGCGGTGGGGATTGCGCCTGCGCCAGCAGTTGTGCCTGCGCCTGCGCTTGTGCCTGCGCCGGTGGTGGCCGTGCCGGATGCAGCGCCAAGAATCTCTATGGTGCTGTGCATCTGAGTGAGGAACTCACCGAGGAACTGAAGCAATAAAACAAAAATGGGAAGGCGAGAGCCTTCCCATTTGCTTATTTTCTTCTTCGATTGCCGCGCTTATTATCCCGATTGCGGTTGAGTTCGGACATCTTGCTGTCTGATGCAGAGAGAAACTGCTTCAACTTGTCCTCAAAGGACGACTCAGCAGGCGGTGTTGTCTGCACGGGAGTCGATGGCGTGCGAGGCGTGCGGTTTTCCCGGACAGGGCGTGGCTGCGCCTGCTTGACGGAGAGATTGATGCGTCCCTCCGGTGTGGTGGAGAGAATCTTTACCTGCACCTCCTGCCCAACCTGCAAAAAATCATGTACATCGCTGACAAAACGGTTGGCAACTTCCGAAATATGTACCAGTCCGGATTTGCCGCCGTCCAGCGCCACAAACGCGCCGAATTTGGTGATGGAGGTCACTTTCCCACTTACAATCGTTCCAACCGCCAGTTCCATAAATCTCTATCTGTTCTCCCTTCGTTTGGTGGGGATACGCTCAGTTGTTCACATCGTAGAAAATGCGTTCGCCTTCCTCGGCGAGGCCCAGTTCTTCACGAGCCTTTTCTTTATAAATGTCAGAGCCACCGGCTCGATCCAGATCGGCCTGCATGGAGGCGTTTTCCTGCGTGGTCTGATCGTACTGCGCTGAAATCGCCTTTTCCTCTGCGCGCTTATCTTTCAGATCTCCGTATACGTGAACCATTTGAAAGCCAACGATGACGATCAACACAAAAACGACAAAAATCGCAAAAACGTTACGGTTCTTCTTTGCCGGTTTTTCTTTTTTCATGCTTTGTGCGTCCTCCTTTGCCGGAAATACTGCTGTGTAAGCGGGCAAAATCCCACCTATACTTTTTTATTGTAGCGTACTTGCGCAGAAAATGGAAGTATTTTTTTATAAATCGTCCCATTTTTTTGCCTGCATTTCCGACGAAAGCAATAGGCTTCCATAGAAGTGCCAGAAATTTCTCTACGGCTTCTGCCCAAAAATCCCATAACGGACGCAGTATGGCGCTCAACAGCAAATAGTATACGACGATCCCACCGATAAAACCGAACAGCATGAACAGTCGGAATTCTCCCTGCCCGATACGCAGCGCGAATAGAAACACGCCCAGCAGTGCGATCAGCACGAAAATTCCGTCTACCACATGAGTCAACGGCTTGTTGTTCCGGTGCCGCACACGCACCGGCCGCAGCAGATCGTATATTGTGCCGCAGATGATTCCCAGCAGCATAGCTGCGCCCAGATCGATGAGCTGCTGCCCGATATAGATCTCCATCAGCCGAACAGCCGACTGAACAGCGATGCTCCGCGCTGCGGCGCCGATTCCTCATAACTGAGCGCATCAATATGCCCGTCTACGTGCAGTTCACCGCCGTCAAGGGACAGTTTACCGATGTGCAGATCCTCACCGCTAATAATCAGTGTACCCGCGCAGGTGGACATGACGATGCAGTTCTCGTCAAACCGCTCCACATCTTCCACACCGGATACAGTCAACCGTTCGCGTCCCTCCAGTTCCAGACGATGATGCAGTTCACCCTGTGGGTTAAACTCATAAGTCATAGAAAAAACCTCCCATACCGTACAGTCTTTACTGCATGGTATGAGAGGTCGTCTCAGATTATGATATCTCGTCCGCAATTTCACGGTACATGGCGGCGGCATCGGCCTTGCCTACATTATCGGCCACATTCAACACTTCTACAGTCAGTGTTTTCTGCCCGAAACGGATGGCGATCTTGTCGCCTACCTTTACATCGTAAGATGCACGCTGCACGCGTCCGTTGACCGACACGCGTTCATTGTCGCAGGCCTCGTTGGCAACGGTGCGCCGCTTGATCAGTCGTGAAACCTTCAGATATTTATCCAATCGCATAGGGAAACCTCCAAAAAATAAAAGCGCCATCGGCGCTTTTATTTTCAGCTTTTTAAATTACTTAGCCACAGCGTCCTTCAGAGCCTTGCCTGCCTTGAAGGTGGGAACCTTGGTAGCAGCGATCTGGACGGGCTCCTTGGTGCGGGGATTCAGGCCGGTACGAGCAGCTCTGCTCTTCACTTCGAAGGAGCCAAAGCCAACCAGCTGCACCTTGCCCTCTTCCTTCAGAGCGTCGGTGATAGCGCACAGGGTAGCGCTGACAACAGCCTCAGTGTCCTTCTTGGACATGCCGGTCTTTTCTGCAACAGCAGCGATCAATTCGGTCTTGTTCATGATATTTCCTCCTACAAATTTATCTTTTGTTTGACTATATCCTAAAACGATTGTCTCGTATTAAGAACGTTTTGCTTCGTTCCAAAGTTGCATCATCTCATTTAGCGTCAACTCACCCAACGGCTTACCCTGTGCTGCGGCACCTTGTTCCACGGCACCGAAACGATGGATAAACTTCTCGCAGGTATCGTTGATGGCGTCCTCCGGGTCGATGCCGGCAAAGCGTGCCACCTTCACAGCGGCAAAGAGCACGTCACCCAGTTCTTCGCGGACGTTGCTTTTGTTTTCCACAGCCTGACGCAGTTCCGCCACTTCCTCGTCCAGCTTGTCCAATGCACCACCTACATCGGGCCAGTCGAAGCCTGCCTTAGCCGCTTTCGACTGCAGTTTTTCTGCCCGCCATAAACCGGGCAGACTGCGTGCCACGCTATCGAGTGCATCGGTGGTAGAGGCCTGTCCCTTTTCCTGACGCTTGAGGGCGTCCCAACTGACCAGCACGCTTTCTGCGCTGTCCTCATGGGCATCGCCGAACACGTGAGGATGACGGAAGACCAGTTTTTTCACCACGCCGTCGATCACATCGTCCATCGTAAAACGACCGCAGTCCTTTTCAATGTCCGCGTGGAATACCACCTGCATCAGCACATCGCCCAGTTCCTCACACAGCATGTGCGGATCATCACAGTCGATGGCTTCGCAAGCCTCGTAGGCTTCTTCCAACATACCGCGCCGAATAGAGGCGTGGGTCTGTTCCCGGTCCCACGGACACCCTTCCGGCGAACGCAGGATATGTATGATATCCAATAGATCATTGTAATCATAACGTGATTTCACATCAAAATTTACCATATTTACGCTCCTATTGCAAGAGTTTTTCGCTTTGTAGCACAAAAACTTCCATTATTTTCGCAAAAAACGCACGATTTTTTCGCTTTTTGGCAGTCCGGCCACGTCCTCGCGCCGGACAGCACCCAGCGCAACGGCGAGAACAGCATAAACAACGACAGCCAGAATGACAGCAATCAACACCGCTACGTGGCTGGAGATGGCCGTATGCAACACGTTGTAAATGCAGTGTGCGGCAATGCCCATCACGGCGGCCGCTACCGCAGGACGCCAGAAGACCTGAAAATAATCCGGCTTTTCCGGCACGCACCGCCATATAGCGATCAGATTCAGTAATACGATCAGCGCGTAACAGTACAGTGTGCTGACCGGTGCGCCGTGGATCCCGATGGCCGGGTTCGCCACCATCAGATAGTTGGTCACGACCTTCATTACACCGCCTGCCAGTAATGTCCACAAGGGAATGCGTTCTTTGCCGTAAGCCTGCAAAATGGCATTGGTCATAGCCATGAAGCATACCAGAATACTGGCATAGCCCAATACGCGCAGATGCTCGGCGGCGGCTGCTGCCGTAGAGGGCACAGCAAAGTAGAGCAGATCCATAATGGGACGGGCCAGAACAGATAATCCCACACCGGCGGGGATTGCCAGCAATGCTGTCATGCGAAAAGCGGAGGCTGTGTGGCTTCTGGCAGATTGATAATCCCGCCGTGTCAGGGCCTCGGTAATGGCGGGAATCAGGCTGATAGTTACCGGATAAATAAAAGCAGTGGGCAGCGCAAACAGATTTACGGCATAGGTATACTCGCCGTATAGAGCGGTGGCGACGCTTTCGCTCATTCCTAAAGAATTCTGCAGTGTGCCCTGCACCAACGACTGATCCAGAAGGTTCAGCAATGTCATACCGCAGGCACCAATGGTGATGGGCACACCGATAGAGAGAAGACGGTGCAGAATCGTACGTCTTGACTGCGGTGTGTCCATGCTTTGGCGGTAGCGGCGTCTGCGCAGCAGATAAATGAGCAGTACCGTCATGCCGAGGAATGTGCCCGTGGTTACACCGGCAATGGCGCCGGCTGCGCCGATGTGTCTGGGATAACCTTGCCGCAGCATCCACCATACCAGAACCATGCCTACGATCAGTTTGGTCGTGGATTCAATGATCTCGCTCAACGCAGTAGGCCGCATATTACCTTGCCCCTGGGTATAGCCGCGGACGGCGGAAAGAACGCATACAAACAGTACCGCCGGAGAAAGCACGCGAATGGCGGTTACGGCCATAGAGTTATGGAGCAGGGATGCAAGCGGCTGGGCGAAGAAAAACATCACAGCGCTGCACACGATACCCAAAATCAAAAACAGTGTGCCGGTCACTCGGAAAACGCGGCGTTTCTGATTTTCACGTCCTAAAGCCTCTGCTTCGGAAATAAGACGCGACAGTGCCAAAGGCAGACCGGCGGTGGAGATTACCAGCAGGAGGTTATAGATATTGTAGGCGGCGTAAAAGACGCTCATGCCTTCTTTGTCCAGCAGGTTGGCAATAGGAATTTTAAAGAGCGCGCCGATCAACTTGGTGATGACCATGGTGAGTGTCAAAAGGGCGGCACCGCCCATAAAACTCTGTTTACTTTTACTGCTCACCTGCGTCACCTCCTGCCAAGCGTTTCGCCCAAAATGGAGCGCATTTTGGGCGAAGCAGTTATTTCTTCATGTTTTCATGGAACGCACGGAAAGCGGCCAGATTGGCGGCAATTTTTTCCGGGCGCTGGATGTATTCATTGGGGAATTTGGCGTGGAACACACGCTCAATGCGGTTGTTCATCGGGTCTACCATCTTGGTGGAACCGCCTGCACCAAGGGAGAGAATACTGTGCAGTTCTTCCATGATATAGATATTATATAGGCCCTCTGCGCCGGATATGCACCAACCTACATTCTCAAAACTGCCGGACATATATTTCTGACGATAGAGATAGTAGGGTGAGAAACCGGCTTTACGCAACGTGGGGTTGGCGTAATCCAGCATCTCGGCAACGTCTTCGGCGGAAGGGATCATCAAGCCTTCCAATAAGATGCGGCTGCCCTTCTTGAGGCTCAGTGTGTGAATCGTGATGTTGTCTGCACCGTAAGTGAGGCACTTATCCAAAGTGCGGCGGAAACCCTCGGGTGTGTCCTCGGGCAGACCTGCAATCAGATCCATGTTCACATGGGGGAAACCCATGGACATAGCCAGTGCCATGGTGTCCTCAATGTCCTTGGCGGTGTGCTTGCGGCCGATGGCGCGCAGTACGTGATCCTCCAAGGTCTGGGGATTGACGCTGATGCGGTCGGTGCCGTGGTCAAGGAGCACTTGCAGTTTATCTCTTGTAATGGTGTCGGGACGGCCTGCCTCAATGCAGTATTCCACACAGTCCGAGAGGTCAAAATGTTTGTTGAGGTGCGTCAAAAGACGATCCATCTGCTGGGCGGAAAGGGTAGTGGGTGTGCCGCCGCCCATGTAGAAAGACTTGATGTGCAGTCCGGTTTCCTTTACCATCTGCGCTGCATCGGTAATCTCCTGACATAAAGCGTCCAGATATGGCTCCATCAAGCCAAAGGACTTCTCCACAGAAGCCGACACAAAACTGCAGTAGGCACAGCGAGTGGGGCAGAAGGGGATGCCGATGTAGAGGGAAATATCATTGGTCTGGAGATCTGCCTTAGCGGCAAGACCTGCCTGCGCCGTTTCGATAGCCAGTTGACGGCGGGCGGGGGATACGAAGTAGGTATCTTTGAGGATCTTGTCCACCTTTTCGGGGGACTTACCCTCTTCCAAGAATCGGGCAGCCAGTTTGCCGGGGCGGATACCGGTCAGAGCGCCCCACGAGGGGGTCACGCCGGTAATTTCACGGGCAGCCTTGAAAAAACTCAGTTTCACAGCCTTTTGCCGCAGCCGCTCCTGCTCGTAGGAATCCAGTGCAGGGTCGATCACCTCGCGGGAGATACCGCGGGCGGTCTTGCCCTGATAGATGATTTTGGTGGTAGCGGTGGTGTACTTGTCACCTTGTGCAAGATTTACCCACGCACAGTTGTCGTCCTCGCCGTCATAGACGGGACGCTCGTTGGGGAAGAAAGCCAGCAGACTCTGCTCCACGGCATAGCGGTCATCATGACCGCGGAAAATCAGTTTCATAAGGTCATTCCTTGCTTCATATAGGGATTAAAGCGGCGCTCGGAGTCCAGATCGGTGTCACGCTCATGGCCGGAATAGACATGGTAGTTTCCCTCCATTCGGCCGAGCCGTGCCAGAGAGGAAAGCATTTCACGATAGTCGCCGCCGGGGAAATCGGTGCGGCCGCAGGAAGAACGGAACAGCGTGTCACCGGCAAAGATGACGTCGTTCACCACCAGACACACCGAGCCCTTGGAGTGGCCGGGGGTGTGCATGACGTGCAGGGTCATATCGCCGAGTGTCAGTTCGTCACCTTCATCATAGTAGCGTTGATGCTGCTCATCAAGACGCTGGAACAGCAGATCACCACCGACATGATCAGTGACATCGGCCTTGTGGATATAGACGGGAACATCGTATTTTTCAAGCAGGGGACGCACGGCACCCCAATGGTCGAAATGACCGTGAGTTAAGAGAATATACTGCAGGGTACAACCGGAGTTATCCACCAGCATCTCCACCTGCTTCGCGTCATCTCCCGGATCGATCAGAGCGCAGACTTTGGCCTTTTCGTCCTGCAATAAATAGCAGTTGGTCATAATGGGGCCGACCATAATGGAATCGATTTTCATAGTATTCTCCTTACAATTGATCGGTGTCGACCACCAGCGTCAGCGGACCGTCGTTAAGGGACTCTACTTTCATATCGGCGCCGAACTCGCCGGTTTCTACATGGAAACCCTTGTCGCGGCAGACGGCGACGAATTTTTCGTATAGGGGAATGGCAATTTCGGGGCGGGCGGCTGCCAGAAAATCGGGACGGCGACCCTTTTTGCAGTTGCCGTACAGCGTAAACTGGGATACCACAAGAATCTCACCGTTTACCACCTCAAGACCGCGGTTCATCTTGCCGTCTTCGTCTTCAAAAATGCGCAGGGAAGTCAGTTTATCGGCCAACTTGACAGCTTGCGCCTCAGTATCGTCGTGGGTAATGCCCAACAGAATGAGGAAACCCTCGCCGATCTGACTTTTTAATTGTCCGTCAATGGTAACAGATGCGTGTTTGACGCGGGTAAGCACAGCTCTCATAGTGTTTTCTCCTTTATTAATATAATGTGTCGAAAGGTTGTTTTATCCGGCGGGGCGGGTTACATGCATTACGCCGGAGATCTGCTCAATGCGGCGAATCACCGTTTGCAGCTGATCACCGCCGCCTACATTGACGTCCATAGAGATCAGCGCAAAGCCGTCAGATGTACTGCGGGCATTGAGGGAGGTGACCTGCGTTTTGGTACTGGAAAGAATGGTGGAAATATCCACGATCAGATTGATGCGATCTTTTGCCACCACCTGAAGGGTGGTGCGATAGGTTTCCGTGATTTTATCCGCCCAACTGACCTTGATCCAACGGCCGACTTCGTCCGGATTTCTGCGGGCTGGGTCGGCATTGGGGCAGTCACAGCGATGAACAGACACGCCGTAGCCGCGGGTAATGAAACCCACAATGTCATCACCGGGTACAGGGGTGCAGCACTTGGAGAACTTGACCAGACAGTTGCTCAGACCTTCCACCACGATGCCATGCTCACTCTTGTTGCGTTTGGGAACGGCAGGACGCATGATCTCCGGCTGATCCTTGACGGGTACTTCTGCCTGACGTTCCTCCTGATGCTGGCGAAGAATGCGCTGAATCTCATCACGCAGACGGCCTACCAATTTCAGCGAGGTAACACCACCGTAGCCGATGGCGGCATACATATCGTCCAGATTATTATAGGCCAGTCGCTTGAGCACGCCGGGCAGGTTCTCCTCGTTAGTCAGTTCCTTGAGTGTTACACCGGAGCGCTTCAGTTCGGCCTCGAAGGAGGCACGGCCGTTGACAATATTCTCGTCACGCTTTTCCTTTTTGAACCACTGGCGGATCTTGCTGCGCGCATTGCTGGAACGGGCGATCTTGATCCAGTCGCGGCTGGGGCCGTGGGCGCTCTTTGAGGTAACGACTTCCACGAAATCACCGTTTTGCAGGCGGTAATCGTACTGTACGATACGTCCGTTGACCTTGGCGGCCACCATGTGGTTGCCCACAGCGGAGTGAATGGTATAGGCAAAGTCGATAGGGGTGGCACCGGCAGGCAGGTTGATCACATCTCCCTGGGGGGTAAAGACGAACACCTCGTCGGCGAACATATCGACTTTCAGCGAATGGATAAAGTCCTCAGCATCAGCGCCCTCTTGATTTTCAAGCAGGCGGCGCACCCATTCGTAACTGCCTTCATCACCACTGCCCTGACCGTTCTGCTTATACTTCCAGTGGGCGGCGATACCGTACTCGGCAATTTCGTGCATTTCCTGCGTGCGGATCTGCACCTCAAAAGGAATGGCATTATCGCCCATAACAGTGGTGTGCAGACTTTGATACATATTAGGCTTGGGCGTACCGATATAGTCCTTGAAACGTCCCAGAATAGGCCGATACAGATCGTGAACAATACCCAGCACGTTATAGCAGTCAAACACTGTATCCACGATGACGCGGAAAGCGAACAGATCGAACACGTCGTCCAAGTCCTTATTCTGTGCGTACATCTTACGGTAGATACTGTAGGGGTGCTTCATGCGGCCGCTGACACGGGCCTTGATACCCGCCTCATCCAGACGCTCCGTGATCTGGCGGTGAATGGTGGCCATAAAGCCATCGTATTCTGCCGCCTTTTCATTCAGCGCGTCTATAATCTCCTGAAAACCAATGGGGTCGAGGAATTTCAGACTCAGGTCTTCCAATTCCCATTTCATCTTCTGCATACCCAGACGATGCGCCAGGGGAGCATAGATTTCCATGGTTTCAAAGGACTTCTGCTTCTGCTTGGCAGGTGTCTGGTACTCCATGGTGCGCATATTGTGCAGGCGGTCAGCAATCTTGATGAGGATGACGCGAATATCCTTGTTCATGGCAAGGAGCATCTTGCGCAGATTCTCCATCTGCTCTTCCTCTTTGGAAGTGTATTTCACGTGGGCCAGTTTACTGACACCCTCCACCAGATCGGCGACCGTGGGGGAGAATAGACGTGCCACATCCTCATGTGTGACAGAGGTATCCTCAATGGTATCGTGGAGCAGGGCGGCCTCGATGGATTCACTGTCTAAGTGCAGTTCCTCGGCAATGATCTGAGCCACTGCCAGAGGATGCGTCACAAACGGTGTGCCGTCTTTACGCAACTGTCCCTTATGGGCATTGTCAGCATACTCGAATGCCGCGCGGATCTGCGCAAAATTCGCACCGGGGTTATACGCACGGATCGTCTGCTCTAAGTGTTCGTACATTTCCTGCGTTGTCACAGTGCATTGCCCCCTTTCCAGTCGAGAATGTCTTGCAGAGTTTGAATATAGGTAGAGTCGGACAAGTTTACCTTTTTGCCCTGACCGCTCAGAACGAGGGAAATATCATCGCCGCGGTGCATTAATTGCAGCAACTTCAACTCGGCGAAAATTTCCAGACACAAAGCCGATCGTAAAAACGGTTCCGTACCGCCCACTTCAGCACTGATCTGCCGAATCAGCGGCAGATATGCAGTGCAGGACAGTTCTTCCGGTGCATAGTGCTCCAGCGTACGCCACGCACGAACGAATTGTTCACGGGTGGGCAGCAGGCGGGAAGCCTCCTTTGCCGTCAGCGGTTCATTTTGCAGGCACTTGTTTAGAAGAGCAAGAATGCCGCTTTCGCGGAAACTGGCAGAAAGGGAGGGACGGATATCTACCATCTGCATCTGCACGGTGCGGTTATTGCGGAATTCATTGACCTGCAGATAAAACGCAGCATCCACACGAGAGCCGACAGCGCAGCCGCAACTTTCTGCCGTGGCAGAGAAGAAAATGCCCTCAAACTGCACATTGCCTTTGCTCAGACGCAGTTTTAAATGACGGTTCTGCCCCACATTTTGCGCACGTTCCAACGTAGCACCGCGCAGGCAGAACACGGGACGGCTATTGCCCGCCCCATAAGGCTCCAATGTATTCTGCGCCTCCACCTCGGCCAAAGTGACACGGGCAGGCTTATCAATCGAAACGTCAATATCCAGTGAGGATACCGGCACGCCTTCGCCGCAATGACTGCGCACATAACTGTTCATCCGCTCACGGAAGGCGGGAATATTGTCCTCGTGAATGGTGAAACCGGCTGCCAGTTCATGACCGCCGAATCCCAACAGCAGGTCGGAGCAGGCCTCCAGCGCGGCAAACAGATTGAAACCGCCCCAACTGCGGCAGGA
>JAZLIB010000036.1:0-2283 GCA_045617185.1 Vescimonas sp.
TAGGCAGCCAATGCCTTGTCCAATACCTGGCAGATATCCGCACTGACAGTTTCCACATCTTCGTCTGCCTTGGTGACGGTCAGTACATCGGGGAATTTCGCCAGTGCTACCGGCGATACATCGCCGTCCATGGCGAAGGTAGTCTTGATCTGCATCAGTGCCTCATAGTAACCACGCGCCAAAGGCTCATTGACAGCCACCACGGTCACATCGGCAGCGCTGGTGTCGATAGTCACAAACACATCTACCTTGCCGCGGGAGATGGCCTTCTGTACGCGCGCCTTGATGGCGTCCTCTGCGAAAATATACGCACGGGGCATCTTCACCGTACAATCCAGATAACGGTTGTTGACGCTGCGCACCTCAACCGTAATATCGCGCTTGTTCAGCGTTTCCTTTGCCCGACCGTAACCGGTCATGCTCTTAACCATAAACGCTTGTCCTCCTTATATGGTAAATCAAAAATCAACAACAGAAATAATAGCTACCGCTACCGCCGATCAAGCTGCAGCAGGCCCATGCAATGCAGGCCCGCATACAGATCGAGTTATCGCAATTGCCCGTGGTCACATTGCCGAATCCATCGGGACGGTATCCCGTCCGGCGGCCCTCTGCCATATCCAGCGCACGCTGATACTCGGCATTGTCAGGATCCATCTGTACCGCGGTCTGGTAATAGCATTTGGCCTCGTCCATCCAGCCTCTGCACGTACAGGTCACGCCCTTGAGGAAATTCCACTCGGCATTATGATCACTCTGTGCATTGAGCAGTTCCTCCGCCAGATTCAGTTCACCGCGCTGTATCGCCATACGCACACGCTGCATGGCCGGATCACCGGAATAACTCTGCTGATAGCCTTGACTGTAGCCCGGGTTGTAGCCTTGGTAATATCCGCGACTGCCGTTACTGCCGCTGCTACCATTTTTGCGCTGGGACTGGACGGCTTCGTAAGCCTCATTAATCTCCTTCATCCGCTCCTGCGCCAGATCTGCCAAGGGGTTATCATGATAGTTATCGGGATGATATTTTCTCGCCAGATTGCGATAGGCTTTTTTCACTTCTTCATCTGTAGCCGTGCTGGGCACTCCCAGCACTTCATAGGGATCACGCATTTGCGTCCCGCCTTTCGTTGGGATATTTTTCTCTCTTTTTCCGTTTGTGGAAGGTACCGTTCAGTACGGCGTTACCTACCGCATACAACCCTTCGTATACCACACTTTCAATCACAGCAGTGTAACTGCCGAAATCCGCCAATTCAAATGCCGCCGCCATCACGCGGATCGACTGATCCATCGTGCCGGCCAGTTCCTGCCTGCTCTCCTGCGTCAGCGTATCATCGCATAGTGTATAGCGCAGGGGCAGCGGGTTATAACTGCCGTTCTTCAAATCATCTTTCAAATCGTCCGCCGCGTCGGCTAAATAAATCCACCGTCCTAAATGATAGAGCATCTGCTCTAATACACGGCGACGGATCGGGTCATCTTCACCGCCTGCCGCACCCACCAAGAGCCGAGCGAAGGTATCCGCCACAGCGTCCACAGAAGCGCACTGTTCCTTTTCCAAATTTGCCAGTTCACGCAGGCATTTTTGTGTATGCTCATCAAAATCCGGTCTTGCTTTTTTCGCCTTGCGGTAAGACCGCCGCAATAAAAGCGATGCCATGCGGTATTTTAAGCCGCCGAAAAATCCATGATCGGCGATGCCGTCCTGCACTTGCCACCATGTAAGGATCAGGCTCAGATCCGCCGCTGTATCCAAAGCAGTTGAGCGCGGCGCGCAAGGTCGTTTGGCAACTGGATGTACCATGCAGCCCTTCTTGCAGCCTCCACATGGTTCCTTCTCCAGCAGCATAGCCAGAAAAGCCAGATCATAATTCAGGAATAATCTTGCCGTCCAGCCGTAACGCTCGCCAAGGGTATGGCATAGGCCGCAGTAAACACCTTGAAATCGCTCCCGATCTTCTTCCGCCAGCTTGTCCATTACCGGACGCACATAACCAAACATCTGTTAAAATAAACGCAGAATGGTGTAGGTCAGAATCTCGTGGCGTTTAGCGTAGCGATCGTACATCACAATGGGGATCAGTGCCAAGGCAGCCGCCGCGATAGCGATCACATAGCGCACGCTTTCCGCAAGGCCGCCCGAGAGGAAGTAGCCCAGCAGGAAGAAGATCACCGGCAGCACATAGACTAAGACGACCACGCCAAGCAGTTTCTTGGTACTACTCTCTACGACCACCTTCTGTCCGGGCTGTGCTCCCGGCAGATTCTTCGCTCTGGCGT
>JAZLIB010000037.1:0-7387 GCA_045617185.1 Vescimonas sp.
GTTTCGGCAATACGCAGCTGGGTCATGCCCAGAGAACTCAGATACTCGCCCAGACCGTTCTCCAGTTTGATGCGAGGCCATGCCACGATTACGTTGGGCATGAAGTCGGAGGCCAAGCGGTCTTAGGAAGACAATTACTGCCTTCAACTCCTTGGCCCACAGAACGACATGGCTACGATCCGACTTGTTTCGGCAATACGCAGCTGGGTCATGCCCAGAGAACTCAGATACTCGCCCAGACCGTTCTCCAGTTTGATGCGAGGCCATGCCACGATTACGTTGGGCATGGAGGCATCGTACTCGGTGTTGCACACATAAGTAGTGGGGAAGAACTCACGCTGGAATCCGTCAAAGTCAGGATCCACGATGGAGCGGGTGATTTCACGGGCGCGATCGGGACGGTAGTTGAAGAAGATCACGCTGTCGTTATCGGAAATGGTGCCCTCGCTGTCGCATACCACGGGCTCAACGAACTCATCGGTCACACCGTTCTGATAAGACTGTGCCACAGCGGCCACGGGGTCGGAATTCTGAATGCCCTCACCGTAAACCATGGCATCATAAGCCTGCTGCAAACGCTCCCAGCGCTTGTCGCGGTCCATGGCGTAGAAACGGCCCATGACGGTTGCAATCTTGCCCACGCCGATTTCCTTGCACTTTTCCACACAGTCGGCCACAAAGTCCTTACCGCTGGTAGGGGACACATCGCGTCCGTCAAGGAAGGCATGGATATACACCTTGGAGAGTCCCTTGTCCTTTGCCATCTTCAGCAGGGCATAGAGATGCTCAATGTGAGAGTGTACGCCGCCGTCGGACAGCAAGCCATACAGATGCAGGCTGGAGTTCTTTTCGAGGCAGTCGTCCATTGCCTTGTTGTAGGCAGGGTTCTTAAAGAAAGATCCGTCATCGATAGCGCGGCTGATACGGGGCAGATCCTGAAATACCACACGGCCGCCGCCGATGTTAGTGTGACCCACCTCGCTGTTACCCATCTGTCCGTCAGGCAGACCCACATCCAAGCCGGAAGCAGACAGCGTAGTATTGGCATATTCCTTGAAAAGGCGATCCAACACGGGCGTATTTGCCATACTTACAGCGTTGGCGGAGCCATTGGCGGTCATGCCAAAGCCGTCCATAATAATCAGCGTAGTCGGAGTTTTATTCATACTTTCAACCTCCTCAATCCTGATTGGCTGCGTTAATAATCTCCATGAAATCGCCGGCATTCAGGGCAGCACCGCCAATCAGACCGCCGTCGATATCGGGCTGGCTCAGCAGTTCAGCAGCGTTGGCGGGCTTCATGGAACCGCCGTACTGAATGGTGATGGAGCGGGCGATGCGGGCGCCATACAGATGACGCACAGTGGTACGGATAAAGGTGCAGACCTCGGCAGCCTGCTCCGCGGTAGCGGTTCTGCCGGTACCGATGGCCCAGACGGGCTCATAGGCGATGTCGCACTTACGCAGTTTCTCAGCAGGCACACCTGCCAGAGCGGACTTGACCTGCAGGGCGATCAGTTCCATAGTGATACCCAGCTCACGCTGCTCCAGCGTTTCACCCACACAGATGATGGGGTGCAAACCGACCTCCAGCGCAGCCAGTACCTTCTTATTAACGGTAAAATCGGTCTCGCCGAACATCTGACGGCGCTCGCTGTGACCGACGATCACGTACTTCACGCCCAGATCTTTCAGCATTTCTGCGCTCACTTCACCGGTGTAAGCGCCGGACTTCTCATAGAACACATTCTCTGCACCCACGGACACGCGCATATCCTTAAAAGCCTTGATGGCGGCAGGGATATTGACGGAGGGCACGCAAACTACCACGTCACACCACTTGGTCTTAGGCATGATGGCCTTGAGTTCTTCAGCAAACTTTTTGGTTTCGCTGGCAGTCTTATTCATCTTCCAGTTGCCGGCGATAATAGTCTTACGATATCTGCGATTCATTGTCTCTTTACTCCTAATATTTCTATACTTATTTATATTTACTTATCCAGCAGGCATGCCACACCGGGCAGTTCCAAGCCTTCCAGGAATTCCAGGGATGCACCGCCGCCGGTGCTGATGTGGGTGATCTTGCCGGCAAAGCCCATCTGCTCCACGGCAGCTGCGCTGTCACCGCCGCCCACGATGGTTACGGCGCCGCTATCGGCCAGAGCCTGTGCCATAGCACGAGTACCCTTGGCAAATGCGTCAAATTCAAATACGCCCATAGGTCCGTTCCAGACAACGGTACCGGCACCCTTAACGGCGGCGCAGAACATTTCGGTGGTCTTCGGACCGATATCCATGCCCATCATATCATCAGGAATGGCGCAGGCGTCCACAGTGAAAGGCTCGGCATCAGCGGCAAACTCCTTGGCAGCCACATTATCCACGGGCAACAGCAATTTAACGCCGCGTTCCTTAGCTTTTTCAATCATCTCGCGGGCATAATCCAGCTTGTCGCTCTCACAAAGGCTCGTGCCGATATTGCCGCCCTGCGCCTTGGCAAAGGTGTAGGCCATGCCACCGCCGATGATGATGGTGTCGGCCTTTTCCAGCAGGTTGTTGATCACGCCGATCTTGTCGGACACCTTGGCACCGCCCAGTACGGACACAAAGGGGCGCTTGGGATCGTTCAATGCGCCGCCCATGATCTCCAGTTCCTTAGCTACCAGGAAACCGGACACAGCAGGCAGGTAGGCTGCCACGCCGGCGGTGGAAGCATGAGGACGATGCACCGTGCCGAAAGCGTCGGACACATACAGTTCTGCCATGGAAGCCAGTTCCTTGGCAAAGGAGGGGTCATTCTTTTCCTCACGGATATCAAAGCGTAGATTCTCCAGCAGCATGATCTGACCGCCCTGCAGAGCAGCAGCCTTTGCCTTGGCATCTTCGCCCACCATATCGGTGGCGAAAATCACATCCTGCCCCAGCAGTTCGCTCAGGCGCTTGGCAACGGGTGCCAGACTCAGCTGCATCTTCCACTCACCCTTGGGCTTGCCCAGATGAGAACAGGCAATCACAGCCGCGCCCTTTTCCAGCAGATAGCGAATGGTGGGCAGAGCCGCCACGATACGCTTGTCGCTGGTAATTTCGCCAGTTGCTTTATCCTGAGGGACATTAAAGTCGCAGCGCAGTAAAATCTTCTTGCCTGCTACGTCAACGTCCATGATGGTTTTCTTGTTGTAATTCATATCAGCATCTCCTTATTTATAATATAAAGGTGTTGTTACTTATTAATCATTTCACCCTCACCGGCAAGGCCGGGAAAGCCGTTCTGCCGCAGCGCCTCATAGGTCAGGATTGCCACGGAATTGCTCAGATTCAGGCTTCGCGCTTCTTCACGCATGGGTAGACGGATACAGCGATTGTAATGTGCCATACGGAAATCCTCCGGCAGGCCCGCCGTCTCCTTCCCGAAGAACAGCCAGCAGTCTTTGGTAAACTGTGCTTGAGTATAGTCCTGCGGTGCCTTGGTCGTTGCCAGCCACAGATCCTCAGCAGCCTGAGGGTTGGCTTTGAAAAACGCATCGAGATTCTCATAGTCACGTACTTCCACCAGATGCCAGTAATCCAAGCCGGCACGTCTGACCGCTTTTTCCGAGATGTCAAAACCCAGCGGACGGATCAGATGGAGTCGGGATCCGGTAGCAGCGCAAGTGCGTGCGATATTGCCGCAATTCTGCGGAATTTCCGGCTCTACCAGTACAATATTCAACATATGCCTGCCTCCTCCCGAAAATAATAGTATTGTAATGCACTTTCCCGGAAAATGCAACTATCAATTCACGAAAAAGGCATTTTTTTCATTAAATTATTAATTTGAGCATTGAATTGTGTAGAAAGATGCAGATGTTGCTTTCATACGCTTTGCCATCTTGGCACATAAAGTCCTGCACAAAAAAATTATTGGCGTAAATTTGTGTAAAAATACTGGATTTTTCCGTAAATCCTGCTATAATAAATTTAATTATTATGTTCTTTATGAGGGGAGGAGTTTTCCGTGGACTGCAAGATTGTTCTTTTTGACTGCAAAGGCAACTCCGCCTCTTGCGCCAAACCGCTGATGCTGCAGTCGATTCTGTTCTGCCCCGTTATGACGTGGGTGTCGCAGGAATTGTTAAACTGTGGTGTGCAGCGGTTTTTTGTCATTTGCGATGAATCTTTCCGCAACGAGTTTGTTGCCGCTATGCCCGGCTGTGACGTATCCTTCTTCGATAACGTTGCTGCGGCCGCTGATGCCTGCGACGGCGATGTGCTGGTCATTCCCACGCCCGTCCTGCCGGTGATGGCTTTTGGTCAGAGTCCGGTGTATAGCGTTTCCGGCGATTTGCTGCGTCAGATGGACGATAACACCTTATCTGTCCGTCCTGCCCAGAGTAAAGAGGAGCTGTTCTGGCTGCCCGTACATAACGCGCTTGAACTCAACCGCGCCATGCCTCTGTGCCGGGATATGATCCTCAAGCGCCATATCGAAAACGGTGTCACCGTGATTGATCCCGCCGCTACATATATTGATCCCCGCGTCACGGTATCTGCCGGCACAACTATTCTGCCCGGTACGATTCTACGCGGTATGACGGATATCGGCGCCGATTGTGAGATTGGCCCTAACAGCATGATCCGCGATAGCGTGATCGGTGAAGGTACCACGGTCAACGCCTCTCAGGTAAACGAGAGCACCGTTGGCGATCATACCACCGTCGGCCCCTTCACCTACGTCCGTCCCAATTGCCAGATTGGCGACCATTGCCGCGTGGGCGACTTTGTGGAAGTCAAGAATTCTGTGATCGGCAACGGTACGAAGATCTCCCACCTCACCTATGTGGGTGACAGTGATGTGGGTGAGCGTGTCAACTTCGGCTGCGGCACCGTCACCACTAATTATGACGGTCATAAGAAGTATCGCTGCACCATCGGTGATGATGTATTCCTCGGCTGCAACACGAATCTGATCGCACCGGTCACGGTGGGTGATGGCGCATATACGGCTGCCGGCTCCACCATTACTGACGAGGTTCCTAAGGACGCTTTGGCAATTGCCCGCACCCGTCAGGTCAACAAGGAAGAATGGGCTGCCCGATTCCGGGAAAGCTGGAAGAAGTGAGTATCAGTCCGTCGGACTGCTCAATATATACTTACCAACCAAGAGAGAGAATTTTTGGAATAAGATAGAAAGTGAGTGTGTTGAAAAATGATTTCTCATGGCAAGGACATCAAAATTTTTACCGGTAACTCCAACCCCGCATTGGCAGAAGAGATCTGCAAGATCATCGGCATGAAGCTGGGCGAAGCTGAAGTCAAGCATTTTGCTGACGGTGAAGCTTCTGTATCTCTGTACGAAACCGTTCGCGGCAGCGATGTGTTTCTGATCAACTCCACCTGCAAACCTGTCAACGACAGTCTGATGGAACTGCTGATCATGATTGATGCCTGCAAGCGTGCCAGCGCCGGTCGTGTTACCGCTGTTGTGCCCTATTTCGGCTATGCCCGTCAGGATCGTAAGGCCAAGAGCCGTGATCCCATCTCCGCCAAGCTGGTGGCTAATATGCTCACCGCTGCCGGTGCTGACCGTGTGCTGACTATGGATCTGCATGCCGCTCAGATTCAGGGCTTCTTTGATATTCCCGTGGATAACCTGCTGGGCAATCCCGTTTTCGTCGATTACTATGCCAAGAAGTTCGGCGAGAAGGCTGAGAACATGGTCGTTGTTTCTCCCGATGTGGGTAGCGTGGCTCGCGCCCGTACCTTCGCCCAGAAGCTGCACATGGGTCTGGCTATCGTGGATAAGCGCCGTCAGAAGGCCAACCAGTGTGAAGTCATGAACGTCATCGGCGATGTGGCCGGTAAGGACTGCATTCTGTTCGACGATATGATCGATACCGCAGGCTCCATCTGCAATGCTGCCAAGGCTATCGTAGAAGTAGGTGGCGCCAACAGCGTCTATGCCTGCGCATCTCACGGTGTACTGTCCGGCCCCGCTCTGGAGCGTCTGAGCAACAGTGTCATCAAGGAAGTGGCTCTGCTGAACACCCTGCCCGAGAGCATGGGCGAAGGCTGCGACAAGATCAAGTATCTGTCCGTCGCGCCTATGTTCGCCGAAGCTATTGAGCGTATCTATCAGGAAATTTCCATCGCAAAGCTGTTCAACTAAGCTTTTTTGTGATATGATAAGGGGACTGCTTATGCAGTTCCCTTATTTTTGTGTTGATTTACGTCAGAAGGATGTGAAGATATGTTTTTCAGAAGAAACAGCGGTGGTATCCAATGGTTAGTGGTAGGTCTGGGCAATCCCGGCTCGAAGTATGAGAGTACCCGCCACAACATGGGTTTTCTGGCCATTGACAAACTGGCCCAGAACGAACGGCTGAAATTCAATAAATTGCGTTTCAAGGCATGGACCGCCACTTGGGAAGTGGGTGGCGAAAAGGTGCTGCTGATGAAACCCCAGACCTATATGAATCTCAGCGGTGAATCCGTTGGTGAGGCCGCACGGTTTTATAAAATTCCTGCCGACCATGTATTGGTCATTTCCGATGATATTTCTCTGCCCGCAGGCAAACTGCGTATCCGCGCCGGCGGCAGCGCAGGCGGCCATAATGGTTTGAAAAATATTATCCAGCACCTCGGCACCGACAAGTTTCCCCGCATCAAAGTGGGTGTAGGCTCCCCTCAGCAGGCAGGCTTCGACACCGTGGACTGGGTGATCGGCAAGCCCATGGGCGAGGATCAGAAAGTCATTATCGAGGCATTGGATAAGGCGGTGGCCGCGATTCCCGTTGCCATTACCGATGGCATCGACCGTGCCATGAACCGATTCAACTAAGAGGGAGATAGGGGGCGTTATCTCCGCATATCTCCGAAGACAACCCCATAGGATAAGCAGAGAAAGGAGGGGGACAATGGACGGCTTACTGAAAGAATTACTGACGATACAGGAAGTGCGCGAACTGACCGATCATATCAAGCGCACCACCAATGCCGTCAGCGTAACCGGTGTCGGATCCGTGCAGCGCGCACAATTGGCGGCAGCCATTCATTATGCCACCGGCCGTTCTCTTCTGATGCTGTGTGAAAACGAAAAAGAGGCGCAGCGGCAGTGCGCTGACTTACGTATCCTGACCGGCTGTGAACCCGTTCTCCTGCCCAGTCGCGAATGGCAGTTCCACCCGTTAGCGGCGGCAAGCCGTGAGTGGGAGTATCGCCGACTCAGTGCGCTGCACCGCATGGCGCAGGGCGAGGCAGAAATCATCGTAGCAACGGGCGACGCGCTGATTCAACGCTGCTGCGCGCCGGAAGTACTGCGCGAGAGTGCACTGACCCTGCGCGTTGGCGGACAGTATAATCTCGCCGCGCTGGTATCTCACCTGGTTGCTGCCGGCTACACCCGAGCCGA
>JAZLIB010000038.1:0-5032 GCA_045617185.1 Vescimonas sp.
CCTCTCTAAAGCTAAAGATGACTGACATGGTGTCTGTCATCTTTTGTTTTTTACTTCTCAATTGGTATCATCTGAGCCAGCACCACATAGCGAGCACTCTCAAACTCGTAAGAACAAGTAGAAAGTGTTACAAGCGGATAATTCGAATTTACCTTGATTTTTGCCGTAAATGTCGATTGCGCCATATATGATTGCACATGTTCTGCGTCAAGATCAAAATTGTAGATTGGATCATTTGCTTCAACCACTAAGCCGGCAAGAAGCGCCAACCGGTAAGTTTGCTCCGGAGTAAAGAGGTATATAACCGGATGCGCCTCGTAAAAACCTTTTTCCTTATATTTAATAAGGTCGGCAAACATGGCACCGGATTTCATGTGATGTCCGTAAATGATATTATTGGCATCTGAAAAATCTGCTTTGCCGCGATAATCCATAAATATGGTACCGTTGACATTGTATGAGTCATCCAGCAGATGTGTTAAATAAAAGCTGTTATCCGACCCCTGCACAACAGGATAATTGATTTGCGTATCGGGACAGTAGATCCAAGCGACCACGTCACTGTTAATCTCCCGCAGCGCATCAAAATTTACCTCAACCATTTCCGGCTCATCATCTTTTTCATCAATCTGAACGTATTTCGCCGCCTCTTGTGTCACTTGATCGCTTTTGTGTTTTTCCCAGTAATAACTGCCTATTTTATAAGCCGAAAATGCAAACACACCGAGCAATACCACAAGCAGCGCGTAATAAGCACCTTTTTTCATATGTAGCCTCCTAACGTGTCATCATTCTAACAAATTAATTATTTCAAATCAAGTACAAGCCGTAATTGTGCTTTACACGGAATGATAAATGCAGTAAAATAAAGAAAAAAGGAAGGAGATTCTTTTATGATATATTTTAATAGTGACTATCTGGAAGGTGCACATCCCGCCATTATGAACCGACTGCTCGAAACCAATATGGCACAATCCGTTGGTTACAGCGAGGACGAATATTGTGCTGCCGCTCGCGAAAAAATCAAGGCTGCTTGTCAGGCTCCCGATGCCGACGTGCACTTCCTCGTTGGCGGAACACAGACCAACACCACCGTTATTGCCTCTATTCTACGCCCCTATCAGGGTGTAATTGCTCCCGTTTCCGGCCATATCAACTGCCACGAAACCGGCGCTATTGAATCCACCGGTCACAAGGTTCTCTCTCTGCCCACGGACGACGGTAAAATCACTGCCAAGCAGATTGAAGATTACTATCTGTGGCATCACGACAACCCCGACTATGAGCACATTGTTATGCCCGGCATGGTCTATATCTCCTATCCCACCGAGGGCGGCACTCTCTACTCCAAGGCTGAGTTGACTGATATTTATGAAACCTGCCAGCGCTGCGGCCTGCCTCTGTTCATCGACGGTGCCCGCTTGGGTTACGGTCTGATGTCCGATGAGTGCGATCTGACACTGCCGGAAATTGCTCGTCTTTGTGACATTTTCTATATCGGCGGTACAAAGGTCGGCGCTCTGTTCGGCGAGGCTGTTGTGGTCATGAATCCCGCTCTGAAGCGCGATTTCCGTTTCTTCATGAAGCAGCGCGGCGGTATGCTGGCAAAGGGTCGTTTGTTGGGTATCCAATTCGACACGCTGTTTACCGATGATCTGTACTTTAAGATTTCCCGCCACGCCATTGAAATGGCACATCAAATCCGTGAAATTTTCGTTTCTGCCGGTTATCCTCTGCTGTTTGACTCCCCCACCAATCAGCAGTATCCCATTATGCTGGACAGCGAATTGGCAGAAATCAGTAAGAACTTCGGCTCTGAGTACTGGGAACGTGTGGACGAAACCCATTCCGGTGTCCGTTTCTGCGCCAGTTGGGCCACCACACAGGAAAATGTGAATGCTCTGCGCGAGGCAGTCAACAACCTGAAAAAATAAAAAGTGAAGTCGGGAGTAAAACTCCCGACTTTTGCTTTTTAGATCTTGCGTATATCGATATCACAGATCTGCACGCCGACGCCTTGCTTTTCAGCAACAGCAGCTGCTTTCTCCATAATCATTGCCTTCTTTTTCGTCGCAAGGTCTACAATCGTCTGATCTTTTTTCTCCTGACTCACCTTGCCCAGCAGTTTATGCGTCAATTTAGTCAGTTTTTCTTCTTTTCCTCCGATCTTACCTACAATGCCACCTTTTGCCTGCAGTTTATCTCCCACCACAGGCATCAGCAAATCAACTACAGAATCATAGTCGATACAATCCACCAATATTTTTACTTCGATCATAAGATGCAATCCCTCCATTTCTATTTTTCTTTCTATTGTTTTTAATTGACCTTTTCTATTGAAAATGCTATAATTGCCGTATGGAAAAGAAAATGAATTACAACATCACAGTGCGCCTGTTTACCGATGAAAAATGTTTCGGTCCGGGCATTGCCAAGCTGCTGCACCAAGTGGAACAGCTTCATTCTTTGCGCGCTGCGGCACAGTCTATGAATATGGCCTACTCCAAAGCGTGGACCATCGTGAAAAACACAGAAAAGGCACTCGGCTTTCCCCTGCTCCACTCTGTGACTGGCGGCAAAAACGGCGGTGGCGCTGTGCTAACCAACGAAGCCACTCATATGCTCAACACCTATGATACGTTTTGCGCGGAGTTGCAGGCCTATGGCAACAAACTATTCGCTGAAAAATTTCTTTAATTGAATCTTCTTTTTAAAAAATCTCGGTTCCTTTCGGAACCGAGATTTTTTTGTTGGGATCAAATCTTGCCCAACTCCTTCAACAGTTTTTCGGGAGTCATGGGCCAGCTGCGCATCCACACGCCGCAGGCATCGTGGATAGCGATACCAATAGCGGGAGCAGCACCGTTGCAGGCAATCTCGGAGATAGACTTGGCGCCAAAGGGACCGTAGGCATCGTCCACATCGATCAGCACGGCCTTGAAATCATCGGGGGCTTCACCGATCATGGGTGTACCGTAATCGGTCAGGTTAGCATTGATGCACTTGCCGTTCTCGTCCAGTTTCATATCTTCATACAGCGTATGACCGATAGATTTCATGGACGCACCGTACATCTGGCACAGAGCAATTTCGGGGTTAATGGGCGTACCGGCATCCTGCAGAGCGTAGAACTTCTGCACCTTGATCTCGCCGGTCTTCACGTTAACAGCCACCTGAGCGAAGTGAGCGCCGTAAGGCACGGAAGATGCGGTGGTAATATAGCTACCATGTGCCACCATCTGACCACGGCCGTCACCGGCAATTGCAGCGTGGGACAGATCACCATAGGAAATAGCGTTACCGGTAGCCTTGGAATAGACCTCACCGGGTGCACGGACATCCAGATCCTCGACCTTTTCGTCCATCTGCAGAGCAGCTTCCTTCAGAATCTCTTCCTTCAGGTTCTTGGCAGCCAAAATGGAAGCATTACCACTGAAGAAAGTACCGGAAGACGCGTATGCACCGGTATCAAACACGCAGGAGTCAGTATCACCGGACACAACCGTGATCTTCTCCATGGGAAGCTTCAGAATTTCCTTTACAGCCTTGGCAGAGATGGTATCCAGACCGGTACCCAAGTCAGCACCGCCGCTGTTCAAAATGACAGTACCGTCAGTTTCCAGTTTAGCAATAGCCTCTGCGTGATCCAGACCGGGCAGACCGCTGCCCTGCATGATCATAGCAAAACCCTTACCGATCTTCCAATCGGGATCGTCAGATACTTCCTTCTTGCCCCACTCGATCATGTCACAGCCCTTTGCAATGGCCTCGTCCAGACCGCAAGAGCCGACAGGAACCACATTACCTTCACGGCCTTCACCCAGGCCCTTCAGGATCTCCAGCATATAGCCTTCGCTGACATGGTTCTTCTCCACCATAGTACGGTAGTCGATGCCCAGCTTGTCAGCCAGTTCAGCCATGGCCATCATGATGCCGTAGGTACCCTTAGGCGTGCCGTAACCCTGATATGCACCTGCAGGAGGTGTATTGGTATAGAACACCTTCAAATCGTATGCCATGTTATCCACGGCAAACAGAGGAAGGGTCTTGGAGCAGCTGTTCATAGGAACGGTCAGGCAGTGGTTGCCGAAAGGACCGGTATTGGCACAGACTTCCATGAACAGAGCGGTGATCGAGCCGTCCTTCTTACCGCCCATCTTCACCTTCACACGCATGGGGTGACGAGTGGAGTTGGCATAGAATTCCTCAGCACGGGTATTACGATAGTAAATAGGCTTACCGGTAACCCAAGCAGCATAGCCGGTCAAATCCTCAACGAGGATGTCCTGCTTACTGCCGTAGCCGCCGCCGACACGCTCTTTAATGACGTGGATCTTATTTTCAGGAATACCGCAGACCCAACTGACGATACGGCGCACATGATAAGGCACCTGCGTGGCGCAGTTGAGCACCAGACGGCCATTCTCGATGTGTGCATAGCAGACATGGGGCTCCAGCGGAGTATGCTGGATCTGGCTGGTCTGATAGGTGCTTTCCACGATAGCATCAGCCTCGGCAAAACCTTTCTCAATATCACCGATGCCACCCTTATTGGAGGCTGCGATGTTCTTATGGATATCAGCGCCCAGAGGGAACTGATAAACAACCTTACCCTCACGCTCATCACCGGCGAGTTTATTGAACTCATCAAGATCAGCAGGAGCACCGGCATTATAAATAACCTCGCCGTTATGGACCAGAGGAGCACCCTCTGCCATAGCCTCTTCTACTGTGTAGACAGCGTCCTGAGGCTCATACTCCACCTTAATCAAAGATGCCGCCTTATCGGCAATCTCGGGAGTACGGGCAATAATACCGGCAACACGGTCGCCCACATGGCGCACCTTCATGTTGAAGAGGCGGCGGTCATGAGGAGATGGCTCGGGGTTACCCTGGCCGGCCTGCATGTAGTGGGTTTCGGGAGTGTTATAAGCGGTCAGAATAGCGGCCACGCCGGGCAGCTTCTCGGCCTCGCTTACGTCAATGGACTTGATATAAGCGCTGGCAAAGGGGCTGCGCAGAACGTGCAGGC
>JAZLIB010000039.1:0-20761 GCA_045617185.1 Vescimonas sp.
ACTAAACGATGCTTTTCGGTTTGATGACCACCGTCTCTGGTGGGAGCTTAAGCCGGATGAAGTGATTCAGGACTGGAAATCGCTGCAGGGTGGAAGCGGTACCTTCGGCAGCGGGATCCGGGGATCATCCGGCGGCAGTGACACAGAGGATTTTTCTTTGCTCCAATACGATCCCAGGGATTACCGCCCGCTGCTTCGGAAGTATATGATCCCCGGTGAAGAGATCGAGCTGGACGAGGACAGCTTCGACTATATCTATTATGACATTGGCATGCGGCAGTTTGACCGCACACCGTTCCTGGAGCCGCTGGAATCCAGGGAGGTCTGGCGGCTGGATGAGCTGGTGATTGCCATCGATACTTCCTCCTCCTGTGATGCGGAGACAGTGAGCCGGTTTTTGCGGGAGACCTACGGCATCCTCACCAGTCAGGAAAATTTCTTTCGGAGAATGAATGTGATCTTCCTGCAGTGTGACTGTGTCATTCAGGACAGGGTGCGCATCCGCAGCCGGGAGGAATGGCTGGATTATCTCTGGAAGGTACAGATCCACGGCCGTGGCGGCACGGATTTCCGCCCGGTATTCCGGGAGATCGAAGCGCTGCGAAACCAGGGGATTCTGAAAAAGCCCCGGGCACTGCTGTATTTTACAGACGGGGATGGGGCCTACCCTTCGGAACCGCCGGACTACGAAACGGTTTTTATCCTCGCCGGAAAGACGATTCATCCCGAGCTGCTGCCCAGCTGGGCAGTCATTAAGGAGGTACTATGAATATACTGGAAGCCAAACAGGAGATGGAAGCAACCATCCGCGCCTATCTGAAGAAGGATGACGAGGGCAGCTATTGCTTCCCCGGCGTCCGTCAGCGCCCCCTGCTGCTGATGGGCCCTCCGGGTATCGGCAAGACCGCCATCATGAAGCAGGTGGCCGATGAACTGGGCGTGGGACTGGTGTCCTATTCCATGACCCACCATACCCGCCAGTCGGCTTTGGGTCTGCCGCTGATCGTAAAGAAATCCTACGGCGGCGTGGAGTACGATGTATCGGAGTATACTATGTCCGAGATCATCGCCTCCGTCTACGATATGATGGAAGAGGGCGGCGTGAAAGAGGGCATTCTGTTTCTCGATGAGATCAATTGCGTGTCCGAAACCCTGACGCCCACCATGCTGCAATTCTTGCAGTTCAAGACTTTCGGCCGCCACAAGGTGCCCGATGGCTGGCTGGTGGTCACCGCAGGTAACCCGCCCGAATACAACCGCAGTGCCCGCGAGTTCGACATCGTTACATGGGATCGTCTCAAGCGCATTGACATTGAGCCGGACTACCTTGCATGGAAAGAATATGCGCTGAAAAAGGGCGTACACGCCTCGGTGCTGACCTACCTCGATGCCCGCAAGGAGAACTTCTACCATGTGGAAACCACGGTGGACGGCCGCCGTTTCGTCACCGCCCGCGGCTGGGACGATTTGAGCGACATGATCAAGCTTTATGAACTCCACGGCATGACGGTGGACGAGAGCCTGATCGGTCAGTATCTGCAGGACAAGGAGATCGCCGAGGACTTCGCCATTTACTACGATCTTTTCAACAAGTACAAGGCTGACTACCGCGTGGACGCTATTCTGGCAGGCAATGCCCCTGAAGAAATCCGCCTGCGTGCGGAGAATGCACCCTTTGACGAGCGGTTGAGCCTGATCGGCCTGCTGCTCGACAGCGTGTCGAGCGAAGTCTGTGCCGTGATGGAAACGGAGGATATGATCACCGAACTGCTGGCACTTCTGAAGGAAGTCAAGGCGGGCAAGTCTGTTGACGAGCAGATTGAGGTTGTCAAGACCCGTATGGAGCGCGAGGAGCGCTGCGGTACGTTGAGCATCGACCACCGCACACGCTATGAGCGGATTTTGTCATTCCTGCGTAAGTGCCAGCGTGAAAAGGCGGAATTCCCCGAAATCAAGGCCGCCTTTGACGCGGAGGTTGCCGCTATGCGCGATGCTGCCGCCACGGCAGGGGAACACATGGAGCAGATGTTCCGCTTTGCCGAGAGTGCATGGCAGGAGGGGCAGGAACTGCTGATTCTGGTGACGGAGCTGACCGTCAGCCACTATGCCGCACGGTTCATCGCCCGCTACGGTTGCGATGCCTACTATCGCCACAATGAGTCGCTGATGTTCTATCAGCGCCGTACGGAGATCGTCAAGCAGATAGGGCAGTTGGAGATGGACGTGTAATTGCGATAACGAGAAAAAAGAGGTCTGTACCATGTGGTACAGACCTCCTGACTTTTTTTGACTGTTTTTATTTTGTGCCGAAGATACGGTCGCCGGCATCGCCCAGACCGGGAACGATGTAGCCGTTCTCGTTCAGATGATCGTCCAGAGCGGCGCAGTAGATCTCCACATCGGGGTGCTTCTTGTAGATGAAGTCCACGCCTTCGGGTGCAGCCACCAGAATCATCAGCTTGATGTTTTTGCAGCCCAGTTCCTTCATCTTGGTGATGGCCATATCGGCGCTGCCGCCGGTAGCCAGCATGGGGTCAACCACCAGCACATCGCGGTCAGCGATGTCCTTGGGGTACTTCAGGAAGTAGAAATGGGGCTCCAGGGTTTCTTCATCGCGGTACATTCCGATATGAGCGACACGAGCGGAGGGAATCAGGTTCAGAATGCCGTCCTCAAAGCCCAGACCTGCGCGGAGGATGGGAACGATAGCCATCTTTTTACCGGCCAGTACGGGTGCCTCATAGGAACACAGCGGGGTCTCGATAGACTTGGTGGTCAGGGGCAGATCGCGGGTGGCCTCATAGGTCAGCAGCATGGCGATTTCGCCGACCAAAGTGCGGAACTCCTTCACGCTGGTGTTCTTGTCACGCATGACAGACAGCTTGTGCTGCACCAGGGGATGGTCAACAATGTGCAGAGTGGGGAATCTTTCGCTCATAACAATATCCTCCGTAAAATATATAAAAAATTTTGAAATATCAATCCAATGTGATTTTTAAACCCTTGGCAAGACGCTCGCGTTCAGCCTGAGAAAGGCGCAGATACACGGGGACCAGCTCATGGGCATTGACGGTTTCGCTGCGCTCGGCCATCTCAAAGGCCACCTGCGCCACGCCAACGGCATTTTGCATCACCAGAGCAGGCGGTGCCATGCGGCAGGAGATACCCTGCTCCGACAAATAAGTATAGCACAACTGTGCGCCATCTCCAACAATTATTTTTGCATTTTCGTCATTTTTAATTTCAGCGGTCAGTTCTTCCAAGGCAATGGCACGGTCGGGAGCCATGCGCACAAGGTTACCGTTTTCCACATGGAACACCGCGTTATAGACCTGCTGGCGGCGGGCATCCATAGCACAGATAACGGTACAACCCTCCATGTGGCGCACATTCTGCGCCATAGCCTCCAGCGTGGACACACCGCAGCAGGGGAGGGACTGCGCCCATGCAAGACCCTTGGCGGCAGACACGCCGATGCGAAGTCCGGTAAAACTGCCCGGCCCTGCGGCCACGGCGATGAGATCCATATCGTCCAAAGTGAGTTCGCTGTTTTTGAGCATACCGTCTAAAAGCGGCATCAGGGTGCGGCTATGAGTCAGGCCGATATTCTGATAGGCGCTGCCCAGTATTTTGCCGTCTTCCAAGACGGCGACACTCACACTTTTCGCGGAGGTTTCCAATGCCAGTATTTTCATTTTTCTTCGCCTCCCGTGATGGTGATACGGCGCCAGTTGTCTTCCGTTTCGTGCCGTGCAATAGTCACATATACCGTGTCATTGGGCAGAGCATCTGCCACATTTTCACTCCACTCCACGGCACACACGCCGCCGCGCTCTAAGTAGTCCTCCCAGCCGATGTCAAAGAGGGCATCGCTGTCGTCTAAGCGGTACATATCGAAATGGAATAAGGGCGTTTTGCCGCTGTACTCATTGACGATGGTAAAGGTGGGACTGGTTACACGTCCACGGCAACCTAAGCCCCGTGCCAAACCGCGGGTGAACGCCGTTTTACCCATGCCTAAGCCCCCACGGTAGGCCACCACGCTGTCTTTATGCAATTTTGCCGCCAGTTGCGCGCCGATTTCTTCCGTTTCCGACACGCTGTGGGACAGATATTCCAAAACGACTCACCTCGCTTTCCTTGAAATCATGTTATTTTACCACAGAAAAAATCAAAAGAAAAGAGGGGAAACCGTGGTTTACACAGAAAAGTTCTTGTGGTAAACTATATAAGATTGAAAGATGTACCCTTGAAGAGGAGAAAATAGATGTTGCAACGAACAAAAGATTTTATTGCAGATCTGTACCATCAGGTAGATCTGCTGCTGTTGGCGCTTTGTACGGCAGCCTCTCTGTTTGGCGTGCTGATGATTGCCAGCGCTACTCACTACACGGGATCGCTGAAAAATGTGATTGTGCAGGGATGTGCATTGCTGCTGGGTATCATTTTATATTTTGCCGTGTCGCTGATTGATATGAACGAGGTGGCAAAGCAATGGAAATGGCTGACGGTGTTCAATATCGGCTTTATTCTGCTGTTGAAAACGCCCCTTGGTCTGGAGATCAACGGTAACCGTGCGTGGCTGGGTATTGAGGGATTCCCCGTTAATATCCAACCGGCGGAGATCGTGAAGATCACCTTTATCATCGTGTTGGCCAAGCAGTTGGTATGGCTGAGAGAAAAGCGGGATTTAAAGTCCATTCCGTCCCTTGCCATGCTGGGCGGACACCTGCTGGTGCTCATTGGACTTTACTATGCCATCTCCAGCGATATGGGCAGCGCCCTGGTCTATATTTTCGTGTTTGTCTGTATGCTGTTCGTGGCCGGTGTGGCTAAACGCTGGATCGCGTTGGGACTGTTCGGCGGCGCGTTTGGGTTCTATATTCTGTGGCAGGAGGACAAAATCCCCGACTATATGAAACAGCGTTTTGAGATTCTGTTTGACCACAGTCTTGACCCGCAGGGCCTTGGCTGGCAGCAGACCCGCGGTCTTCTGGCTATCGGCGGCGGAAAACTGACCGGCATGGGACTGTTTCATGGCGCACAGACCCAGAGTGAGTCGGCCGCCAGTTTGCCTTTCCGTCATACGGACTTTATCTTTGCCGTGATCGGTGAGGAGTTGGGCCTGATCGGCTGCCTGCTGGCAATTGGATTACTGGTCGCTATCGTATTGCGCTGTTTCTCTGTGGCACGAAAGGCAAAGACACCCATGGACGCCTACATCTGTGTGGGTATGGGTGCCATGCTGATCTTCCAGATTGTGGCCAACATTGGCATGTGCCTCTTTGTGATGCCGGTCATCGGTCTGACGCTGCCGTTTTTCAGTTACGGCGGTTCGTCTATTGTTACGCTGTTCATCGCCATGGGTGTGGTGTCCGGTGTACAGAAACGATCGCGACCGGAATGGCTGCGATAAATACAGTCATGATTCCCGATCTGTCTTTGAACAGATCGGGAATTTTTATGCTACGGTATGGTGTAATCCGGTTGTAATCGGCAGAGAAATGTGATACAATGCTATACTGATATAATAGGTAATCGTATGATCGAAAGGATGCGAGATATATGAAGATTGTTGTTTTGGCAGGTGGCCTGAGCACCGAGAGAAATGTGGCACTGGTCAGCGGTACCGGCGTGTGCCGTGCGCTGCGCGAGCGCGGACATCAGGCAATTCTGGTGGATATGTTCCTCGGTCTTGAAAATTACAATGGCAAGTTGGAGGATGTTTTCGATGCACCCGACGGCCTTTGCAGCGATGTGCGCGTGGACAGCGAGGCTCCCGATCTGGAGGCTGTGCGCCGCAGCCGCCGCGATCAGAGTGCGTCCATGCTGGGCAAGGATGTGCTGAATGTGTGCATGATGGCGGATATCGTCTTTTTGGCGCTGCACGGTGAGTGCGGCGAGGACGGTCGTATGCAGGCCACCTTGGATCTTTTGGGCGTGCCCTATACGGGCAGCGGCTACTTAGGCAGCGGCATGGCTATGGATAAGTCTGTCACCAAGCGCTTTATGGACGCCGAGGGCATCCGTACCGCACCGTGGCATAACCTCATTTATACTGAGGCGGATATCCCTGCGTTGGTGGAAAAACTGGAAGTTCCCTGCGCGGTGAAGACCGTCAACGGCGGTAGCTCCATCGGCGTGGAATTGCCCGATACCAAGGAAAAACTGGCCCAAACCCTACGTAATATGCTTAAGTTCGGCGATCATGTGGTGGTGGAGAAGAAGATCTCCGGCCGCGAGATTCAGATTGCCGTGCTGGGTGATACCTATCTGCCCGCCGTGGAGATCATTCCCAAGGGCAAGTTCTTCGATTATGAATCCAAGTATCAGAGCGGCGGCGCGGTGGAGATCTGCCCGGCACCCATCAGCGATGAAGAGTGGAAGCAGATCGGCGAAATGGCGCTGAAACTGCACCGCGCACTGGGGCTGAGCGTCTACTCCCGTACCGACTTTATCCTCGATAGCGAGGGCAAAGCATGGTGCTTGGAGGTCAACACGCTGCCCGGCATGACCCCCACCAGTCTGGTGCCGCAGGAAGCCGCAGCGGCAGGCCTGAGTTATGGCGAACTGTGTGAGAAGATCGTGGAAGAATCCTTGAAGGCAAGAAAGGCGGAGCGTAAATGATTCCTTTTAGTGTTAAAGCACTTTGTGCGGCGGTGAATGGTACCATGCTGCAAGCCACTGATGCCGCCATTACCGGTGTATCCACCGACAGTCGCACCGTTGCAGCGGGACAGCTGTTTATCCCGCTGGTGGGCGAGAAGTTCGACGGTCATGCGTATTTGAACTCCGCTTTAGAAAAGGGTGCAGAGGGCTGCCTGTGTATGCACGCACCCGATACGATGATGCCCGGCAAGTTCTACATTCAGGTGGCAGATACCCTGCTGGCACTGAAAGCGCTGGCATCGTGGTATCGCAGTCAGTTCAATATCCCCATGGTGGAAATTTCCGGCAGCGCCGGCAAGACCACCACAAAGGAAATGATTGCCTCCGTGCTCTCTCAGCACTATCCCACGCTGAAAACAGAGGCAAACTACAATAACTTTATCGGCACGCCCCAGACTCTGCTGCGCTTGGAGCAGAGCCATCGCGCTGCCGTGATTGAAACGGGTCTGGATCATTTTGGTGACCTTATTTACATGGGCGAAATGGTGCGTCCCACCGTGGCGGTGCTGACCAATATCGGCGATGCTCATATCGAAAACTTAGGCAATACCCGCGAAGGTACTCTACGCGCCAAGAGCGAGATTTTTGAGAATCTCCAGCCGGGCGGCCTTGCCGTACTGTGCGGCGATGATGCCCTGCTCAATACGCTGAACCTGCCGTTTACCACTCTGCGCTGCGGCAAGAGTGAAAATTGCAACGTCCGCGTGACGGACATCGTAGACCACGGCATTGAGGGCATTGAATGTACCGTGACTACGGAAAAGGACACCTATCATCTGTCCATTCCGTCTCCGGGTGAATACATGATTTATTCCGCCTCTATGGCGGTGGCTATCGGCGAGCATCTGGGCCTTACAAAGGACGAAATCATTGGCGGCGTGGCGGCCTATCAGTCCACCGGCTCCCGTATGCGCCGTATTCGCCTCAGCGACAACCGCATCGTCATTGACGATTGCTATAACGCCAACCCTCAGGCCATGGAAGCGGCATTGAAGATTTTGGCTAACACCGACAGAGCGCGCCGCGTTGCCGTAGTGGGCGATATGGGTGAACTGGGTGCGGTGAGCGAGAGTGCCCACAAGCGCGTAGGCGAACTGACCAACCAACTGGGTCTGACCGCCGTGGTGGCCGTTGGCCCCAAGTGCGCCGCTGTGGCAGAAACGGCCCAAGGCGAGGTGTATCATTTTGACACCGTGGAAGAGGCTCTGCCTACCATCAAGAAACTGCTCAGTGCCGACACCGCTATGCTGGTGAAGGCCTCTCATGCCATGGAGTTTGGCAAAATTGTAAAGGAACTGGAACAACTGTAATACATGATTGATATCAGCGTAACGGGACTGGTCAAGTCCTTTGATTTGGAAAAGAAAATATTGGACGGCTTGACCTTTCAGATCGACACCGGTGAGCGTGTAGGCCTTTTGGGCAAGAACGGCGCCGGCAAGACCACGCTTTTCAAGATCCTCACGGGAGAACTTGATTATGACGAGGGCGATGTGGTCATCGCTTCGGGCCGCCGCGTGGGCCTGATTTCCCAGATTCCCGTGTATCCTGCCGGCTACACGGTGGAGGACGTGCTTCAATCCGCATTTGCCCGTATGCACCGTCTGAAGGATGAGATGGACGCCCTCACCGAGCGTATGGCAAGAGGGGAGAGCGATGATGCCATCTTAAAGCGCTACGGCGATCTGACCGCACGCTTTGAGGGCCTCGGTGGCTACGATACCGACACGGCGGTCAACAAGGTGGCCAACGGTTTGAGTATTGATGCGGATATGCGTTCACGCCTTTTTGACCAGCTTTCCGGCGGTGAAAAGACCCGCGTCAACTTGGGCAGGCTCATTTTGGAGGACACGGATATCCTGCTCCTCGATGAGCCCACTAACCATCTGGATTTGCAGGCCACGGAGTGGCTGGAGGAGTATATCCGCTCCTTCCGCGGCACGGTGGTTACCATCTCCCATGACCGCTATTTCCTCGACCGTACCGTCACGCGCATCATCGAGGTGCTGGACGGTAAGGCGGAATTTTACAGCGGCAATTATAGCTTTTACGCCATTGAAAAAGAGCGCCGCTATCAGGAGCGCATGAAGCAGTACCTGAAAGAGCAGGCCAAAATCGAGCAATTGGAGAGTGCGGCGGAGCAACTGCGTATGTTCGCTTTCAAGGGCCTTGATAAGACCTATCGCCGTGCCATCTCCATGGAGCGCCGTATCGAGCGTATGCGCACGGTGGCAAAACCCACCAAGGCCAAGAAAATTGATACACGCTTTGCCAGTATAGAGTTCCGCGGTGACGATGTTTTACAGGTGAAGAACCTGCAAAAGGCTTTTGATGAGCGCACCTTGTTCTCCGGCGTCAATCTGCGTGTGGGCGGCGGTGAACGCATTGCCTTTATCGGCGACAACGGTACGGGCAAGACGACCCTTTTAAATATGCTGATGGGTCTTGAGCGCACCGACGGCGGCAGTATCAAAATGGGCCCCGCCATTCGCAGTGCCTATTTGGAGCAGACGATCCACTTCGACCATCCCGAGCGCTCGCTTGTGGACACCATGCTCTACGAAAAGAAGAACATGACGCCGCAGAGCGCACGTAACCGTCTGGCGGCGTATCAGTTCCAAGGCGAAGATGTCTTTAAGAGCGTCAGCGTCCTATCCGGCGGTGAACTGGCGCGTCTGCGGCTTTGTATGCTCATGGACGAGGAAATCAACTTCCTCATTCTCGACGAGCCTACCAACCATCTGGACATCGATTCCCGCGAGTGGATCGAGGAGGCGGTGGAGGCCTTTGACGGTACGCTTTTGTTCGTCAGCCATGACCGCTATTTTATCAACCGCTTCGCCACCCGTATTTGGGAACTGTCAGACGGTACCATTAACGATTATCCCATGGGCTTTGCCCAGTATCGCAGCCTCAAGGCAGAGGAGAAAAAGCCTGCTCCTGCTCCCGTGGTGAAAAAGGGCGATACCCGCCCGCCTCGCGGCAATCGCTCTCAGCAGGCCGCACGGCGACAGTTGACCATCTGCGAAACCGCGATCGGAAAACTGGAAAAGGAACTGGAACGCTTGGACGGGGAGATGGCGTTGCACGCCTGTGAGGCGGAAAAATTAAACGAACTATACCAGCAGCGAAAGACCACGGAGGCAGAGCTTGAAGAGCAGATGCTCCGTTGGGAAGAACTGAGTCTGCAATTGGAAAACGAAGGAACGGAGGTATAAGCCATGCACGATGTATTGTGTATTTACTACTCCCGCAGCGGAAAAACCAAAGAGGCCATGACGGAAATTGCCGAAGTTTTAGACGCGGAACTGGTGGAAATCAATGACGGCGTGGATCGCAGCGGTCATCGCGGCTATCTCCGTGCCGGTATGGAGGCTATGCGCCGCTCTACCCATCCCTTGCGTCCCATTCACACCCGGCGTCCGCTGTCGGAATACCGACTGGTTATTGTGGGTACTCCGGTCTGGGCGGGCCGTTGCAGTGCGCCTGTGCGCGGCTTTTTGAAGCGCCGTGGATTGGAACTGAGCCGCGTTGCATATTTGCTGACCCGTGGCTGCGATAATCGTTATGAGGACATTTACGATCAGATGGATCGCTATACCGCCGAAAAGCACGTGGTGGGCGGATCTCTGCGTGTTGGCTCTATTGGCTATGAATTCTGGCGCGAAAAGTTTGTGCAGGAAGTACAGCGCTATTTGGACAGTGGCGAGGAACAGTAAATGCTGGATAAATTAGAAAAAGTAGCGCTGCGTCTGTCACAGGTGGAGCAGCAGTTGGCTGACCCCTCTGTCTACGGCGATGTAGAGAAAATGACGAAACTCAGCCGCGAGCAGAAAGAACTGCAGCCGGTGGTGGACACCTATCGGGACTATCAGCGTGCCGTGCAGGATCATGACGATGCCCTTGAAATGCTGGGCGACACGGAACTGCGCGATCTGGCGCAGGAGGAACTGCAAAACGCTAAGGCGGAAATGGAACGTCTCGCAGAAGAACTGAAATTCTTGCTGTTGCCCCGTGATCCCAATGATGATAAGAATGTGATTCTGGAGATTCGCGGCGGTGTCGGCGGGGAGGAAGGCGCACTGTTTGCCGCAGACCTTCTGCGTATGTATACCATGTACGCCGAGCGTAAGGGCTGGCAGCTTTCTATTGTCAGCGAGAATATGACGGAATTGGGCGGCGTGAAAGAAGTATGCGCCACCGTAGAAGGTGACGGCGCCTATTCGCGGCTCAAGTACGAGGCGGGTACCCACCGTGTACAGCGTGTGCCGGAAACAGAGTCCTCCGGCCGTATTCAGACCTCGGCGGCTACCGTGGCCATTATGCCCGAGGCGGAGGAAGTGGAGTTTACCATTGATCCCAAGGACTTGCAGATCGATACCTACCGATCTTCCGGCGCAGGCGGGCTGCACGTCAATAAGACGGAATCTGCTATCCGCATTACCCATTTGCCCACCGGCACGGTGGTGGAATGTCAGGACGAGCGCAGTCAGTATAAGAATAAAGACCGCGCCATGAAAATTCTGCGCTCCAAACTTTATGAGGCGGAGCAGGCGCGGCAGAACGACGCCATTGCCGCCGAGCGTAAAAGTCAGGTGGGCAGCGGTGATCGCAGCGGTAAGATCCGCACCTATAACTTCCCGCAAAACCGTGTGACCGATCATCGGCTCACGGGTGATAATAAGAATTTCAATATCGCCGCCATCATCAATGGCGACCTGGACGCTCTTGTAGATGCGCTGACACTGGCGACCCAGACGGCGCGCTTGCAGGAGGGTGAATGAGAAAGGAGTATGTCCCATGCTGCAACCGAGAAAGATGAAGTACGATAAGGCCGGCCCTAAGGTCGTGGAAAATCTGAAAAAGCGCCATTTTGATGCCTACTATTTCTCTACCCGTGAGGAGGCCGTGGCCAAGGTGATGGAGCTGATCCCCGAGGGCGACAGTGTTTCCTGGGGTGGTACGGCCACCGTGGACGAACTGGGCATTAAGGATCTGCTGCGTAAGCGCGGTCAGAAGTTACTTGATCGTGATACCGCTGCCGATATGGACGAGCGTATGGAAATCATGCGTCAGGGTCTGACGGCTGATACATTCCTGACCAGCAGCAATGCGATCACCGAGGATGGCGAACTTTATAACATTGACGGCAACGGCAACCGTGTGGCCGCTATGATTTTCGGGCCCAAGAGCGTGATCGTTGTGGCCGGCATGAATAAGGTGGTATACGATATGGACGAGGCTTATGCACAGGTGCGCCATTATACTGCACCCCAGGTCGTCCAGCGTTTCCCCAATGCTAAGACCCCCTGCAATGTGAACGGCATGTGCGCTGACTGCAAGGGTGAGGACAGTTGCTGCTGCTACATGGTGGAAACCCGTGTCTGCCGTCCCGCTGGCAAGATCAAGGTCGTGCTGATCGGCGAGGACTTGGGACTCTAAGCTATTCGATAAAAATCTTCGATTTTCATCGAGGCTGCACCCCGCTGCGCTGCCTTGCTGAGCAAGCTCAGCTTCGACACTTGCGGGGCGAGAAGTATTTTTTGCCACGCACATGTCGCGGCAAAAAATGATTTGAATTTATTTTTACTATGCAATCATTCGCAAGGATACTTTTGTATTAAGGAAGTCTGACACTTGGAAACGATCATTTTTCATCCCGAACAAGATAACAACGCCATAGCTGCGGCGGCGGAGATCATTCGCCGCGGCGGTCTGCTGGGCATTCCCACGGAAACGGTCTACGGCTTAGGTGCCGATGCCCTCAATGAAGATGCGGTGCGCCGTATTTTTGAGGCAAAAGGCCGCCCGCAGGATAATCCGCTTATCATTCATGTGCCTTCTGCCGATTGGCTGGAGCGCTATTGCCATGATGTGCCGGAGAGTGCCTACGCCTTAGCAGAGAAGTTCTGGCCCGGCCCTTTGACCATGATTCTGCCACGCCGTCCCATTGTGCCTTTGCGCACCACGGGCGGTTTGGAAACTGTGGGTGTGCGCTGTCCCGACCATCCGCTGACGCTCCGAATCATCGAGCAGGCCGGCGTGCCTATTGCCGCTCCAAGCGGTAATACCTCGGGCAGACCCAGTCCCACCACCGCCGATCACATGGCGGAGGATATGATGGGGAAGATTGACGGCATTGTGGACGGCGGTGCCTGCGCCGTGGGCGTGGAGAGCACCATCATCGATCTGACCGTCACACCGCC
Source organism: Vescimonas sp. (assembly GCA_045617185.1). Taxonomy (GTDB): domain Bacteria; phylum Bacillota; class Clostridia; order Oscillospirales; family Oscillospiraceae; genus Vescimonas. The sequence continues at coordinate 12,876 of JAZLIB010000039.1, forward strand.
GCGGCTTTTGCGTCCGGGTGGTTTGCCGCTGGAGATGCTGGTAGACGTGCTGGGAGATGTAGAGGTAGATAAAGCGGTCAAGCAGAAACTGGCTGACGGCGAAAAAGCCAAAGCACCCGGCATGAAGTACCGCCACTATGCTCCCAAAGCGCCGGTGACGGTGGTGACCGGCGCAGGAATCGACAGCGCCCGCTACATAAAGCGCCATCTGACCGAAAAGACCGGCGTGATCTGTTTCGATGAATATGTTTACCATTTTGAGGGACATCTGATTCATTCTCTGGGAGCGGAAAATGATAAACTCAGCCATGCTCAGCGTGTATTTGATGCTCTGCGTACCTTTGACGGTACAGATGTGACCGAGATCTACGCGCAATGCCCCGATGAGAGCGGCTTGGACTTAGCGGTGGTGAACCGTCTGAAAAAGGCGGCAGGTTTCCATACCGTGGAGGGAAAACCGCAGATCGTCATCGGTCTGACCGGCGGCAGCGGGGCAGGAAAGACCAGCGCGCTGCGTGCCATCGAGAAAATGGGCGGCTGCGTACTGGACTGCGATGCCATTTACCACCAAATGCTGAAAAGTAATACTGCTTTACAGCAAGACATCACGTCGGCCTTTGGTGAGGTGTTTACCGCTGAGGGTGCGCTGGACCGGCAGAAGCTCGGAAACATGGTTTTTGCGGATCAATCAGCGCTTGCACGGCTTAACACCATCATCTATGCCTATATGTCCCGGGAATTAACTGTGCGCATTGACGAAACAGATGCACCGCTGATAGCCATTGACGCTATCAATCTCATTGAGAGCGGTGTTGACAAGCTGTGTGACTTTACAGTTGGTGTGATTGCACCAATTGACGTGCGTGTGCACCGCATTATGGCACGGGACGATATTTCCGAGGAATATGCAAGACTGCGTATCGGCGCACAGAAGAATGACGACTTTTACCGCACCCATTGTACGGCGATTTTGGAGAATACCGCGCCTACAAGCGCAGAATTTGAAGCCATCGCCGGCAAGGAGCTGCGAGATATGATAGAGAAAGCAAAATCGGGAGGATATGACCATGAGTGAAGAAATGAAGGCATTGCGCGAGGAACTGCTCAATGCTAATAAAAACGGTTATGACCGTATCAGCGACAAGGATCTTGCCGCTATGGAGGAATACTGCACCGCATATAAAAATTATCTGAATGAAGGCAAGACCGAGCGTGAGTGTGCCGAAAACACCGTGACGCTGGCGGAAAAGAACGGCTTTGTGCCGTATACACGCGGCATGGCGCTGAAAGCAGGCGATAAGGTCTACTCTCTTAATCGCGGCAAGAGCGTGATGCTGGCTGTAATCGGCAAGGAGAGCCTTGCCAAGGGTGCCAACATCATTGCCGCCCATATCGACTCGCCCCGCCTCGATCTCAAACCCAATCCCCTCTACGAGGAGGGTGAGATGGCCTATTTCAAGACCCATTATTACGGCGGTATCCGCAAGTATCAGTGGGTGACCATTCCTCTGCAGATGCGTGGTGTGGTGGCGCTGAAGAATGGTGAGAAGATCCGCGTGGTGTTGGGCGAGGGCGATGAGCCTCAGTACATCATTACCGACCTGCTGCCCCATCTGGGTGCTGAGCAGGGCAAAAAGCCTTTGAACGAGGCCATTCCCGCCGAAACGCTGAATGTGCTTTTGGGCAGCCGTCCCTTAGGTGACGAGGACGATAAGGATCGCTTCAAAATGCAGATCATGAAGCGTCTGCACGACAAGTACGGTATCGTGGAGGCGGATCTCATTTCTGCCGAACTGGAAGTAGTGCCCGTGGCCAATGCCACCGACATCGGTCTGGACGCCAGCCTGATCGGCTCTTACGGTCACGATGACCGCGTGTGCGGATTTGCCGCGCTGCAGGGCCTTTTCGACAGCGCTGTTCCCACCAAGACCGCCGTGTGTATGCTGGCGGACAAGGAAGAGATCGGCTCCATGGGCGTGACGGGTATGCAGTCTGCTGCATTTGATACTTTCATGGAAGATCTGTGCGAGGGTCAGGGTGTATCTCTGCGTGAGTGCTTTGAAAACTCCTTCTGCCTGAGCAGCGATGTAACGGCGGCCTTCGACCCCAACTTCGCTGATGTGTTCGATAAGCGCAATGTGGCCCGCGTCAACCACGGTATTGGCCTTTGCAAGTACACCGGTGCTCGCGGCAAGAGCGGTTCGTCCGATGCCGATGCGGAAACCGTGGCCTATATCCGCCGCGTGTTCGACGAGGCCGAAGTAATCTGGCAGATGAGCGAGCTGGGTAAGACAGACGCAGGCGGTGGCGGCACGGTGGCACAGTACATGGCCAACCGCAACATTGCCACGCTGGATGCTGGCGTACCCGTGCTGAGTATGCACGCACCCTTTGAAACCGTGGCAAAACTGGACTGCTACATGACCTATAAAGGCTGCAAGGCCGTATATGAGGCAAAATAAGTGAAATCAGAACAAAACACGGGCGCTGTGCGCTCGTGTTTTGCATACATGAAGGAAGGCAAGAAACTTGTCATCATTGAATAAGAGAACAGAACTTTTTGAAAATACGCCCATAAAAAAGGCGGTGCTGCTGCAGATCATGCCGGCCATCGCCAGTCAGATGATCGCACTGATCTACAATCTGGCGGATACCTACTTTGTGGGTGCGATCAATGACCCCGTGCAGACAGCCGCTATCACCATTGTAGGGCCCTGCTTCGTGATGCTCACCGCCATCTCCAACCTCTTTGGCGGGGGCGGTGCCAGCGCCAATGCCCGAGCGTTGGGAAAGAAGGAGCATGAAAGTGCCCGACAGATATCCTCTGTGTCATTCTGGTGCGGCCTTGCGATGGGCATTGTATTTGCCATCGTCTTTTTGGCGCTGGAGCGTCCGATTCTGACGCTGTGCGGCGCAAAGACGGACACTATCGGTGTGGTGATGGAATACGCCAAGTGGGTGGTGGTCATCGGCGGTCCTGCCACGGTGCTCAATACGCTGCTGGCAAATTTGGTACGTGCCGAGGGCAGCGCCAGACACGCTTTTGTGGGCGTTTCCACGGGCGGTGTATTGAACATTATCCTTGACCCGTTTTTTGTGCTGCCTCGGTTTATGGGACTTGGTGCGGCAGGTGCAGGTGTTGCTACCGCTATCTCCAACACCGTGGCAACCATTTATTTCCTTGGCTATTTGCTGTTGCGCAAGCAGGATACGGTGCTGTCCCTTGCACCCAAGCATTTGCACTATACGCGTGAGCATATCGGCGGGATCCTCGTCATCGGTTTCCCTTCGGCGCTGCAATACGCGCTGACGGTGGTGGCGGTGGCGGCGCAGGCAAAATTCGTGTCGGCCTATCCCACCGAGGCGGTGGCGGCCTTGGGTATCGTGAAGAAGATCGACCAACTGCCGCTCTATTTCTCCATCGGTGTGGCAAGCGGGTTGTTGCCTCTGTTAGCCTACAACCACGCCGCAGGAAACACCAAGAGGCGCTCTCAGGCGTTCCGATTCGGCACGCTGATTGCAGTCGGCTTTTCGCTCGTTTGCCTTGTGATGTTTGAAATCTTCGCCAGGCAACTTGTGGGACTGTTCATTGAAAATCCCCGGACGGTTGCCTATGGTGCGTCATTCCTGCGCATGATGGTGACGGCCATGCCCATGATGTCCTTCTGCTATCCCATGATTATTCAGTTCCAGGCCATGGGCAAGGCAAGGGAATCCCTGATCTGCTCCATACTCAGAAAGGGTGTGCTGGATATTCCGCTGCTCTTTTTGATGGACGCACTGCTGCCGCTGTACGGTTGTATGCTGGTGCAGCCCATGGTGGACAGTATCTCACTGATTGTGGCGCTGGTGCTGTATCGCAGGATCAGAAAAAATGAGGGATTGTAAAATAATGGCTAATCTGTATAATGGGATTATAAGACACAGATTTGCTATTGGAATAAAGGATTGCGGCATATTCTGCCGTGGAACGGCAGGAGGGAAAAGACGATGAAATTAGCCATGTGCCAGATGTCCAATGCGGGCGGTATGGAAAAGAATCTGGAAAAGAGTATTCAGGCCATCTATGTGGCCGCTGAAAACGGTGCCGATATGATTCTGTTTCCTGAAGTACAGTTGACGGAGTTTTTTCCCCAGTATGAGGGAAGAGATGTTACCCAATACGGCATGGAACTGCAATCCGATACCGTAAAGGCATTTTGCGAGGCCTGCAAAAACGCTCATATCATGGCAGTGCCTAATGTGTACCTCATTGAGAGCGGAAAATATTACGATGCCAGCCTGCTGATCGGCCGCGGCGGTGAAATCATGGGCGTGCAGAAGATGGTGCATATTGCGCAGGCGGCACAGTTCTATGAGCAGGATTACTACACCCCTGCCGATGACGGCTTCAAGGTGTTTGACACCGATGTGGGAAAGATTGGTATTGTGGTGTGCTTTGACCGCCATTATCCCGAGAGTATCCGCACCGAGGCACTGATGGGCGCAGAACTGATTCTGGTACCTACGGTGAATACCAAGAGCGAACCCATGGAAATGTTCGACTGGGAGATCCGTGTGCAGGCTTTCCAGAACTGTGTGGCTGTGGCTATGTGCAATCGTGTGGGCATGGAGGGACAGATGGACTTTGCCGGCGAATCCATAGCCGTAGATGCTGAAGGTATCTGCCTATGCAAGGCAGATGATACCGAGCAGATCGTCTATGTAGATATCGATACCGAAAAATCCACCGCCGTGCGTCAAAGAAAACCATACACGTCATTGCGCAGAACGGAAACCTATATGTAAAGGAGAGCATAACGATGAAATTATTCAGTAACTGGGACGAGATCCCTACCATTTACCTCGACACAATGAATCGCAAAATCTTCACCGGCGAGAACGTGATGTTGGTGCGTAACGAAATACATCCCAAGGAAGTGATGCCTCTGCATAACCACCCCCACGAGCAACTGTTTATCGTGGTGTCGGGTGAGTGCGAGGTGTTCACCGAGGGACAGACGCAGATGGTCAAGACTGGCGGACTGGTGTGGTTTCGCGCCAACCAGCCCCATCAGGTGACAAATATTCTGGACGAACCACTGGTGGTGATCGACGTGTTTTCGCCCATCAGAGAGGATTTCCTGAAGTGAGATATTGCGTATGATTAAGATATTATTCGTCTGCCACGGCAATATCTGTCGCAGTCCCATGGCGGAATTTGTGATGAAAGACCTGGTGGAGAAGCGTGGCCTGACAGAATTGTTTGAGATCGCATCTGCCGCCACCAGCACGGAAGAGTGCTGGAACGGTCATGGAAATCCCATCTACTCGCCTGCGCAAGAAGAACTGCGCAAGCATGGGATCGGATGCACACCGTACACAAACTTCAGCAGAAAACGTGCTCGTCAGATTACCAAGGCAGACTATGCGCGTTACGACTATATCCTCTGTGCTGACGCATCTAATATCCTCAACACTATTCGCATCACAGGGCCAGATCGGGACGGTAAGATCCGGTTGCTTCTGGACTACACCACTCGGCCGGGCAGAAGTATCGCTGACCCTTGGTACAGCGATCGCTTCGACGAAACCTACCGCGATGTCGTGGAAGGCTGCGAAGCATTTTTACAATACATGGGTTATCCACAATGAGTCGTGGGGATTGGGCTTTTGTCTTGCCGAAAATTGGCAAGGCAGAGGCCTTTTTTTGCGGTTACAATTCAGGATAATTCCGACTCTGTAAGAAAAAAGGGCCGTCTCAGCGACTTAAATATAGCTGTTATGAACCTTTCGATGAGAAGGTTAAAAGGATACCATATAGGGTCTAATGGTATATATTAGAAAAATTAATGGATAGAAAGATGTTAAAACTATTTCATTTTTTTTTGCGGCGTGTTATGATGATTTTGTAGAGAATCCGTATCAAACAGAATGGAGGATTTACATCAGATAGAGAGATAGAATGGAGGGTTTACATGAAAAAACTATTGCGAAGTTTGTTTACTTTTCTTCTGGCGATCGTGATGATGATCCCGACGGAAGTTTTCGCGGCTACGACCATCACACAGTCGACAAAGAACAATGTAGACAAAATCATCAGTTATGCAGATCAGCTGCGTAATACCTGCAATCCAAGTTCTACCACCGGCGGCTTCGTATGGGATACGGAGAAGAAATCGTATAGTTGGGCATATTACAATGGTTTAATGCTGGATGCATTGATGGATATTGGCGGAACAACAAATTTCAATTTTGTTGACAATTTCTACAATGCAAATATCAACTCTGACGGAAGTATAGTTAACGTTTCAGCCGGAAAGGTTTCTACCGGTGCACTGGATTCTTGTGAACCGTTGCGACCGCTTTTTGATCTGATCCGTACTTCTTCCAGAAAGGACAAGTACAAAAAAGCCATTCAGAAGTGGTACAACTATCTGGAGAACCAGATCACCTATTCCAACTGCGGCGGAAACTATGCTCATAAGCAGGACAATACTACGACGGTAACTTCGTCCTGGAGAGAGTATCCGGTTGCACTGGATGGCCTGTATATGGCACAGCCATTTTTGATGGAGACAGCAAATGCAATCGATGCAGGCCTGATTACAATCAAGAATAAGAATGGCGGTACCGTATCATCTGCTTCTATCTACAATGCGGTTTATAATCGCCTTGTGTGGATCTATAACAATCTGTACAATCCTTCAACCGGTCTGTACGATCATGGTTATAATCCATCGACCAGAAAAACGAACGGTGTCACCTGGTCCCGCTCGGTAGGCTGGTATGTAATGGCGCTTGTCGACGTGATCGAAATGATGCCGGAAGGCAGCATGAAGAATGATCTGATCGGCGAACTTCCGCGGATTTTCGACGGTTTATTACGCTATCAGGATGCAAGCGGCTTATGGTATAACGTAACCGCATACAACAGCTCCCTGTGGGGAACGAATCAGAATATCTTAGAGACTTCCGGTTCTTCCATGTTTGCCTATGCTATGGTAAAGGCAGCCCAGAACGGCTATGTTACCGATGCAAAGTACTATAATGCGGCGATCAAGGCTTTTAACGGCGTGGTCAATACCAAGCTGCGCGGCTCACAGGGCAATTACTCGGTAGTGGATACCTATCGCTCCTCCGGAGCCAGCACAACGCCTTCTTATTACTGCAATAATTCCTATACGACCAATGAGGCAAAGGGTGTTGGTTCTTTGATCATGCTTGCCGCTTTGTTAAAGAACAACGCTACGGTTGGCTCTTCTGATGAAGTTGTTCCGGACGTACCGATGCAGACGGTTACTACCACTGCATACGAGCTGGCAACGACCATCGACACCAACAGTGAGTATCTGATGGCATCCGGCAACAACGGAAATGTCAAGATCCTCGGTCATACCGGATACAATATTTACAATACCGATGCAACGGTATCAAACAATGTACTTACATCGTCCTTCTCCCATGCAAACGGAAATGATGCGAACTACTTATGGAAGTTCTCTCAGGCTAATACGTCTGTAAACCAGACGTCCAGTCCGGTCATCTCCAATGCAACTGCACTGGGATCCAATGAGCCGGTTTCCTATATCCAGAACTGGGATCGCAACCAGATCGGTGCATGGGGCGGCGGCATTACCGTAGTCAACAAGGGCGGCTACTTCACTATGCAGCAGGGAAGCAACTATATTGATGCGGGCAATACGCAGAATGCAACCTCTGCAAAGAATATTTACCTGTTCAAGAAGGTTGTAACAACAACACAGGTTCCGGCAGTGCACGAGCATGATTACCAGCTGATTGCGGAAAAAGCAGGTACCTGTACCACCAAGGGTCAGAAGACCTACAAGTGCAGCATCTGTCAGGAAGAGAAGACAGTAGAGACCGTTCTCGGCGATCACAGCTTC
>JAZLIB010000040.1:0-8676 GCA_045617185.1 Vescimonas sp.
AAGGTCATCATCGTGGAAGTCAACGAGAATATGCCGCGCTGCCTGGGCGGCTTTGACGAGTGCATTCATATCAGCGAAGTGGACATGATCGTTGAAGGCCGCAACGATCCTATGGGTATTCAGCCCTCTAACCCCGCCACCGACGTAGACAAGGCCGTGGCTAAACTGATCGTGGAGCAGATTCCTAACGGCGCTTGCCTGCAGCTGGGTATTGGAGGTATGCCCAATACCGTGGGCGCGATGCTGTGCGAGTCCGATCTGAAGGATCTGGGCGTACATACCGAGATGTACGTGGACGCCTATGTGGATCTGGCAATGGCCGGTAAGGTGACCTGCCAGAAGAAGACCATCGACAAGGGTCGTCAGGTCTACGCTTTTGCCGCAGGTACGCAGAAGCTGTATGATTATCTGAACGATAACCCCGCCTGCATGGCAGCACCTATCAGCTACACCAACGATATCCGTACCGTGGCGGCCATTGATAACTTTATTTCCATTAATAACGCTGTGGATATCGACCTGTACGGTCAGGTCAACGGCGAAACCGCAGGTACCAAGCAGATCTCCGGTGCAGGCGGTCAGCAGGACTTCGTGTTGGGTGCTTACCTCTCCAAGGGCGGCAAGAGCTTTATCTGCCTCAGTTCCACCCATAAGAACAAGGACGGCACGCTGGCATCCCGTATCCGTCCCACTCTGCAGACCGGCAGCGTGGTCACCGACACCCGCGTGAACACCATGTATGTGGTCACCGAGTACGGCTGCGTATGCCTGAAGGGTTTGAGCGTATGGGAGCGTGCGGAAAAGCTGATCTCCATCGCCCACCCCGATTTCCGTGATGAACTCATCAAGGAAGCTGAAAAGCAGAAGATCTGGTATCCCCATAACAGAAGATAAACCACCAAAAGGGCGGCATTTGCCGCCCTTTTTTATTGACTCTACCGTTGGTCGGTTGCGTTTTCCTGCGATAGACCCTATCATCAAGGTGAGGTGACACCTATGAACAAAGAGCGATTTGGCACATTTATCGCCGAAAACAGAAAACAGATGGGATTGACGCAGGTGCAGCTTGCCGAAATGCTGCACGTGACCGACAAGGCGGTGAGTAAATGGGAACGCGGGCTTAGCTACCCCGATGTGACCTTATTAGAGCCGCTTGCGGGCATATTCGGCATCAGTATCGACACGCTGCTGTGCTGTCAATCTCCCGAAGATGACAGGGAGGAGCGCAAAATGGAAGAACAAAATGAGAGCATCCAGACCGTGGTGGAGATGTCCAAGGAAAACCAAAGAGGGGAGCGCCAGCAATGGCTTGGTGCCTTGAGCATAATGGGGGTGACGCTGCTGCTGTTTGTGATTTTGTATGCTGTGCAGAATTATCGGATTGAGAAGAACAACCCCTATCACGGACATGAACAGCTGCTGGAATCTATTGAATTGACAGAGCACACCGAACAGGGCGATTATATCTACGTGTATGCTCCCGGTACTCCCCAACTGATGCGGCTTCGATGCACAGACGATATCGACATCGACCGGTTAAAGACCGGATGGCATCGCAAGGACGGCGTGCTATACCGTGTCATGTACTGGATGGATTATGACTACCTGACCTCCGACGAGAAAATCCTATGCGAATGTGAAGAACAGCCACGCTATGAAACCGTTGTGGGATTTGGTGACTTTAATGAAGTTGATACATGGCAGACAGAAAAACCGCTATTTGGATCGGATGCTTACGAAGGTTGCGATCACAACGGAGATATACTGTTTTACGGAACACCAACCGCACAGCAGCCGGGATCATGGCCGGTGCTGCTATCGCTGCCTTTTGATGGGGCACAGAGTTATGTCTACCAGATAGACGATGCGGACGGTGACGGCATCAACGAGATGATGGTACAGGTCAGCAGGGAATATAAGCCTTATGTGCTATATGATATCAATGACAGCGGCGATATTGTGACCACATGGTACGATGAAGCACCAGAATGGGCAGACTTGTTGCCGGAGGAATGACAGAAGAAAAGGAGCGGTTGATGACCGCTCCTTTTTCCTTGCCATTTTCTACAAAATTTTCTTGAAAGAAAGAAAAAATACCGATATAATATAAATGGGTTAATTTTTACATTTTTTTGCTTTAAAAAGGAGGTGCGTATATGTATCTGATCGGCGACAAGGTGGTGCATCCCATGCACGGTGCCGGTACTATCGAGGGGATCACGGAAGAACGGCTGGGTGGAAAACTGAGTAATTACTATGTGTTCCGTATGCTGGTAAGTGGCCTTGTGTTAAAACTCCCGGTGGAAAACTGCTCTGTCATTGGAATCAGAGCATTGAATACCATCTCCCAGATTGAAGAGGTCATACAGCATATTCCTGCGCTTGAGGTGGACACAACGACTAACTGGAATCGGCGCTATCGGGAAAATCTGGAGCGGATCAAGAGCGGCGAACTGATGAAGGTGGCGCAGGTGATCAAGAGCCTGATGTGGCGCGATAAACAGCGCGGATTATCCAACGGTGAGCGGAAAATGCTGCACAATGCCAAACAGATTCTGCTTTCCGAAATAGTGATGGTTTGCAACATGACCTATGCGGACGCAGAGAAGAATTTGAATCAGACGATGATGATAGGAGCGGAAAATATATGAGTTTTTGGGGAAAGGTGCAGAAATTGCAGGATAAATGCCGTCCGTTTTGCACGGCGATCGTTCCGGCTGCCGGTACATCGCAGCGTATGGGCGGAGAGAATAAACTGTTTATGAATCTGGCCGGTGCGCCGGTCTTGATGCGTACTCTTTGTGCCATCGACCGAGCGGAACTGGTGGACGAAATTATCGTTGCGACGCAGGAAGAACTGCTGCTGGAGGTGGCTGATCTTTGCAGCCGGTGCGGCCTGCACAAGCCTGTACGCGTGATCCGCGGCGGCAGTACCCGCACAGAATCCGTGTTGTCCGCAGCGTTGGAAGCCAATCCCAAAGCAGAATTGTTGGCTGTTCATGACGGTGCACGCCCCTTGGTGCGGCCGGAGGACTTTGACGAGTTGATCCGTTTGGGCTGCAAGACCTACGCAGTTGCGCCGGCATTGCCGGTATCGGACACCATCAAGGTGGCCGATATGGACGGCCTGGTGCAGTCCACGCCGGAGCGTAAGTCCCTTTATGCCGTGCAGACGCCGCAGGTGTTTCAGGCGAATCTCCTGCGCGCTGCGTTGCAATCAGCATTAACCGGTGGCGCAGAACTGACAGACGATTGTAGTGCTGTAGAGCGCCTTGGCAAGGAAGTTTACTTGACACCCGGAAATCCGGAAAATATCAAAATCACCACCCCCTTGGACATGACGATCGCCGAGGGAATTCTAAAGCATCGGGGGCAGAACGTATGACAAATTTGCGAATTGGTCACGGCTACGATGTGCACCGTCTGACAGAGGGCAGAACGCTGATTTTAGGTGGCGTGACCGTGCCTTATGACAAGGGCTTGGACGGTCATTCCGATGCCGATGTGCTGACTCACGCGGTGATGGATGCGCTGCTGGGTGCGGCGGCTTTGGGCGATATCGGCCAGCTATTTCCCGACAATGACGACGCGTTTTTGGACATCTCCAGCTTGATTTTGCTACAGCGTGTGGCGGAGAAACTGACAGAGAATGGCTATCAGGTGGTGAATGTAGATGCCACACTGATTGCACAGCGGCCGAAAGTGGGACCATACCGCACGGAAATGCGGGAAAATCTGGCGCGTGTGTTGGGCGTTGCCGTGGAGCAGGTGAATGTAAAAGCTACCACGGAAGAACACCTCGGCTTTACCGGTGAGGGATTGGGTATGGCGGCTCACGCGGTAGCACTGCTGGAAAAGGTAAAATAAAGAAATGAGAATTAGAAAAAGCGACGGCAGGCGCCGTCGCTTTTTGCTGCTTAAGAGGATAATCCGATAATAAGGTCAAGTCCTTGTGCCGCAAGTCCGATGATATTGCCGGCAAACACGGCGCTTTTCAACAGAAACAGCGTTTTGGCGCGCTGCAAGTGGCGGTGATAGTCCTCCTGCGACACATCGCGGGGGCGAACATCTTCTTCTTTCTTGGTCAGGACATGGGGCAGATACAACAGACCGCCTACCAATGCCAACGTCATAAGCACCATAAACACCAACCACAAAATGTGAGGATAGGTGCCACGTTTCAGATCCATATTGAGCGTAAGAAGCAGAAGCGTAATAAGAGTACCGATGGCCTGCCACCTTGCCAGATTTCTGCTTTCGTCGATGTATTTGCTGATATCGGGTGGCGGTACAGCATCAAGGCGGGTGCGCTGCATGACAAAGAATCCCTGCCATTCCATTATGTATGTCCAACCGTCAGCCTCGCATTGTTCACGAAGTGCCTGCTTCCGTACTTTGATTTCTCCGGTTATGGCTTCGGAGATTTTGGCGTCTTCGCCTACATTTAGGGTAAACAGACCGTAGGTAAGATTGATGTGAGTGGTGGGCTTGAAAATGGCAGTGTTTCCTCGGATTTTCACCAGCTCCAAACCCTCGCGGCTTTGCTCGTGCAGCCAGCGCAGAAGCCATTCGCTCTGCCACACTTCAAACGGTATGATTTTTCTGATTTTCTCCATTTTTCTGCCCTCCCCGTTTTTATCAGCATAGCATAGCAAATGCCTGATGTCCAGCAACTTCAAGTTGCACTGCCATATTTTGCTGCGAAACTTTAAGTTGACACCTCAAGTACCGTTTTCACATAAAATGACGTGTGAGGAGGTGCATTATGGACTACTATCTGTTTATTGCCCGATCGATCACACAGGCACAGCACATGGCTCATATTCTGGCCAATTGCGGCATTCGTGCTGCAGTGCTGCGAACACCTACAAGTCTTTCGGAGCGGGGATGCAGTCACGCGGTGAAAGTCCGCGCAGAAAAATGGAGCGCGGCGCTATCGTGCCTGAACAGGGTGCAGTTGCAGCCGCTTCACATATATCATCAAGACGCTAATGGCTATAATGAGGTGAGTGTATGATCTATTTTGACGCCGGTGCAACGACGCTGGAAAAGCCGGAAGCTGTACGCCATGCTATGGCGCGTGCGGTAGCAACCATGAGTTCGCCGGGGCGGGGCACATATCCGGCTTCACGACAAGCGGAAGAAACTGCGTATCAATGTCGCAGCGAGGCAGCAGAATTGTTTGGCATGAACTCACCTGAGAATGTGATCTTTACCGGCAATGCCACCCACGGGCTGAATGTGGCGATCAAGACACTTGTCAAGCCGGGCAGCAGAGTCATTATTTCCGGTTATGAACACAATGCAGTAACTCGCCCCTTGCATGCGATACCCAATGTGCACTTGACGGTGATCGATACGCCGCCGTTTCAGCCAGGGCAGATGGCAACGGAGTTTGCGCAGGCCTTGCGGCAGGGGGCAGATGTGGCAATCTGCAATCATGTGTCCAATGTGTTTGGCTGTATTCAGCCGATAGACGAAATTGCCGAACTTTGCCGCAGGTATCATGTGCCGCTGATAGTGGACGCATCGCAGTCGGCCGGTGTCCTGCCGGTGAGAATGGATGAATGGCAGGCGGCCTTTATCGCGATGCCCGGACACAAGGGACTTTACGGTCCGCAGGGAACGGGTCTTTTACTTTGCAACCACGATACACGCCCCTTGATGGAGGGCGGCACGGGCAGTTTATCCCGACAGCAGCAGATGCCTGAGGATCTGCCGGATCGTCTGGAGGCGGGAACACACAATATGCCCGGGATTGCAGGACTTCTGGAGGGGATCCGCTTTGTCAGACGGCGCGGCGTAGATAAAATTTGCCGCCAGGAGCAGAATCTGACCGCCTATGCGGCACGGCGGCTGGAATTGATGGACGGCGTGAGGATTTTTACGGACGGTGATCTTATCAACCAAACGGGCGTATTGTCGTTTTTGGTAGCAAACCGCGATTGCGAAGAGGTGGGTGAGCAACTGGCGCGGCGCGGCGTTGCCGTGCGCGCCGGACTGCAATGCGCACCGTTGGCACACCGCACGGTGGGAACATTGAAAAGCGGTACGATACGCTTCAGTGCATCGGTTTTCAACACCATGTCGCAGGTGGATCGTTTTGCAGCGGAATTGCAGGATATCATTCGTGAAAATGTAAAGATAAAAGCATAGTTTTTGTTGCATTTTCCCAATATTTTTTATATAATAGGTAGTATCTATTGGTATGCGCATTTGACCGTGCTTTTTGGCACGGAAATGGAAGGAATATGCTATGGAATCGGTACTGTCTGTGTTAGAAAATATTGGGAGATACTTAGTGCTTATCCGCCCGGCGGATCTGATCGACATGGCACTGATCGCCTTTGCCGTTTACAAGCTGCTGTCGCTGGTAAAAAGCACAAGAGCGGAGAATATTCTTAAAGGCGTTGCGATTTTCCTGTTCGCGCTGCTACTGTCATCTGAGGCAGCGCTGAACCTGCGCGGCGTAAACTACATCCTCAGTCACATGGTGGAATGGGGCGTTCTGGCGCTGATTATTCTGTTCCAGCCTGAGATCCGACAGTTATTGGAGAAACTGGGTAGCCGCAACATCAAACTGCTGCGTGCATTTGCTCCGGAGCAGAAAGTATCGGAGCTGGAACGTGCCATTGACCAGACAGTAATTGCCTGCACGGAAATGTCCAAAAGCCGTACCGGCGTGCTGATTGTGTTTGAAAGAAAGATTCAACTGAATGATATGTTACGCAGCGGCACAACGCTGGATGCCTCGGTTTCCAGCGAACTGCTGAAAAACATCTTTTTTGTGAAGGCACCTATGCATGATGGTGCGGTGATTATCCGGCAGGGACGTATTCTGGGCGCCGGCTGTATGCTGCCGCTGTCCAGAAATGTGAATCTGAGCCGCGACCTGGGTATGCGTCACCGTGCCGGTATCGGTATGAGTGAGAACTCCGATGCTGTGGTGGTTATCGTGTCGGAGGAAACCGGCGCTATTTCCGTGGCTTTGGGCGGTATGCTCAAACGCCATCTGATGCCGGAAACCCTTGGAAAACTTCTGCGCAATGAGCTGATACCGCAGGTAGAGGAAGAAACGGACGATGTCGGTACGAATTTACTGGACGTTCTTCGCGGGCGTAAGAAAGGAGAGCGGGATGGAGAAGAAGATTAAAGGCGGAAAAGTCCTGCGTATTGTCATTTCCATTCTGGTCGCCGTTGCAGTATGGCTGTATGTGGACAGCGTAAAGGCACCGGACGTGCGCGTGAACGCCAAACATATTCCGGTAGAATTTTCCGGTGAAAATGATTCTTTGGCAGACAAAGGACTCATGTTGCTTTCCGGCTACGATACGACCATTGATCTGACGCTGAAAGGGCCGCGTAAGGTACTGTGGAAGCTTAATAAAAATGAGATCCGAATTGTGGTTGATACATCCAGTATCAGTGATACCGGCATGAAAACGCTGCGATATTCGGTGGTGTATCCTGATGCCGTATCCGGCAGTCAGATCAAAGTGGAAAACGCCAGCGCGTTTACCGTGACGGTAACGGTGGGTGAACTGTCGACAAAGAAAGTGCCGATTGAATGCGAAGTAATCGGTGAGCCGGCATCCGGATTCATTACTGGTGATCTGGTACTTGATCCGGTAATGTTGGTGCTGCGCGCACCTCGTGATGAACTGGTCAATATCAGTTATGCTAAGGTACAGTTGGACATCAGCGGAGCCAATAAGAATGTGGTGCAGGCTGTGGGCTTCACACTGTACGACTATAACGATATTGCGGTGGAAAACAGCAATATCCGCGCCAATGTGAAACTGGTGCAGGTAACGCAACCGATTCTGATGCAGAAGACCGTGCCGCTGAAACTGGACTTTGTGGAGGCTCAGGGTTCCACTTTGGAGCAGGTGGAGTACAAGATTCAGCCGGAGGAAGTTACGTTGATCGGCGATAAGAGCCTGCTGGAGGGCATTGATGAAATCCTGCTGGGTACTGTTTATCTGCAGGATCTGGACGATGCACAGACGGAGAATTACGATATTGTTCTTCCGGATGGCGTGACAGTAAAAGGTGAAACGTCTACCGCAGAGGCGACCATCACTGTTAAGGGGGTAGTCGAGAAAACGATTACCACATCGAATATCACACTGAGCAATATTAAGTCCGAGCAGGCAGCGGAACTATCTACCAAGGAACTGGAAGTGACGGTTCGCGGTCTGACAGCGGAAGTGGATAAAATGAAACCGGACGATGTGCATGTGACAGTGGACATGAGCGAGGTAACGGAAGAAGGAACGCACACCGTTCCGGCAACCGTGGAAATCGTCGGCGCAAATCATGTGGGCGTAAAAGGATCTTATCAGGTGGTCGTCGACGTTAGTGGCAAGACCACAAACGAATGATGAGATCCTAAGGAGTTGACTATGACACAAATTGCAACAGTTGAAAGAATATTGAACAGCGAATATGCGGAGATTTCCGTTCCGCGGAAATCTGCCTGCGGTCATGATTGTGAAGAATGTGCGGGCTGCGGCATGACCGGTGCATCGATCTACGCCAGAGCGAAGAATCTGCCGGGAGCACAGCCCGGACAGAAGGTGGTCGTAGAGAGTAGTACCAAGAAACTGCTTGGCGTGGTCGTCTTAGTCTATGTGCTGCCGGTGATCTTCTTCCTGCTGGGCTACTTCCTCTCGG
>JAZLIB010000041.1:0-3373 GCA_045617185.1 Vescimonas sp.
TTCTCCTTTTCTATTATTGCACCGCTACCCTTAAGGAGCACGCTGTCGTGTATATAAAACGCATCCGATGATGCGTGCTATAAGAGGTATGGCGGCTGCAACGCGGGCATCCCTGTAGCCGCACGGTAAGGAGTTTGTGGAAAGCATCTCCTTGCTTGCAGAAGTCGACGCAAAACAAAAAAACTGCGGCAGTGATAATCACTGCCGCAGCCGTATTCCCGCGTCTTAAAAAAAGGTCAGTCACTCTGTAACTCGCAAAGCGTCCTCATGTCCATATTCAAGCAGGTCTCCTGACTTACGCATCTACAATCGCACATAGCCTTCTCGAAGCATCTGCTTCAATGACTGACTTTCATCTGACTGTACGATCTCCGCGATTACAGTGGCGGTACCGTTCGGGAATCACACCCGATTCACTATTCTCTGTTGCTCCCTGAACGGGGGCAACAGCACTCGAATTGTATTCTCTTTTTTATAGTATTATAACTTGCTGTTTTCACTCTGTCAAGGCTTTCCCTCGGCTGTCTCTGTTCGCAAAGTCTTCACTTCACGGGAACATGGTACGCCCGACTGGAGTCGAACCAGCGGCTCGCCACCACGCTTTGCATGGTCGGCAAGCCGAAGGGCTGATTTTAATAGAAGGCCGCTAGATTCGATTCGTTCATTGATAAAAAAGATCCCGCAAAGTCTTCACTTCACGGGAACATGGTACGCCCGACTGGAGTCGAACCAGCGGCCTTCAGAGTCGGAGTCTGACGCTCTATCCAACTGAGCTACGGGCGCATATTTATTTGCCTGCAACATTATAGCAATTCTTTCTATCAAAGTAAAGCAAATTTTTGAGAAAAAGATTGTTAAAAAAGTTGACAACTCATAAATGATGCTGTAGAATGTATACAATTTCAATGAGCAAAATCAAAGAAGGTTTGTGTATGAAAAAACAAAAGATTTCTGATGCTGTCATCCACCGTCTTCCTCGCTACTATCGTTATCTGGATGATCTGCATAACAAGGGTGTAGTCCGTATTTCCTCCAGTTCCCTTGGCGCAAAAATGGATATTACCGCCTCTCAAATCCGTCAGGATCTCAGTTGCTTCGGTGAATTTGGTCAGCAGGGTTACGGCTATAACGTGGCCGAACTGCGCGCCGAAATCGGTCACATTCTGGGCATTGACAACGGCCACCGCCTGATTATCATCGGTGCCGGTCATCTGGGCCATGCCCTGCTGCAGAACTTTGACTTTGAGAAGGTCGGTTTTCAGGTAGATACCGCCTTTGATGTGTCCCCCGAACTTGTCGGCTCCACCATTCGTGGTGTGACCATCCATTCCATGGACGAATTGGAGGACTATGTGGCACAGTTCCACCCGAATGTGGCTGTTCTGACCGTACCGCAGAGTGTGGCACAGCCCCTTGCCACACGTTTGATTGACTTAGGCATCAAGGGCTTCTGGAACTTCACCAATGTGGAGCTCTCTTCCCATAAACCTGATGTGTTCTTCGAGGATATCCACTTTGTGGACACTCTGCTTACATTGAGTTATCGCATTTCCCAGAACTGATAGCACCTTTTTTCGTAACTGACATACTATGGAATGTGACCTGAAACACGGTCTCAATCTTATTTGGAGGTTACGTTATGTGTAATCAGAATTCCTGCTTCGGTGGCTGCGGCGGCAACTGCTGGATCATCATCGCTATCATCATCCTGTTCCTGTTCTGCGGCAATGGCGGCGGCTGTGGCTGCGGTTGCAACGACAACCAGGGCGGCGGTTGTGGCTGCGGCTGCAACTGAGATTTGTATACTTCCTCCCCCACCTTTAGGTGGGGGAATTTTTTCAGGGTCTGCTTAGAAAAGAGCAGACCCTGAAAAAATATTCTCATTCAACAATCTCTGCACACCGATAACTATAAACCAAGTTTCCTCGTGCATCACAGCATGTCAGTGCAAAGGTTACTCCGTCATCACAGGTCCAGAAGGTATAACCGCTCATACGGCCGCTTGCATTGAGTATCATCGTGCGTGTCCAGTCACCGTCACCTGCCAAAGGCGCATTCTGACTCGACACCTTGCGCATAATGCCCAGATAATTCGGCATCCATTGGCTGTCCGTACCATCAATGTTGAAATAATATACATTGTCTGCGCCGTCAAAAGGTGCTGTGGTAAAACTGACAGTATAAGCGCCCTCTTCCAGCGGCAAGGCAAACTCCGGCATTGTCGCATCTTCATCTCCGGCAAGTTTCTCCATGACACCAAATACGCCTCCCATACATCCCATCGGGAGACGGTCCAGCTCATTTACCAGTGCAATAAAAGCCTCTGCATCTTGCTTGGCCTGTCCAATATCGTCCATCGTCACACAGCCAAATGGCGTGCCGTCACCTGCCTGCCACGCCACCCATTGGGCATTCCCCACCAGACTAAGTAATTTGCAGCAGTTTTTATACATAGCCACCGACCACATACGCAGCGCTTCGGCATCCGTCTTGTCAAGGAACATATCATCATAGATAACCGTAATACCATACGGCTCCTGATCGGTGGTCATTTCGAAATGGCACTTGCCAAAACTTTCCGTATTCAGTTTTGACCAGATGGCGCTTACCGCCGAAGCGTTGCCCACATAAGGCGTACGTAACTCATACAATGCACCATAGCCAGCCGAGCCGAAAAGCGACACATAGGCGCTCTCGCATTTCTTCAGAAGATCATCTTCATAACGCTCCGCTTTCATGGCTTTTTTCATCAGATCCTCCGGGAAATTCTCGTTGATCCAGGACTCCGTGTAGCTGCCGCCCGTATATTCCTCCAGCACATATCCTCCCTGATCGTTGGTTATAAATGTCATCACCAAAGGGAATAATTTTTCATTGATCTTCTCGCCGTAATCGTTGTACTGGGCGCGGCACGCATACAGGTAAACAGTCGTTAACCCGTCTTGCTCCTCCGTTCGCAGCACCCGATGCGCCTCCACCGTGTATTTCCTGCTGCCAAGATGCATATCGGCAGGCTCTATACCCGTTGATGTGCTGCATTCTCTTAAAATAATATGGTTATGAATCGCTGTCTCCAATTCATCGCTGATTTTCTGCTGCGGCTGTGTCAGGAAACATACAGCCATAACGGCACATGTAGCAATTGCCAGCAGAATCACCCAAAGCGCAGGCTTTTTGTAATCAAGAATATTCTTCACGCGCTCCTTAACCCCCATTTCACCAAAGGCGACCGGGCAGGCGATAACATTCCTGTGCTCCACCGCACAGTTCACCAACGCCCTTGAGTACGCCGTCCGCTCCGCCTGTGTCATCTGTTGCAGTACCCGTTCATCACAAGCCCCCTCAATATCTCTGCAAAGCAGCAGATAGGCCG
>JAZLIB010000042.1:0-13604 GCA_045617185.1 Vescimonas sp.
GTTTACGGTATGGATAACCACATCGGCTATTTCGTGGCCGATAATGTGGAGGAGATCAAAGCCATCGAGGCCGAGGCCGGTCGCCGCGGTATCCGTCAGAAGGTGTTGCTGCGCCTGACCCCGGGTATCGATCCCCACACCTATGAAGCAGACGCCACCGGCAAGGTGGACAGCAAGTTCGGTTCTGCCATTGAAACCGGTCAGGCCGAGGAAATTACTGTCTACACGCTGGCACAGCCCCATGTGGAACTGGTAGGTTTCCATTGCCATGTCGGCTCTCAGGTATTTGCAGAAGACGTATTTGAGCGTGCCGCACGCATCATGCTGGAATTCTGCGCCGACATGAAGAAGAAATACGACTATACCGCTCAGCAGTTGGATCTGGGCGGCGGTTACGGCGTACGCTATGTGGAAACTGATCCCTATCTGGACGTGGATACGAAGGTAGGCGAGGTGGCCGCAGCCATTAAGGAAACCTGCGCACGTTTGGATTTCCCCATGCCGGAGATCCACATGGAACCCGGCCGCAGCATCGTGGCAGCCGCTGGTATGACACTGTATACCTGCGGTACGGTCAAGCGTATTCCCGGTTATAAGAATTACGTTTCCATCGACGGCGGTATGCCTGATAATCCCCGCTATGCACTCTACAAGGCAGACTATACCTGTCTGGTAGCTAACAAGATGAACGAAGAGAAAAACTTCGAGGTCTCCGTGGTAGGCCGCTGCTGCGAGAGCGGCGACATTATCCAGCAGGGTGTTATGGTCACGGACACCGTGGGACGCGGCGATACCATCGCTGTATGCACCACTGGTGCCTACAACTACTCCATGGCGAGTAATTACAATCGTCTGCCCCGTCCTCCCATTGTCATGCTGCGCGGCGGCAACGACAGTTATGTGGCCGTGCGCAGAGAGAGTTATGAAGACATTTGCCGCAACGATCTGTAAAATAGTCTTGTAATTCCTCATATTGGTCATTTAGGACAGCATCTTACCCCCCCTCATATGTCATAAGTTATGGCACAATAATCCCCCTGATTTTGCATCAGGGGGATTATTGTGTCCGTTTCCGTCAGTTATCTCTGCTTTCCTATACCCTCACATTCACGAAGGCACAAATAAAAGGCAATAAAGACGGGCTTCACAGCAATAATCTGCGAAGCCCGTTTTCATTTTTATGTTTATCAGCCATTGAAAGGCGTAAAGTTGTCAAATTCACCGCCATCGGTAGTCTGATTTGCAAACATATCCATCAGCTCACTGTAAGACTCTGCACCGGTATCTCTCACACCGCCGGTGGTGAAATAGAGCGCATCATCATTCTGCTCTTTCAGGGCGTAATCAGGCACTTCAGCAAGTGCGGCCTGATAGGAATCTTTATCATTGTAGAAATGATAGAGGCGAGTGTAACCCCAGATGTGGTTGATTGTGCCATCTTCTGCATCAAAGCCGGTCAGGACGTAATAGAGGGCATCTTCGTTGAAGAAATCGAAGAACAGACCGTCATTGTCCTCGCTCTTGTCTTCATCTGTTCCGATATATACAGCGGAGAAGACAAAATTCTCCTGACAAGCAAGATCCGCCTGCGTCTTGAAAGAGCGTGCATCAGGCACATTGTTCTTTACCTCGCCGAGTTCCGCAGAGCCTGCGTTTCCGGCGCTGTCCTTGTCGTACTTCTCGGTGGTCACGGTGCAACAACTGGACATGCCCTCATCGCCGTTTGCCCAGTCATCGGTGATTTTCAAGGTTTCTTCCTTGTTCACGATACAGCCGTCCGCTGTCTTGTGCCAGCCGTTCCAGTTAAAAGGCTGATTGATCCAGCTTGCCATCGTGCCGTCCCAACCCTCAAGGCCGGAAACCCAGTAGTAACTGCGCTCTACACCGTTTTCGTCAATGGTAAACGGGCAGACGTTTTCACCGGGATACTTTTCTTCCCAGTAACTCATGCTATATTCTGCGGGATCGCCATCGGGGAATTCAGTGTCCTCTGCAGAAGTCTGCTCATTGGGGTCTTCCTCTGCCTCAGGCTCTGTCTTGCCGCCGCAGGCGACCAAAGTCAGAATCATCATCGCCGCTAAAAGCAGCGCCAAAAACTTCTTCATTCCATCTTCCTCCGTTTCCATTACTGCTGAACCTGCTTATACATCTCAACGAGATTGTGGAGTTCTTCGTAGGTCGTAACAGCGAAAGCCTTTTCCGTATATTCGACTACTGCGTATTTGCCCTTTGCGGTAACGGACTTGATACCTTCGTCTTCAAAATACGTTTCACCTGCGGCCTTTACTTCAGCAACTCTTGCTTTGGCGTCTGCCGCGCTGCCGCAATCCACATAGCCGGTATAGCCGGTGACGTTTTCACCATCATGGTTAAAGACCATGATGATGCTGTCCGTCGTAATCACGACGGTGTGGTCGTCTTCCTTGACATCGAACGTATAATCGTCCTCGCTCTCGGTGGCAGGCTCGGTATCTTCCTGCTGCTGGGGCATGGTATCTTCACTATCCTGCGTGGTGGTTTCTTCCTGCTGCTGATCTTCAGCGTCCTGCGTATCCTCTTTCTGTCCGCCGCAGGCAACGAGGGAGAGCATCATGACCAGAGCCAGCAAAAATGCCAAAAACTTCTTCATCGCAGATATCCTCCTCATTCAGATCTCAATTTCGCTTCTGTCCTTTGTGCGGACCATGTTGACCGACATCACGGGTGCCGTGCCGAAAGCATCTGTCATGCCGAACACCAGATATTCGCCGCCCAAGTCCTTGTACAGAACCTCGTCGGAAGTGCTGTATTTACGTACAAAGCCGTTTTCCTTCAGCAAGGCCACATACAGATCCAGACCCTCCTGCGTGGTATTTTCTGCGTTAAACGCATAATAGGTGGCGCCGTCTGCGGCCGTACCCACCTCTGAGAACCAGAAATCCGTGCCGCCGAAGCACCATACGGGGAAACCGGGAACTTTATCGTTCCACATCTTGTTCAAGTCCTCCTGCGTGGCGGCAGCCTTTTCCAGCGTTGCGGCATATTTTTCCGCGGACTGGGACAGACGGTTCAGCGATGCTTCCAAAGAGGAGAAACCGCTTTTCTTTTCGCCTGCATTTGCAGCAGTTACTGCGGAATCCACTTCACCGGCGGCGTTATCCAGAGATTCTGCCACCTTGTTGGCATAGGCTTCTGCCTTGGGTGCCACGATCTTTTCTGCTGCGGAACTTACCGCATCACGAATACCTTTGCTGATGCCGTCATCAACTGCGTTGCGAATAATGCTTTTCAAAAAACTCATTTTTGTTCCTCCTTGTTTTGGACAGTATCGGAAACTGTGTGGGTCTGTTTTTCTTTATCCGCTTTTACGATTCGGCGAACCGTCTTTTCGGAATACCTATATTTTTCTGCTAATTTTCGGATGTTGGTGCCGTCATACTCTTCGATAATTTTTGCATGAACGATCTCTTTGTCAAAGATACGAACCGGAAAACAGATCTGCTGTCCACGATATAAATGATATATTTTCAGTGCGACATCAAATCCGCAGTGTTCGCTGATTTCCTTATAGACGGAATTCAGCATTTCCATATCGCTCTTTGGCATTGTCTCACCGCCTTCCCATATGCCTATATTAGGTCAAACTTATGCGCGATGATAATCGCATTTTCCTTGCGTTTGTCCATAGACTAACGCCTTTATTTTCTATATTTTAGCGTGGGATACTGGAATTGATAGTGGACAAAGGGCTACTTTTAGCAGAGAAAAGGGCTACTTTCCTATGCACATGAAAAAAAGAGGTGATCCTATGCTGTGGATCACCTCTTTTTTAACATTGTTTATTTGCTGTTTATATTTTGCAACTTATATTACTGTCGGGTCATTTTGGAAATCAGTTCAATTCTTCCGGAAACTTCAAGTTTTGCATAAATGCTCGTCGTATGCTTTTTGACTGTGGATTCTGTGATAAACAGTTCTTCCGCGATCTGTTTTCTGCTCTTACCTTCCAACAGTTTATGCATCACTTCTATCTCGCGCTTGGAAAGTTGCTCGGAAACATCCGTCCTTTCGCACACGCGGTCTACCCAGTCGTCCGGCAGAGCGGCAACCTCCTCAGTCGCCATTTCGGCTACCGGGGCAGCCGCAGCAGCGGCTTTCTTTTTCTTCCGATAGAATATAAAGGCAACAATGGCAGCAAGCGCAGCCAGTGGCAACCAGATCACATAGAGGTTTTTCGAAAGGATGAAGTGCCAGATCGCCGCTATTCTTCCATCACCCATATCGCCACCCATGAAAACCTTGCCGTCTTCCAGCACCGTACCGTCCGGATAGGCCCAGTCTGCAAAGTCGAAGCCGTTTCTTTCGGGGTCATCGAGGGACAGTTCATCACCGTATTGGAGAGCCTTGGTTTCTGTGTCGCTCGGTGTCTTCTCTATGGTAAGCTCCGTTTCCTTTCCATAGTTATCGCCGACCTGCAGTTGTCCAAGACTATTGGCGAATTTCCCGCCGGCTACTTTATCAGTTTTCTCTTTCGGAATCGAGTATTCGCCCGCCGGGAGTGTCACATGCTCCGGCGTGTCCGGGATCAGGCCCATTTCCTCCGCGGTTTCCGGTGTCACTTCCAGACAGTAGCCGTTCTCCTCGCTGGGCTCTTGCTCAATGATATTCTTCTCCACAAGCAAGCAGCCAAACAACTCCACATTATCGGCGAAGTTCTGCTCACCAAAGAGCGACGAGAAATAGATATGCGCCGCCGCCGATGTATCATAGTTTGTTTTGGCAAGGGCCACGGAAATACCCTCATCTTCCGCAGCGGTATTACCGATCACCGTGCAGTTCTCCATGATCAGAGTCTTGAACGGTGAAATTTCGCAGAAGACACCTGCACCGTCACCGCCGGAGGTGTTGTTGGCAATCAGGCAGCCGTCCAGATCTACGCCGCAGTTATATAGCGCCAAGCCACCGCCGTTGGGCTCGTCCACTTCTGCACTCAGATACTGATTCCCGACTAAAGAACAGTCAAGCAGATGAACATTGGCGTCCTCTGCCCAAATGGCGCCGCCGGTGGTCGCCGCGTTGTCCTCAAAAATACAATGGCGGGCGTCCAGACTGATATTGTGTCCATATCCTGACAGATAGATGCTGCCTCCGTATTTCGCCGCATTGTTGCGGAATGTGCAGCCATTCAATGCCAGATTCAGCGCATTGATATTATCCGCCGAGGAATAAATGGCGCTGAAAATGCCGCCGTATCCGTAGTGATAGCCTTCAAACGTGCAGCCCACATACGTGGCGTCAACATTCATCTTGAAAATAGCCGCGCACATTGTTTTCATGATGCCGGGCATCTGGCTGCTGATAGAGGGCGGCGAAGCAGGATCCAAAGGCACACCCGCATTATCTCCGCGAAAATCGATATTTTCAAATCTCACCGTCAGAGGTGATGAATCCGCTGTGTTGCCGTTAAGTGCGAACGTGGCATTGGTAAACACCGCATTCGTATCCAGGCCGCTCTTGATGGTCACATTTTTCGGAACAACGATCATGCCCATAGGCATGGGCTTAAAGGTGATATCGCCGACCAGAATAGTATCGCCGTCATTGGCATTCATCAGCGCACCGGTCAGCTCATCCACAGTGGCCGCCACCGGCGTTTCCGCAGCCAGAACTGTCGGCGTTCCGATCAGCATTGCGCTGAGCATGAGAAGCAGCATTAAGGGAAGTACGAGAATTTTATATGAACAATGTTTCATTTTATCTCTCCTGACTGCGCCGTCACCTTCTCCGAGTCGGCAGTCCGTATATTTCCGTCAGCATCGTGGGAATAACCCGCCTGACAATATGTATTATGTAGGATTATTCTCAGATTTTCAATAGATTTCGGCAAAGTTCGGCAAAATCAATTGAGCAAGTTTTGCAGCATTGAGTTCCTCCGCATTTTGTGCTATGATCTGATAGAATAAAGGATGTGATTTCATGAAAGAGGAATGTCTGATCTGCAAAGCACCTTTGGAATATCTGAATGAAGATACGCTGATGGAGTGCGCTATCTGCCATAAAGAGGAACTCAGCAAGACCCGCTGTGTAAACGGTCACTATGTCTGCAACCAGTGTCACACGGAGGGTATTGACAGCATCTTCGGCGTATGCCTTACCGAAACGTCAAGGAATCCCATAGAAATCATCAAGAAAATGATGCACCTTCCGTTCTGCCACATGCACGGGCCGGAGCATCATATCATGGTTGGTGCGGCGCTTCTGACGGCGTATAAGAATGCAGGCGGCGAGATAGATCTTGCCAAAGCACTGGTGGAAATGAAGAATCGGGGTCAGAGCGTTCCCGGTGGTGCCTGCGGATTCTGGGGTGCCTGCGGTGCCGGTATCAGCACGGGAATGTTTGTTTCCATCATTTCCGGTTCCACGCCCCTTACCGCCGAGCCTTTCGGGCTTTCCAACCGAATGACTGCAAAATCTCTCGATGCCATCGGCTCAGTCGGCGGGCCGCGCTGCTGCAAGCGTGACTCTTTTCTTTCCATTCTCTCTGCCATCGATTTCGTGCATGAGCATTTCGGAATAGAAATGGAAAAGCCGGAGATTATCTGTGATTTTTCCGCAAGGAACAATCAGTGCCTCGGCATACACTGCCCATTCTCGGCAGCCAATCACAAAGCCGATTGATGATCGATATCCCCATACGCGGTATATTTTGCGCAAAAACTGCCGGATCGGATTTCTCCGACCCGGCAGTTTTATGGTATAGAATGATTATCCGTTGTAACGATACGATGCGATATACTCCATATCGCCCTTACCGGCCACCTCCGGCTCGTCGATGACAAATTCGGGGTTCAGGCCCAGATCTTTTGCCATCATGTCGAAGTGGCAGAGCGCGATACCCATGTCGATCTTCTGCATATCGATCTCGCCGCTGCCAAAGCCCTTGGAGCGCTTGATATAGAAGTGAACCATGCCGTCTGTCACCACCATACGCCAAGGCTGCTTATTGATGGCGGACGGGGCAAGGCGTACCATTTCCAAAGGCAGCTGCAGCGCGCCGGCCTCGTCCTTTGTCATAGGCTTTTCAAAACTGCCCTGAAACACGATCTGCTCAAAGGGCAGGCGCTCATTTGCCTTCACCGTTTTGCGCATCATTGTTTCACGCAAAGACATCTTCTTTGCCGGATAGCCGAGGGGACTGACGCAGGGCATTACCTCATTGTCAGATAATGCCACGGCTTTTTCAAAAGCGCCTCTGTCCATAGTACCGCCGATCCACACGGTGCCGACACCCATAGATTCCGCGAACAGAACCATCTTCTCAAAACTGTAGCCAAAGGCCTCGTTCATGTGCGCAGCCTTTTCCATCTTGCCTGCCACAAAGAGGTCTGAGCCAACCACAACGGGACTTCCCATACCTTCAAGCAGGCGGAATTCCACGCTCAGGCCGTAAGGGTTCTCGATTTTCTCCATATAGGCGCAGAGCGCCTCTCTGTCCTGCGCGGTCAAGGACCGCTGGTCATAGGTGCGTACGCTTCTTCTGCTGCGTACGGATTCTTCTAAATTCTTCATTTCTGTTCTCCTCTGGCCAGTATGGCCTCCACTTTATCCTTTTGCTCAAACAACACGCAGCCGCCCGTATGCTCTCCGGTCAGTACACTTTCACTCTGCAGCGACTGGAACAGTCGGGAGGAAAGTGCCTCCTTGAGGGAAGTATCCCGCACATTCATATCGGAATACGGGGAGAACGGGCAAGGTTCTGCGCCGCCGTGGGAATTGATATGGAAAAAGCCTCTGCCGGCAGCCAGACAGCCGCCCGAACTTTTCTCATCACCGGGGAAAGATACAAACAGCATTTCCGGATACTGCTCACGCAAATGCCGCAGTTGTTCATCCATGTATGTACGCTCTTCGTCGCTGGGCGCAAGATCAGCCGTTTCCTTGCTGACAGGGACATATTCTACATAGAACACCACCTTGCAGCCACGGTTACCCAGTTTTTCCACGAATTCCTCGGAAAGGGATTCTTTCATATTTTCTCTCGTTACGGTGACAGATGCGCCAAAGATCAGGTGGTTTTCCTGCATCTTCGCCATACCGTCCGTCAGACGCTGATACACACCAAGACCGCGCCGTGCGTCCGTCTTCTCCTGATGTCCCTCGATGCTGAACACCGGCACCAGGTTGCGGCAGCTGTCAAACAGTCTGATATATTCCTCGTCGATCATCGTGCCGTTGGTAAAGATCGGGAACAGAATCTCCGGCACCGTGCCCGCTGCGGCTATCACATCCTTGCGGATCATCGGCTCACCGCCGGCCAGCAGAATGAAACCCACGCCCAGATCTTTTGCCTCACGGAAGATTTGCAGCCATTCCTTATCGGTCAATTGCGAAACCGGTGCTTCATCTCCGCAGGCGTGATTATGCCGCGCATAGCAGCCGGCGCAGTGCAGGTTGCAGGAACTGGTGATACTGCAAATCAAAAAGGGTGGGATATGTTCCCCCTTTTCTTCCGCCGCTGCGCGCTTTTTGGATGCCTCCTTGCTGGCCATGCTGTATTTCAGCATGAACGCGCTTTCCTTGGGGTCTTTCAGCGTCGCGCGGAGGATATTTTTCACAATGTTTTCCACACCGCCGGTCAGATAGGCGGTCAAATCGAATTTTTCCATGCTGGCAGTTCTCCTCACTCTTAAATCGCTCTTTACTCTTAAAATCTTACCTGCTATAATTATATCGAACTCCGCACGAGGTGTCAATCACGCAGAAATTCAAGAGCAGATAAGAAAAAGCGGAGTATTGAGGAGAAACGACTATGTCTATCAACCATAACTGCCCGTGTACGCAGGAATGTCCCCTGCAGCAGGCCATGGAAATGATCGGTGGCAAGTGGAAACTGTCCGTTCTATGTGCGCTTTGTGCCGACGGGCCGGTACGCTATAACGATCTCAAGCGGAAGATGAACGGGATCTCTAACACTATGCTGGCCAAATCCCTGAAAGAACTGGAGGAGGACGGTCTGGTACACCGTACGGAGTATGCAGAGGTCCCCATTCGCGTGGAATACACGCCCACAGATAAGGCCAAAGCGCTTGTTCCTATTTTGATGGAACTTGCCAAATGGGCCGTAACCTGACAAGAGTATATCTATCATAAAGGAGAATAATTATGAAAGTTCTGATGATCAACGGCAGCCCCAGAGAGCAGGGCAACACATCTATCGCTCTGAGAGAGATGGAAAACATCTTCCACGAAGAAGGTCTGGAGGTAGAAACCATTTCCATCGGAAACGAAGATATCCGCGGCTGTATCGCCTGCGGTCAGTGCGGCAAGACAGGCAAATGCGTTTTCGACGACATGGTCAATGTTGTCGCCGAAAAATTCGAAAAGGCAGACGGCCTTGTGGTGGCAAGTCCCGTTTACTTCGCCTCTGCCAACGCCACCCTGATTGCCCTGCTCGACAGACTCTTTTACAGTTCCCATTTCGATAAGACCATGAAGGTGGGTGCCAGCGTGGTATGCGCCCGCCGCGGCGGCTGCTCGTCTACCTTTGACGAACTGAACAAGTATTTCACCATTGCGGGTATGCCCGTTGCCTCCAGCCAATATTGGAACTCCATCCACGGCCGCAATAAGGGCGAGGCTGAACTGGACGCCGAGGGCAAGCAGACCATGCGCACTCTGGCAAGAAATATGTCCTTCCTTATCAAGAGCATCGCTTTGGGTAAAGAGGCCTTTGGTCTTCCTAAGACCGAGCAGCCTGAGTGCACCAATTTCATCGGCAACTGAGAGAGTAGCGCATGAAAGACTCTATCGTCTTATATATACACGGCCAAGGCGGCAGCGCTGATGAGGCCGCACATTATGCCGCTCTTTTTCCATTCTGCGATGTGGTGGGCCTTGACTATTCTGCTCAGACACCATGGGAGGCAAAGGAAGAATTTCCCCGACTGTTTGATAGCATCTGCGCACCGTACAAATCTGTGACGGTGATTGCCAACAGCATCGGTGCTTTCTTCACCATGTGTGCGCTTGCTGATAAGCGCATTGAAAAGGCCTGGTTCATCTCACCCATTGTGAATATGCAAAAACTGATCGAGGACATGATGGGCTGGGCCAACGTAAGCGAGGCGGAACTGTGCGCAAAGGGCGAGATCGAAACCGCTTTCGGTCAGACATTGTCGTGGGAGTATCTCTCCTATGTGAAAACGCACCCCATCGATTGGCCCGTCCCGACTCAGATTCTGTACGGAAGTAAGGATCATCTCACTTCTTTTGCCACCATTTCTGCTTTCGCCGAACAGATCTGCGCCACGCTGACCGTTATGGACGGCGGCGAGCACTGGTTTCATACGGAGAAGCAGATGCAGTTTCTTGACGCTTGGATTTCGGAGGAAAACCATCATGTATAAGGGTACATTGATTGCCGTAAAGGACATTGAGAAAAGCAAGCAGTTCTATCAGGATGTCCTCGGCATGGAGATAGAGGGCGATTTCGGCGCCAACGTTCAATTGAGCGGCGGACAGTTCCTGCAGACGATGGACACATGGAAAACCTTCATCGGCGGCAAGGAGATTGCTCTGCGCAATAACGCAGGGGAATTGTACTTTGAAGTGTCCGATATTGACGCATTTTGCCGGACCTTGCAAGCATATCATGTGGAGTACGTCCACGAACTGCTGGAGCATCGCTGGGGACAGCGTGTTGTCCGTTTCTATGACCCCGACTACCATATCATCGAAGTGGCGGAGGATATCGCCATCGTTGTCAAACGATTCTATAACTCCGGCATGAGTGAGGCGCAGGTAGCGGAGCGCATGGATATCCCCGTGGATTATGTGAAAGCCTGCCTGCAATCTTGATTTCCAATACTGCATATAAAAGATCCCTGATTTTTTAAAATCAGGGATCTTTTTGGTTGTATGAAGTGATTCAGTCCACCACGATTTTCACTTTACTGCCGCCGGAGCGTTCCTTGGTAACTACGATCTGCTTTTCGATCTTCTCTTTCAGTTCTGCCACATGGGAGATGATACCCACCAGACGGTTGCCCTCCGTCAGTTCCGTCAAGGCGCGGATCGCCTGACGCAAAGACTCTTCATCCAAGGAGCCAAAGCCTTCGTCCACAAACATGGTATCCAGTCGGATACCGCCGGCAGAGGACTGGATCTCATCGGACAGTCCCAGCGCCAAGGACAGCGATGCCTTGAAC
Organism: Vescimonas sp.; assembly: GCA_045617185.1. Lineage (GTDB taxonomy): Bacteria > Bacillota > Clostridia > Oscillospirales > Oscillospiraceae > Vescimonas. The sequence goes on from JAZLIB010000042.1 coordinate 11,187, forward strand.
GACTCGCCGCCGGACAGTGTTTTGACACTGCGCTCTGTGCCGTTATAGTGGTCGATGACGTCCAGCTCCAAGCCGCTTTGACTGCGATTATTTTCCGCCGCCTGACGGCGCTTGAGCTCATACTGTCCGCCCGTCATCACCATCAATCGCACATTGGCACGCTCGATGATCCGGTCGAAATAGGCCATCTGAATGTAGGTTTCCAGCATAATCTTTTCTTTGCCCGACACATTGCCGTTGGCGGTGTTGGACAACGCCCGCACCCACGCCCATTTCTTCTCTTTTTCCACAAGGCCTGCCGTAGTCGCCGTGATATTTTGAATCGCCGTTTCGTTCACAGAAAGGCGCGTGTGCAAAATCTGCAGCTTATCGGTAAGTTCTTTCTGCTGCACGTTCAGTTGTAGCTGCTTCGCAAGTTCCTCTTCCACTTGGATTGGCTCTGCATTCTGTAACTGCTGTTCCAGCTGATCGATACTGCCCTCCAAGGCAGCTATTTCTTTCTCGCAGGTACGGTATGCCTTGTCCGCCTGCATGAGCGCCTCACGCATGGCAAGCCGTTTCCGGTCAATTTCCTCCAAGTGCTTTTGCGCCGTACACTTGTCAGCAAATGGCAGTTGCTGTGATAGCAACGTAATTTCCTGCCCAAGTGCCTCTCTGTGGCCCTTTGCCGCGGCAAGGTTCTGACTGCTCTCCGCTATTCTCTGCTGCAGCGCCGCAAGCATCTGCTCCTTTTCGGGAATCATGCGGGACAGCTGCTCTTTGCGCAGCACTTTTTTCTCTTCTGCCGCAATGTCGATGTCTGCCAAGCGGATCTCTTCTGCCACTACCTGCAGTTCAGAATCCACGCGACCGTCTGCATCTTCCAAACCGCAATCTTCCAGCAGATCGCAGCACTTCTTCTCAAGTTCCATCGCCTTGGCATCTGTCATGCCTTTGAGTTGACCGGCTGTTTCACTTGCCTTAGCGGCGGCCTGTCCGGCATCATCTGCTTTCTTTTTCAGTTGCTGAAGTTCCGCCTGCGTCGGTGCCGTTTCCGACTTGCAGGCAGGCTGCGGATGCTCCAAAGCACCGCATACGGGGCAGGGTTTCCCTGCCTCTAATGTCTGCGCCAGAACACCTGCCTGCTCATTCAAAAAGGCGGTGTACTTGGCTTGATATACCTCTGCCGTTTCCTGCGCATAGTGGCTTGCGGCAAAATAATGTTCCTGCGCCGCGGCCAGTTTTTCCTGCTGTTTCCGGAACTGGAACAACTGCTGCTGCAATTCCAGAAGATTGCTCTGAAAGTGTTTGGAGCTTTCCCGTGCTGCGTATAGTTTTTCCCGCTTAACACCGGCATCGGAGAGGGTTTCCAATTCTTCTTTCAACTGACGGAGCTGCGCCTCCGCCTCCTTGACTTTCAGCGCTGTTCCCTCATAGGCCGTGGTTTCCTTTTTGATCTGTCCGTCAAGAGTAGTGGCCTCGTGCAACTTGGCATCGTATACATCGAAATCGCCCAGTTTGGCTTTCAACGCGGCAGACTCCGCCGCCAGTTTTTCGTCCTCGGCCTGCTTGTCATTTTCTCTCTGCAAAGCCTCGTTCTTCTTCGCCAATTCAAAGGTCTTATCCACATGGGCGCGCTTCGCCGCCCCCAATTGTTTTTCTGCGTCCTGCAGTTTTTTCGCCGCGCCCAGGCGGTTGTGGACGATCTCCAACTGCTGCCGGATCGCGTCATTCTCTGTCACCAGTTTTTCCTGCTGTGCGCGGTCGTGTGTCACGATCTCGCCGAGAATCTCCAGTACGCGTTCAGTAGGCAACTCTGACGTTTTGGCCTTATCCAGTTCCAGATGGAGCACGTCCGTTTCATCGCACAGCGTACCGCCCACATACTGCCTGACGCTGCGCATGGCCTCCTCACACTCTCTGCCCAAGCGGCCGGATTCCATTTTCAAGCGTTCCTGCAGTGTCTGGTAATATCCCGTCTTGAAAATCTTACGGAAGATGGTCTGACGGTCTTTGGTATCTGCCAGCAGCAGCTTCAGAAAATCGCCCTGGGCGATCATGGCGATCTGAGAAAACTGATTGCGATCGATACCCATAATATCGCGGATCGCCTCGTTGACCTCTTTCACCTTAGTGACCACGCGGCCGTCGGGACAGGTAAGTACTGCCTCGGCTTTCTGCGTAGTAAAACCCTCGCCTTTGGTTTTGGGGCGCTGATACTCGGGATTACGTCGAACAGTATAGGTCTTGCCGCCGTAAGCGAAGACCAGTTCCACCTCCGTGGGCGTTTCCGGCGCGGCGTACATAGAACGCAGCATGGAAGCCTCACGGTTTTCACCGCTGGCCTCACCGTAGAGGGCGAAGGTGATGGCATCGAAGATCGTGGTCTTACCTGCGCCGGTATCTCCGGTAATAAGATACAGACCGCTGTCGCCCAAT
>JAZLIB010000043.1:0-2022 GCA_045617185.1 Vescimonas sp.
TTCTGATTGACGAGGTACAGTATGCGGCGGAGCTGCTCACCTACAACAAGATCCACGTGGACAAAACGCACAAGCCGGGCGATTTCTGGCTGACGGGCTCACAGGTCTTCAAGCTGATGCGGGGCGTACAGGAATCCCTTGCCGGGCGGGTCGCTGTGCTTTCCATGACCTCGCTGTCGCAGGCGGAGATCGACGGTGCTTCAGCTGCCCCTTTTGCTGTGGAGCTGGACGCGCTTTCTGCCCGGAAAGTCGGACGGACGCCCATGGACACGCCTGCGGTGTTTGAGCGCATTTTCAACGGCTCCATGCCGGCCATCGTCAGCGGGCAGAATACCAATCGGCAGATATTTTACAGTAGCTATCTGAATACCTATATCGAGCGCGATGTGCGGGAGCTGTCCGATTCCATTGACTCTCTGAAGTTCCTGCGCTTCATGACTGCCGTTGCGGCAAGATGCTCTGGTATGCTGAACGTTTCAGAAATCGCGCTGGATGCAGACATCTCACAGGCACAAGTGAAAGCGTGGCTGCAGATCCTTGAAACGCTCGGCATCATTTTCTATCTTCATCCTTATTCCAATAATCTCTTGAAACGGCTGGTCAAGACGCCGAAGCTGTATTTTTATGACACGGGGCTGGTCAGCTATCTGACGAAATGGAGCAGCGCCGAGGTGCTGGAAAGCGGCGCGATGAACGGTGCGATTCTGGAAAATTACGTTGTGTCCGAGGTCGCTAAGTCATACTACAATTGCGGCGTGGAGCCCTATATGTATTATTACCGCGACAAGGATATGAAGGAGATCGACATCGTTCTGGAGCATGACTGTATTCTCAATCCCATTGAGATCAAAAAGACCGCTAATCCCGGCACGGAGCTGACCCGCGTCTTTGCCGTGCTGGACAAGGGTGCTGTTCCCCGCGGCAATGGCGCGATCCTCTGCATGAAGCCGGAGCTGAGCGCCATCGATAGAAATAACTTAATCGTACCGATCTGGATGATCTGAAAAAGCACGAGGCAGCGAAGGGTTGGTCCTAATGGAAAAGATGAGCGTACCACTCTTAGCATCAACCTATCTCAACATAAATCAAAATGGTGTATCCATTACTGTTAGTCTTAGTCAGTATAGGATACACCATTTCGTTCTTTTCTGCCTTGGGAGCTCAGTTTTTGCGTGTTCCGTGCCATTGCGTAATTTAATCAATTATTAAGAGCACAAAGTGCCCTTAATATCCTGAGGTTCTGAATACTACTGATTCTTTTTCTTATAAAGTCGCGCGTATGAAAATATATAGAAAAAGATAGGAAAAATCGCCTCAGACTGCCTCAGCTCCCCAGTAGGCTATGTGACTTATGTGCAGGCGTGTATCAATGCGCTGATCTTTGACTCGGTAATAATCCCGCTCAGCACTTTGGCCTCAATGATCTCTGCACCCGGTGCAGAGGGGTGCAGCTCTACCGCAGTATTACCGAAGCCGCTGCTGCCGGAGGTGGCAAACAGGACAATCTTCTTACCAGTGAAATCGTAGGCTTCGAGGAACGTGTTGATGACCGTCGGCGCGACATACCACCAGATCGGGAAGCCGAGGTAGATGGTGTCATAACCGGAAACGTCTACATCGTCGGTGATGATCGCCGGACGGATGCTCTTGTTGTTCATCTCCACGCTGCTGCGGGATTTCTTATTCATCCAGTTGAGGTCTGCTTTGGTGTACTGTACTTCGGGCTTGATCTCGTAAAGATCTGCGCCGATGGCAGATGCCAGCTTTTCAGCCACCTTCGCCGTTTTGCCGGTGGCGGAGAAACATGCTACAAGTTTGTTGTTCATAACATTTATTCACTTTCCGAGCGCGGATGCCCAGGCTGCTTCTTTGAAGCCGACGAGGACAAAATCATCACCAATCAAAATTGGGCGCTTCACAAGCATACCGTCCGAGGCGAGCAACTCAAACTGCTCGTTCTCGCTCATTGTCGGCAGCTTGTCCTTTAGCTGCAACGCCTTATATTGCAGGCCGCTGGTGTTG
>JAZLIB010000044.1:0-9091 GCA_045617185.1 Vescimonas sp.
AGCTCGAAGTGCTCATAAAAGCGGTTCATCATCGAGCAGGCATCTACACCGGCCAGACCGTCCAGGAAATTATAGCCGCCTTCGATACCGCGCTCAGTCAGGGCACGGGCGAATTCGCAGGTATAATTGGACATGTAATAGGTGGCGATGTCGACGGAACCGGTCCTCGGTGCGCGCAGACGCACGGAGAAGCAGTTACCTACATTGAGCAGCACCTCGGGAATGTGGAAGCAGGTATAGCCGATGGCCAGTTTGCCATCCGCTTTGGCCTTTTCCACCAACTCGTTGTCGGCGTTGTCCAGCAGGTTTTCGAAGTAGATCAAATGCTTCAGATCTCTCAAGTATTACACCTCTCTCCTAAATTTTTGACAACTTACAGGATTTCTAACTTTTGCAGGGCTTCGCGGGCGCCTGTGATGACAGGTGCATCAACAGGCAAATCAAAAACACTCAAACCCTGAATATCATTGGCGGCGTGCTTGTTATCGCTTCCGATATAGGACAGGACTTCTGTGCCTTCAATACGAATGTAGGGGATCATATCGGGATCGCCGATACGATTGACGATGGCACCGCAGCGGTCGTACATGACCAGTTCATCGGCCACCTTCTTGATGGTGTCGATGACCTGCGTGCCCTTACGGCTGGGGTCGGTGATCAGCACAAGGTGTGTGACCTTCTCCATGACGCGGCGGTTGATCTGCTCAATACCCGCCTCGCCGTCGATGATGACATAATCAAAATCACGGCTTAGCAGGTTGATGACCTCCTTGAGATAGGCGTTGACCTTGCAGTAGCAGCCTGCGCTTTCGGGACGGCCGATGGCGAGGAAGGAGAACTTCTGCTGCTCGACCATGGTGTCGAAAATGCGGTAGCGTGCCTCACTCAAAAGCTCAATGGCCTCGCGGGGGGCACCGTCCTCCACGCTGGCAACAATGCTCTTGCGGATATCGTCCAGCGTTTCGCGTACCTCCACGCCCAGCGCGGTACTCAAGCCGACGGCGGGGTCGGCATCAATGGCAAGAATACGGGCATCGGGATATGACTCCGTCAGCAAGCGGACAAATGCCGAGGAAATGGAGGTTTTACCTACGCCGCCTTTACCCGCCACAGCCAGAATTTTGGTCTGCCGTTCCATAGCGTTTCACAACCTTTCCAAGGGGTAATTATCTAAAGGAAATTCCGAGATTCCATAGATGTATTTATCAATATGTATCATACCATAAAATCAGTCATTATGCAATGAAATTATTGACATTATCTTGCTTTTTTTGTTGATTATGAGCGGAAATCATGGTATGATTAACGTGATATCAAGCAAGAAATTTTTAGAAAATACTGGAAAGTGAGGGGCATCTTTTGAAAAAGGATATCTTAGTACAACAGTTGGTCAACAGTTTCGGTAACTGGGTGCGTACAGACTGCGAAAACCGTCAGGGCGGTACGGCGCGTATGACCAAGGACCTCTATCCCTATACGAACTTGTTTTCTCCCATTCAGATCAATAAACTGACCGTCAAAAACCGCTTGGTGATGGCACCTATGGGTAACTGTCAGATGGCAGAGGAGACCGGCCGTCCCAACGACAAAATGCTGCAGTATTTCTTTGCCCGTGCTGAGGGCGGAATTGGCCTTTTGACCACGGGCCTCATTCCCATCAGCCATCATATCGATGCCTCTGTGACGGAGAAGGGCAACTATTCCTATTTCCCCCGCATTGACGGCACCCGCACCAATTTCATGGGCTGGCGTGATCTGGCGCAGGGTGTCCATGCCCGCGGCAGTCGTATTTTTATCCAATTGACCCCGGGTCTGGGTCGTGTTGGTAATCCCCAGTGCCTGCTGACCAAGTTCCAGCTGCCCGTGTCTGCTTCCTTGAATCCTAACTTTTATCTGCCAGACGTGCCTTGCCGTCCGCTGACAGACATTGAGTGCGACAAGATCATCAAGAATGCCGCGCAGGCTTCCGTGGACGCTAAGGTCATGGGCATGGACGGTGTGTATCTCCACGGTCACGAGGGTTATCTGCTGGATCAGCTGACCTCTCCGGCATTCAACCACCGCAAGATTGGCAAGTACGCCGATTGGCAGCGTTTCGGCATCGAGCTGATCAAGGCTATCCGCAAAAAGGTGGGCCCCTATTATCCCATCATGTACCGCATTGATCTGAGCCTTGCTCTGAACGAAACCTACGGCGAACGTATGAACACCGTCAAGAGCCTCAAGGGCTTTAAGAACGGCCGCTCCATCGCTGATACTCTTAACTATATGGAAAATCTGGTCAAGGCCGGCGTAGATATGTTTGACGTTGACCTTGGCTGCTATGATAACTGGTGGCTGCCCCATCCACCCGCAGGCATGCCTGCCGGCTGCTTCCTGGATGTGTCCAAGGTGGCTAAGGAGTATTTTGCCGCCCGTGGCGTGAAGTCCAATGTGGGTGTGGAAGTGCCTATTGTTGCCGTGGGTAAGTTGGGTTATCCTGACCTTGCCGAAAAGGCACTGCGTGACGGTAAGGCCGACATGATCATGCTGGGTCGTCCCGTGCTGGCCGATCCCGACTGGTGTAATAAGGCTTATGCCGGCAAGGTGGAGGAAATTCGCCCCTGCATCGGCTGTCAGGAAGGCTGTGTCAATGAGTTCGTGGAGGGTGGCCATCCTCAGTGCGCCGTCAACCCTCGTACCGGCTTTGAAGAACTTTTGCCTGCCGTGCCTGCAAAGGCAGAGAATCCAAAGAAGATCGCTGTGGTGGGTGCCGGTTGTGCCGGCTTGAACTTCGCCATCACCGCTGCACAGCGCGGTCATAAGGTGGACGTGTTTGAAAAGTCCGACAAGATGGGCGGCAAGATGCACGCTGCAGGTGCGCCTTTGAGTAAGTACGAACTGCACAACTACATGGAATGGCTGATTGCGCAGGTCAAGAAGACAAAAGGCGTGACGGTGAAACTGAAAACTGAAGTTACTAACGAAAAACTGAAGTCTGGCAAGTACGATGCCGTGGTGTTCGCCAACGGCAGCAAGGAGGGCCTGCCTCCCATTCCGGGCCTGCAGGATATGCGCCATGTAGAGGCAACCTGGCTGCTGACCCATCCCAATGAACTCTCTGACAGCGACAAGAAGATCGTTGTGGTGGGAGGCGGTGCCGTGGGCCTGGAAACCGCTTACTGGCTGGCAACTGAGAAACAGCGCAAGGTCACTTGCGTGGAAATGATGGAGCATTTTGAAGACGGTGCCTGCACCGCTAACCGCGGCCATCTGATTCACTACTTCGAGGCAGAGGGTGGCGAACTCATCAACTGCGCTCGTGTGATGCGCTTTGAGAACGGTCATGTGGTGGTGGCACGTAACCGTTCTAAGGCTGTACCCGATCCTTATTGCACGTGGACCCCCGTTCTGCCGAAGAATATCGAAAACCCGTTGGCTCCTAAGATGACCAACGAGGAATATATCGAGCAACTGGATGCCGATTTGGTGGTCATGGCCATCGGCAACAAGGGCGAGGATCGCCCGTTCCTGTCGGCTCAGATGGAGCACGTGGCATCGGAAGTGTATAATATCGGTGACAGTTACAACACCGAAAAACCCGGCAATATGTGGCAGGCGACCAAGGCTGCTTACAATCTGGCTATCCGCATCTGATATATCGCAATAAAAAGGACTGGTCCTTTTACTGCTATTCGGACTCCAAGAAGGATATCATTCGCCGTGCCATTAATGAGGGACATACCATTGGTATACACGGATACTCTCATGACTATGCCACTATCTATGCTAATGATGAGGCGTTCATGAAGAATGTCTGCAAACTGCACGATAAACTGATGGCGAATTTCGGCTATGATGCAAGGCTGATCCGCTTCCCCGGCGGCAGTTCCAATACCGTCAGCTGTGATTACAATACTGGCATTATGGCGCGCTTGGCCACAAGAGTGGAAAAAGAGGGATTTGCCTACTTTGACTGGAATATTTCCAGCGGTGATGCCAGCGGCAATACGGTCGCACAGAGTAAAATTTACAACAAGGTGACAAAAGGCTTGTTCGGTGAGGGTCACAATGTGGTTTTGATGCACGATACGGATTATAAAACCACTACGGCAGATGCCCTGCAGGACATTATCAACTACAGCAAGGCCAACGGCTATCAATTCCTGCCGCTGACACTTGATACAAAGCCCTGCCATCACGGTATTGCCAACTGAATGGTTGCTATTATGATAAAAACCTGCTATACTGTTAGTATATTTTTATTTTTCGATAAGGAGAGTATAGTTTATGCGTGTTATCGATTTGGAAAATATCAATTATGCCATGCGGAATGAAACGCAGTTTGTGCTGCGCTGCGAGGAAGTCTTTCACGATAAGATCAGCGCCGCCGCTGCCACGATTCTTAACAGCAAAAAGGAAAAACCCTTTGTGGCGCTGACCGGCCCCTCTGGCTCCGGCAAGACTACCACCGCCATGCGTCTGCGCGAATATCTGGAAAACTTAGGTGTAAAGGTTTGCCTTTTGAGTATGGACAACTTCTTCCTGCCCTTGGATCAGCGGCCCCCTGAGGCTACTGACTGGGAGTCTCCCTATTGCGTGAACGTGGATGCACTGGTTTCCTGTATCAGCCAGTTGGCTGATGGCAAGGAAGTGGACGTCCCTTGGTACGATTTCAAGACCGGTAATACCGGCGGTTACCGCAAGATGCAGGGCGACAAGGATGCCATCATCATCGCCGAGGGTATCCACATGCTCAATCCGCTGATTTTCGATAAGATTCGTGACGCCGCCAACGGTCTGTATGTGGCACCCCGTACCCGTATTATCACCAACGACGACAAGATTGTCCGTCCCGAGCAGTTGCGTGTGGCACGCCGCATGATCCGCGACTATAACACCCGCGGTCACTCTCTGGTGGATACCGTCAATCGCGCGGAAAGTGTTGACCGTGGTGAGGTGAACTATATCATGCCCCACAAGGGCAATGCCAGCATCCATATCGACACCTTCCACGACTATGAGCCCTGTATTCTGGCCAAGTATCTCAAGGAAATCGCCCAGTTCCGCGAAGAACTGACCGAGGAATTTTTGGAGCAGCACGGCCTGACCGACCTCATGAAGGTGGTCAACGGTGTGCCTGCATTGCAGACGGAATTCGTACCGAAAAATTCCATCGTCCGCGAATTTGTGGGTGGCAGCAGTTACGAATATTGATATTCTGTATGACACGAAAAAAGAGGTGTGAGCCGATGGCTCACACCTCTTTTTTGTCTATCAAGTATTATTCCACAGTCACCGAGCCGTCTTCATTGACGGTGACGGTCATGCCGCTTTTCACATACTCCAAAAACTCATCGCCCAGATTGTCAATGACGGGCATAGTGGCATCTGTCCACACATCGCCTAAGATTACGCCGCCGGCTGCCAGCGAGTCAATGGGCTTGGAAAAGAGCATACAGGCAGGCTGACGACCCATGGCGCAGGCGCAGAACAGCACCATGCCGCCGGTGGTAGAGCCGATAGTCTGTGGCAAGCACAATGCCTTGCCAGCCATTGGCATATGGTAGATATCGGCGTTGTTCTGATCGCCGCACTTGGCCTGCTTGTCGCCAAACATCAGACCCATCTGATAGGAAGCCAGCGTATTGAAGCCGCCGTGAGAAACCAGCGCTTCGGCACGTGCCGTGCCGGGAACGACCACGCGTCCGGTAAATGTTTTAGCCATTAGCAGTTACCTCCTTTGGTGATCTGAGCAAGGATTTCATCATCGCTGTAGAACTTGGCGGTGGTATAGGTACGCAGCTTGTTGGAACTGGTGATGACGGGCATCTTGCCGCACAAGGGGTTATTCATATACATCAGCGGGCAGATATCGCTTAGGATTACACCGCTGTTTTTCAGCACGATGGACTCAGTGGTCTTCTCAAACTCTGCCTTGACGGCAGGGGAGGTAGTAAACACTGTGGGAATGACCACCTTCTGATTACCGGCCTTCTGGAGGCCCTCCTGAATACGGTGTGTCCAATCCTTCAACTGGTTCAGACTCATGTGGGGGCAACCCATGAAGCACAGCTTAGGTTGCGCATCGGGATTTTTCCACACGCAGGGATAACCGGCCACAATGCGCTCAAGCTCGGCATCGTCAATGACGTAGACCTGTGCGTTTTCGGTGATAAGGCGTTCGCCCTGCTCCACTGCCTCGGGGGTCAGTTTGTCGATATGATAAAGACCCACCGCACCGTTGGAAGCGGTGGCGGCGCCGAAGTCCTTGAGGTAGTCACATACATTGTCGTTGAGTTCTGTACCAAGGAACTTGTCAAGACCGCGGACATAGGGAACTTCCTCCATGACCTTCATGCCGATGGCACTGCCTAAGATTTGTGCCTCCGGTTTTTTGGAGGTCTGCACGTCCACGATCCATGTGGCCTTGCGCCCCTCATCGGTCAGAAGACCAAAGTAGGGGACATAGCCCACGATAGCACCGAAAAGATCAAAGATGCCGGAATTACGGTTGCAGCGTGCACCTAAAACGGAGTTGGCATACACCACGGCAGAGGATTCCGACCAACTCAGTACATCGCCCATCTTGGGTTTGTTGCCTACTTCGTCCATATAGCAGGTGCAGGTATAGGCATCGTTTTTATAAAGCCCCAGTTTCTTCAACTGCTCGTCATAGCGTTTCTGCTGAGAATACATGATGACCTTAAAGACTACATCCTGCAAAAGATTAGTGGGAATATTGGGATCAAGGGGTTTGGGGTCGACGGTAAACTGCTGCTGAGGCAGAGCGCCGGCCTCAATGAGTTGATCCATCAGATCATAGACCGGTTTCATCACGCCGATACCGAAGGAGATGACCATGTGACCGTATTCACCGGTAATGGGTACCAGTTTCTCCGCACCGAAGGTTTCGCCGAACATGACCAGAGATTTCATCACCTTGGCCACCACTTCGCCGCGGCTGCCGTCCAGTATGGCCTGCTGCTCAGGGGTAAGTTGCATTTTCATACGCAAGGACTCCTTTCCTTTGTGACTTTTCTGCCTATATTTTACAAGATTAGCGGGGAAGTTACAAGCATAAAAACAACTATTGCATGAAAAAAACATTTGCGCTATAATGTGTCAAAGCGAAGAATGGAAAATGTGAGCATGAATGGGCTTAAAGGAGAAATGACGGTATGAAACTGACGGTTTTGACGGATAATACCACAAGAATTGACGCCTACTATGTGGGTGAGCCGGGTGTAAGTTATTATCTGGAGGACGGTGATATCCGTATCCTCTTTGATACCGGCTATTCTGATGTATATCTCCGCAATGCCGAAAAGATGGGCATTGACCTCGCTAAAGTGGACGCCATTGTTTTCTCACATGGCCATGACGACCACACCCGCGGCTTGCTGTATTTCCCGGAAACAGCGGGGAAGACGGTGATCATTGCCCACCCCGATGTACTGGAGAAAAAACGCTGTGATGATTTGATGATCGGTATGCCGCTTTCTCCGGAGGAACTGGGGGCGCGTTTTACCCTGCATTTAAGCCGTGAGCCGGTGCAGTTGAGTGAAAAACTGACCTTCTTAGGCGAAATTCCCCGTGTGACAGAGTTCGAGGGGAAGGAGCCTATCGGCGAGCGGTTTGATGGCGCAGAATGGCAGCCGGGCTATCTGCTGGACGATTCGGCTCTTGCCTATCGGGGCGAGGAGGGACTGTGGATCATCGCCGGATGCAGCCATGCCGGTATCTGCAATATTATCGACTACGCCAAGAAGGTATGCGGTGAAGATCGCATCTGCGGCGTGATCGGCGGCTTCCACCTTTTAGAAATGACACCCCGCGTAGAAAAAACGGCGGAGTATTTGAAAAACATAAAACCGAAACATCTGTGTCCGTGCCATTGCACCTCGTTCCATGCACGTGCCGCTATCCATGGGCGTGTGCCGATAGAGGAGGTATGCGTGGGCGATACGCTGACGTTTCGATAAATTCTACATAAAGGAGCGATGATGATGTACTATGAAGTAGCAAAAGAGATCCTCGAAAAGATGCCCAACGTCTATTTTGGCGCTGTGGCGGTGCGTGGTCTGGATAATACCAAGTCCATTCCGGAACTGGAGAAGATGCTGCAGGAGAATATTGCCGTTTGTGAGCGGTATTTTGAAGGCAAAAAGCCGAAGGAAACCCCCGACATCGTGCCCTATCGCGAGGCGTTCCGTGCCTTGGATATAAACCCCAATAAGTTTTTATGTTCCATCGAGGCTCTGCTGACCCGCATTGCCAAGGGTAAAGGTTTCCCTCATATCAACCCCATCGTGGACCTGGGCAATGCCATCTCCATTAAGTACCATCTGCCTATCGGCGCTCACGATCTGGACACTATTGACGAGAGCCTGCAGGTGCGTACCGCCCATGAGGGTGACACCTTTATCGCTTTCGGCGAAACGGAGGAGGAAACCCCCGATATGGGCGAGGCCATCTATGCCTCCGGCAACGAGGTGCGTACCCGCCGCTGGACTTGGCGGCAGAGTGAGCGAGGTAAGATCACAGAGGAAACCAAGGCGGTGCTTTTCCCGATTGATGGCTTTGCCGATGTGAACGCCGAGGAAGTCCACAAGGCTATTGATGAGTTCGTCACACTGCTGCGCCGTTTCTTCGGTGATAGCGTGGATATCGAAACCGGCGTGGTGGATAAGGAGCACCCCCGTTTTACATTCTTTGCGTAAGAAACTGTGGAGGATATGATGATGGACAAATATGTATTGAGTTGCCCCTATTGTGGAGGAACAGAAGTAATTGAATCCAAAGCAAGCAGCTATGGAGCGATAACAGCAGTAGATAATATGTGGGGTGGAATTGTGCTTTACCATTCTGTATGCAGGGGATGTGGCAGCGTCATTCGCAGTTATGTGAAAGAGCCGGAGATGCTGCTCAAGAGAAAAGATAGGAAAAGTGAATTCTGACGGACAAAAACAGACCAGCCGAGGAGAAAATCTCCTCGGCTGGCTTTTTTCTTTATAAAAAACTTCTATATGAAATTGTGGTGTCCCGCAGGCATTTTCTTTATTATCTTTTCCGTAAAGTACCGATTACGGTCAGCACCGCGCCGATGAGG
>JAZLIB010000045.1:0-2979 GCA_045617185.1 Vescimonas sp.
CCTCAAAACCGGTGTTCTTGGTATTGCCCAGACCGATCCAGCCGCCGTTGGGATTCTTGCGGAATACACGGTACTGCGCTGCGCCGTCCACGGCATTCCACTTCACCGTCACGCCCTTGGTGCTGTTGCTGACGCTTGTGATGGTCGGTGCTGCCACATACGTGATACTCTTGCCGGCAGCATCATAGCCACTGGTATAACTCTTACCATCGGCGCTGATGCAGCGAACGGTGAAGGTATACTTTGTGCCGGAAGTCAGACCTGCAACCTCAAGAGCAGTATTCTGCGTGTCACCTAATCTGGTCCAGCCGCCGTTGGGATTCTTGCGGAATACACGGTACTGCGCTGCACCCTCCACGGCGTTCCACTTCACCGTGACGCCCTTTGTGCTGTTACTCACCCCCGTGATAGTCGGTGCAGCCGCGTAAGTAATGCTTTTGCTTGCGGCGTAGTCACTGGTGCAGGCCTTGCCGTCTGCACTGATACAGCATACCGTAAAGGTATATTTCGTGCCGGAAGTCAGACCGGTAGCCATAAATTCGGTTTTTTTAGTGCTGCCCAGGTTAACCAGATTACCCTTGGAATTGATACGGAATACACGGTACTTTTCCGCCCCGGGTACAGCGTCCCATTTTATCGTCACGCCTCCGTCCGCATTGCCGATACTGCGGATAACCGGCATCTCGGTCATATAGTTCACGCCAAAATAATCGCATATTCCGTGGCAGATTGCTTCTCCAATATCGGCAGGGTGATTGATAATCCACTTCGCCACGCTGGGTACATCGTGAAATTCACTCTCGACATATACGCTGGGCGCCTTGGTATTTCTGATCTCATACAGTTCTTTATATACGGAAATGCTATCACCGCTGCCCGGCGTCAGAGGCGCCAGATAAGCATATACATTCTGCGCGCATTGGTAGTCCTTGCCGCTGGTGCCGCCGGTAAAAATGCGTGTACCGCTGACCGTGCCGTTAAATGCGTTGGTATGCAGCGGCATATGGAGATCAGCCTGCCAGTCGTTGGATTCCTCCACACGCTCCTTCATAGCGTCCACTTTCTGATTGTTGATCACATCGAAACCGCAGCGTCTGAGTGCCATTTCCAAGGCATCTGCAATGCGGTTGCATTGTGCGGCTTCATTCGTCTTGCCGTAAGAATAGGAATTTTCTACCTGATCTGACGGGGACAGATAAATCCTCGTTTTCCCCGTGATGGGATTATATATAATGCTCTTACCGGTGGCGTCAAAACTGCTGGTGTAGTTCTGACCGTCTTTGTCGATACAGCGGACAGTAAAGGTATACTTTGTGCCCGCCTTCAGTCCGGTGGCCTCAAAAGCAGTACCTGATGTGATGCCCAGGCCAATCCAGCCGCCCTTGGGATTCTTGCGGAAAACACGGTACTGTGCCGCGTTTTTCACCGCATTCCACCGGATTTTCACGCCGTTCGATGTATTGTTTACTTTCGTAAGCACAGGTGTATCCACACGCACCAGTTTTTCCAGACTTTCCGTTCTGACAGCGCCACATACCTCGCAGGTATAGACCTTTGATCCGTTTTCGGTAAAACTGGGTTCTTTCACCACCTGACCGTCGTCCCATGTGTGTCCGACAGCGGGAATCCGTTCCTGCTCCGTGAGGATTTCTCCGCACACCTCGCACTTGGCACCATCGGTTAAACCGTCCTCGGTGCAGCTGGCCGGTTTTCCTTCTACGTTCACTTCCCTGTGTCCGGTGGCGGGAATCACTTCCGTATAACTGTCACCGCATAGGGAGCATGTGTAAGTCCTCACGCCGTCCGCCGTGCAGGTGGCCGCCGCTGTTTCTTCGTCGCTCCACTCATGATGGCACGCGCCACCGCTGCTCAAAGTGGTCGTTTCTGCATATACCACGCAGGGCAGCACCGCCAAAAGCAACGTACAAGTCAATAAAACCCGAAAAAATTTGCGTTTCATGTTTCTCTCCCCCATTCCAATAAACGGAATATTAACAAATTACATTATATATCAGAAATTGGTGAAAAACAACATTTTGTGTTTTTGTCTGGTGAAATTCGGTCAAGTATTTTTATTTATAGCAAAAAAATAAGGATCCCAAGCATCATGCTTGAAATCCTTAATTCTGGAGGTGACACCCGGATTTGAACCGGGGAATGAAGGTTTTGCAGACCTTTGCCTTACCACTTGGCTATGTCACCATATAGGAAAAAGCCCGAGGGCTTTTTCCGTTTTTGGAGCGGGCGACGAGGCTCGAACTCGCTACCTCGACCTTGGCAAGGTCGCGCTCTACCAGATGAGCTACGCCCGCGAATGGTGCCTCAGGCCAGGGTCGAACTGGCGACACGCGGATTTTCAGTCCGCTGCTCTACCAACTGAGCTACCGAGGCAAATATGGCGACCAAGATGGGGCTCGAACCCACGACCTCCAGCGTGACAGGCTGGCGTTCTAACCAACTGAACTACTTGGCCATATTGGTGGGAACAACTGGACTCGAACCAGTGACCCCCTGCTTGTAAGGCAGGTGCTCTAACCAGCTGAGCTATGCTCCCGTCCTTGCCGCTCCTCACGAACGGCAAGGATAAGTATACTAAAGGATTGGGAAAATGTCAACACCTAATTTTAAAATTTTCCATTTTTTTTACTGAGCGCGGATTCCCTCAATGAGTGCCTTCAATTCTTCGGCAGAGAAATCGTATACCGTGTCGCAGAACTGACAACTCATCTGGCATCCGCCCTGCTCACGCACGATGGACTCCAGTTCATCGGCGCCCAGGGAAATCAGCGCACGCTCCACGCGCTCGCGGCTGCAGTAGCAACGGTACTCCACTTCGCTGGACTCGAGAATCTTCAGATCGAAATCGGACATGACTTCGCGCAGCATGTGCTCAGGATCGGGGTCTTTATCCAGAATGGCGGACACATTACCTGCCGCCATAATACCGCCCTCCACCATGACCACGGTGTCCTCGGTATA
>JAZLIB010000046.1:0-13546 GCA_045617185.1 Vescimonas sp.
AGGCAAAATGTCCGCAGCGGCTATGCCGCAAGGTCGGCAGTTTTGCGCAGCAAAAGTGCGTCCCGCCTCGCGCACCTCGTCGGAGCAAGCTTTGTATCGCTTGCTCCGATTTTTTTGCAAAAATCAGAGTGCGCTCACGACGCTGCTCCTCCTTCCCAAATCGAATCCGCTACGCTGGGTTTCGATTTGGTATATGGAAGACGAAAATATAATCAGACTAACCGTTTGGTTGGCCTGATTTTTTTATGCGAGCATTTCTCATATTTTCCTCTATTGGTGGCAAACTAAGGCAAAATCAATGAGAGGTGAAAACAATGGCAACAAAGCGATTGGGGCGGCAGACTGTGCAGCTGTGCGAGAGAGTGGGCGTGATATCCTATGCCAATATCGGTGGTAAGTTGGAAAGTCAAGGCCCGTTGGCCGCCTATTTTGACGAACTGGAGCAGGATTCCTTTTTCGGCGCAAAAACATGGGAGCAGGGTGAATCCATTATGCAGCAGCGCGCCTTGCGGCGTGCGCTGCAAAAGGGAAATCTGTCAGCCGGCGATCTGGATTATGTGTTGGCAGGGGACTTGCTGAATCAATGTATCGGGACCTCTTTTGGCCTGCGCAGCTTCGAAATCCCGTTTTACGGACTGTACGGTGCCTGCTCCACCATGGGTGAAAGTTTGGCGTTGGGCGCCATGCTGATTGACGGTGGATTTGCAGACCGGGCGGCAGCAATGACATCTTCCCACTACTGCACGGCGGAGCGCCAGTACCGTATGCCGGTACCCTACGGCAACCAACGTACACCTACCCAGCAATGGACGGCTACCGCCTCCGGCTGCTGCATTTTAGGTAAAGAGGGAGAAGGGCCGTATATCACCCATGTGACCTGCGGCAAAATCGTGGACAAGGGTGTAACTGATGTCAATAACATGGGTGCTGCCATGGCTCCGGCGGCGTATGATACGCTCAGCGCGCTATTCCGCGAAACTCATACTAAGCCGTCTGATTATGACCTGATCGTTACGGGTGATCTGGGCGCGTTAGGCCATGAGATCGTGGTAGACTTTTTCGCGCAGGACGGCATCGACATGACAAAGAATTATACCGATTGCGGTTTGCTGCTCTACGATCTCAAAGAGCAGGATATGCACGCCGGCGGCAGTGGCTGCGGCTGCAGCGCCGCTGTATTGAACGGCTATCTGATGCAGCACATGAGAGAAAAACAATGGAATCGCATTGTTTTTGCTCCCACCGGCGCATTACTCAGTCCCACATCTTCGTTTCAGGGCGAGAGTGTACCCGGTATCTGTCACGCCGTGGTATTTTCCAACACGAAGGAGGAAGCATAAATGGATTACCTGAACGCATTTATCTGCGGTGGTATCTTGTGTGCCATCGGTCAGATTTTTATTGATAAGACGCAACTGACCCCTGCGCGTATTCTGACCGGCTATGTGGTGGCAGGCGTTTTCCTGCAGGCCATCGGTGTGTATCAGTACCTCGTGGACTGGGGTGGCGCCGGTGCAACCGTTCCACTGACCGGCTTTGGCTACAATTTAGCTAAGGGTGTTGCCAAGGCTATCGGTGAAAAGGGCGCATTGGGTATCATCACGGGTGGTTTGACGGCAGCAGCAGGCGGTATTGCGGCAGCGGTGTTTTTCGGCTTGCTGGCAGCGCTGATTTTTAAGCCCGGCGATAAACGGTAAGGATACTTGACAAATACCCTATGGGGGTATATGATACTCGCAAGAGAAATATACCCCCGGGAGGTATTTGACTATGGAAAATTGCTGCTGTCACAAAACAAAGGAGCGCACGGAGGACGAGCGCAAGCGTCTGGTCAACCGACTCAGCCGCATTGAGGGGCAGATTCGCGGCCTGCGCGAGATGGTGAATAACGATGCCTATTGCCCCGATATTCTGATTCAGGTGTCGGCGGCCAGTGCGGCACTCAATAGCTTCAGCAAGGAATTGTTGGGGCAGCATATCCACACCTGCGTGGCTGATGGTATTCGCCGCGGTGACGATGAAGTGGTGGATGAACTGGTGAGTGTGCTCTCGAAGCTGATGAAGTGAGGAATCGTCATGAAACAGATATTTCAAGTGACCGGCATGAGTTGCGCCGCCTGCGCCAATCATGTGGAGAAGGCGGTCAGCAAACTTGACGGTGTAGAGGCTGTGGGCGTCAATCTGATGTTGGGCAGCATGAGCGTTACTTATAATGAAAATACAGTATCGGACGATGCCATTATTGGCGCGGTTGTGGCGACCGGATACGGGGCACAGCGAGGGAGTGAGACCGATCGGGGCAAGGCAAAATCCCAGCAGGATAAGGCACTTCTTGCCATGCGGCGGCGCTTGCTGTGGTCGGTGGTACTGTTGGTGCCGCTATTCTATCTGGCTATGGGGCATATGCTTTCCCTGCCGGTACCTCATTTCTTTTTCGCGAATATGGGCGGCTTCTATGCCTTTGTGGCGGTGCAGCTTGCGCTGTTAATCCCGATTCTGATTTTGAACCGTGCCTATTTCACGGTAGGATTTTCGCGACTTATACAACTTAGTCCGAACATGGATACGTTGGTGGCATTAGGTGCCACAGCGGGCATCGTTTACAGCCTGCTGACGGTGTTTTTCGGTAAAGTGGATATCCACATGCCGGATCTCTATTTCGAGTCTGCAGGCATGATTCTGACCCTTGTGACGGTAGGTAAATATCTGGAGGAGCGCTCCAAGGGACAGACTACCACCGCTATCACGGCGCTTTTGGCCTTAGCACCGGAATCTGCTGTGATCAAACGCGATAATAAGGAGATCACCGTCAAGGCGGAAGAGATCGCCTGCGGCGATATTGTGATTGTGCGGCAGGGCGGTAAGATTCCCGTGGACGGCATTGTAATGGCAGGGCAGGCCACAGTGGACGAATCGGCGCTGACCGGCGAGAGTTTGCCGGTGGAAAAAGCGACAGGTGATAGTGTGACATCTGCCACTGTCAGTCGCAGTGGTTATATGGAGTTTCGTGCAACCCGCGTGGGCAGCGATACGACGCTATCCCAAATTGTGCATCTGATGGAGGAAGCGGCTTCTTCCAAAGCGCCGATTTCCCGTTTGGCCGATCGCATCAGCGCGGTATTTGTGCCGGCGGTCATCACCATTGCGTTGGCGGCGGCACTTTTGTGGTATTTCGTGGGACATATGCCGCTGCATTTCTGTTTGTCTATCGGCATTGCGGTGCTGGTCATCTCTTGCCCTTGCGCACTGGGACTTGCCACACCGGTGGCCATCATGGTGGGCACCGGCAAGGCTGCTGAGCAGGGTGTTCTGATTAAGTCCGCCGAAAGTCTGGAACTGATGCACCGTGTGAATACGGTGGTGCTGGACAAAACCGGCACGGTGACGCAGGGAAAACCGCAGGTGACAGATATCCTTTGTGCCGAGGGCGTGACAACGGAAGACCTTTTATGCGTTGCAGCATCGGCGGAGCAACCGTCTGAACATCCGCTGTCCCGTGCTATTATCGATGAGGCAAAGGAGCGTCGCATACCGCTGTGTGCGGTGTCTGATTTTACCGCTGTACCCGGCGGCGGTGTGCAGGCACAACTGGACGGTGTCGCGATTTATGCCGGCAATGAACGGTTTATGTCGCTTGTGGGTGTCAACACCGGAGCGCTGCGCCGTGCAGCAGAGCAACTGGCACAGCAGGGGAAAACGCCGCTGTTTTTTGCCGAGGAGGAACGTCTGCTGGGTGTGGTTGCCGTGGCAGACACCGTAAAAGCTGACAGCGCAGAGGCCATCAAACGCTTGCAGGCGTTAGGACGCGATATCGTACTGCTGACCGGTGACAATGAACGTACGGCGCAGGCAGTAGCCTCACAGATCGGTGTGGATCATGTGCTTTCGCAGGTGCTGCCGCAGGATAAGGCACAGTGTATTGCCCAACTGCAAGGCGAGGGGAAACTGGTGGCTATGGTGGGCGACGGCATCAATGATGCACCGGCTCTGGCCAAAGCGGATGTGGGCCTTGCCATCGGCGCAGGAACAGATATTGCCATTGAGTCGGCAGACATCGTGCTGATAAAGAGTACTCTGCGCGATGTGGTGACGGCGGTGGAACTGTCCGGCGCGGTACTGCGCAATATACGGCAGAATCTGTTTTGGGCCTTTTTCTATAATGCCATTGGTATTCCGGTGGCGGCGGGTATTCTGTATCCCGCTTTCGGTATTACGCTCAATCCCATGATCGCGGCAGCGGCCATGAGTTTAAGCTCGGTGTGTGTGGTGAGTAACGCTTTGCGCCTGCGCCGCTATCACACTGCGGATTATAATACAAATGAGGAGGAAACAACGATGACTAAGACCATGAAAATTGAGGGTATGATGTGTATGCACTGTTCCGGCAGAGTGGAGAGCGTACTCAATGCCATCGACGGCGTCAGCGCCAAGGTAGATCTGGAGAAGAAGTGCGCTGTGGTGACACTTAGCGCAGAGGTGTCTGATGAAGTGCTGCGCAAGGCTGTGACCGATGCCGGTTACGAAGTGGTGTCTATTGACTAAGAGAGTATGCGTGGATTTATTTGTGTTGCCTTAGGCGGTGCACTGGGTGCAGTGTGCCGCTATGGGATCAGTCTATTGCCCTGCAAGAGTGAATTTCCCATTCTGACATTAGTGACGAACCTGCTGGGTGCGGTGCTGATTGGATTTTTGGCAGGACTTGTCAGCACCGTAAGAGAGCCGTCAAGTGAGGCAATGCTCTTTTGGAAAACCGGCGTTTGCGGCGGATTTACCACCTTTTCTACGTTCTCTCTGGAAGCAGTGCAGCTGTTCCAAAAGGGAAAGATTGGCGGCGGTGCGCTGTACATAGCGTGCAGTGTAGTGGGCTGTCTGCTGGGCGTGCTGGTAGGAATGTGGCTTGCCAAAAGGGTTTGCCGTTGACAGTAGCGACGGAGTGCGCTATACTGATTCACACAAGAACATACTTGTTAAAGTTCCCTAGGGTTCCGCCGGAAACGGGCAGGTCCGAGAGGGAACGGTCGAAAGACTACACGGCGGGATAAAAGCCCGGGAGCATGGTTGAATTTGCTCCCGGGCTTTTTTGATAGAAAGGAAGAAAGAGATATGAAAAAACGCAATATGGGGTGGGTGTGCCTGCTGATCGCGGGACTCACGGAAATCATCTGGCCTTATTTTATGAAACGCTCCTACGGCTTTACCAAACTGGTACCTGCTCTCTTAGCGGCAGTATTTATCATATTGGGTTTTATCTTTTTAGAGCGTGCAGTGCGTGTTTTCGGAATCGGTATGACTTATGCTATCTTCACGGGTATCGGCATTGTGGGCACCAGTATCATCGGCATTGTGGCGCTGAATGAAAGCGTGAGCGTTGGTAAGGTGGCGTCCATTCTTGTGCTGCTGATTGGTTTGGTGGGCCTCAAATGCTGTGATAAGGAGGGCGAGGCATCATGATGTGGTTGGTTTTGGCGTGTTCTTCCGTTTTCGAACTGGCATTCACCGTGAGCATGAAACTGTGCGACGGCTTTCGCAATAAGCTGTTCAGCGTACTGACTATTTTGAGTACAATGGCAAGTATCGGACTGTTGTCTGTTGCCACGAGAACTCTGCCTCTTGGTCCTGCATACGCCGTTTGGACGGGACTGGGCACCGTGATGAACGTAGTGTTCGGCATTTTGGTGTTCAAAGAAGATCACAGTTTCAAAAAACTGTTCTTTTTATCATTGGTGCTCATGGGTGTGATTGGTCTGCGACTGTTTGGTTAAATAAAAATACCTCCCTTTGAAAGGGAGGTATTTTTTATTTTACAGTACATATTTTTCCTGGTACTCATCGTAGTAGCGGGCAAAGGCGGCATCCTTCATCTCTTTGACACTGTTGAGGTATTCATGTGTATCAAAGGAATCGGATTCCAGTTCGATGATGGCAACGGCGATGTTGGAGCAGTGGTCGGCCACACGCTCGTAGTTGGTGATCAGATCGTTAAACACGAAGCCCTGTGTCAGCGTGCAGATGCCTTGCTGCAGACGATCCACGTGGTGAGATTTCATCTCGTCGCACAGACCATCGATGATCTCTTCCAACGGCTCAACGCGGATAGCGGTCTGCACATCGTTATCGATGAAACTGCGGAAAGAAATTTCAATAATTTCTTTTACAGCGGCTTCCATGATGCTCAGTTCACGTTCGGCCTCATCGGAGAAAATGACACCTTTTTCATAGATCTCACGGCAGGCCTCACCAATGTTGGAGGCGTGGTCGGAGATACGCTCAAAGTCGGAGATGGTATGCAGGAACTTGGAAACCTCCTCACTTTGTGCGGTGGAAAGAGAGGTACTGGTAATCTTCATGAGGTAGGTACCCAACTTGTCCTCGTAACGGTCAATCATGGATTCCATATCCTCAACGTCCTGCTGAGCCTTGTCAGAATAATTGTGGCGCAAATCAATGGCGGCATACAGGTTTTCCTGCGTCTTTTCTGCCATGGAATTGGTAACCAGACGGCTCTGCTCAATAGACAGAGCGGGGTGGGCAAGGAAACGTTCTTCCAGTCGATCCATTTCCTGCTCCTCGGGGGTTTCTGCCTGATCGGGAATGATAAAGCAGACCAGACGCTCCATGAGATTGATGAAAGGTGTCAGTACGATGACGGTTCCCAAACGAAACAGTGTATTCATCAATGCAATCGACACTGTGGTCATAATGGTGCTGAGGAAAGTGAAATGTACGATAGCATTTACCGAGTAGAAAACAGTTGCCCAGAATACCACACCAAGCACATCAATCAGCAGGTACACAAATGCGGTACGTTTACCGACAGTATTAGCGCCCAGAGCCGAGAGCAGAACGGGAACAGCGGCACCGATGGCAATACCCATGATAATGGGGAGTGCCACATCGAAACTGATAGCACCGGTGATGGCCAATGCCTGCAGAATACCAACGGCAGCAGATGCGCTCTGCAGAATACTGGTAAATACGATACCAACCAGAATACCCAAAATGGGATTAGAGAACTTGGTCAGAAGACTGACAAATGCAGCGCTTTCTTTCAGAGGAGCCACTGCGCCGCTCATGGCGGACATACCGAACATCAAAACGGCAAAGCCCATGAGAATGTCGCCGACATAAACGGTGGACTGTTTTTTCGCGGTCATGCGAAGGACGATGCCGATTACGGCGATGATACCGGTCAGCGTAGCAGTGGAGAGAAGTTTGACCCAGCCATCGCCACCGCTCAGGTCGCTTAAACAAATGACCCAACCCGTCACACTGGTACCCAAGATGGCACCGAGAATGATGCCGATGGCCTGCTTGACCTTCATCATACCGGAGTTAACAAAGCCGACCACCATAACCGATGTGGCGGAAGACGATTGAATCACGGCAGTGACTCCGGTACCCAGCAGCACGCCCTTGAGGGGTGTACTGCTCAGTTTATAAAGAACCAATTCCAACTTGTTGCCGGCCACTTTTTTCAGACCATCGCCCATGATGGCCATACCGAACAGAAACAGCGCAACGCCGCCGAGCAGGGAAATAATATTGGTTGCATCCATATTCCCATTTCCTCCCATAATAAATTACATTATCATTGTCAGTATACAAGATAACCGTCTTTTTGTCGAGAGATTTTAAGAAAACCATACACCGAATTTATGACAGACATTAGGAATGACTGCGACAAAAAGTTGTGCAAAAGGACAATCTATGCATGAAAGATAGGAAGTATCTTGCCAAGAGATGGGAGTTACTGTATAATATTTAATCATCATTTTTGACGAGGGGTCATTATGCTCAAAAATTGCGTAATCGTATTTTTGGTTTCCATGGTACCCATTATCGAGTTGCGAGGCGCTATTCCCTACGGTGTACTGTTCGGCCTGCCTCTGTGGTTGACCTATATCATTGCCATTGTGGGCAATATGCTGCCAGTGCCGTTTATCTATCTGTTTGCGCGGAAGATTCTGGTTTGGGGCAAGGATAAGCCGGTGATTGGTAAGTTCTTCACTTTCTGCCTGGAAAAAGGCGAGAAGGGCGGTAAGAAACTGCAGGAGAAAGCAGGTCGTGGCCTGTTCCTGGCGCTGCTGCTGTTTGTTGGGATTCCGTTGCCAGGTACCGGCGCATGGACGGGTACGCTGGCGGCCAGTATATTGAATGTGGGACTGAAAAAGAGTACGCTGGCCTGCATTGGCGGTGTATTGCTGGCAGGATGCATCATGGGTGCACTGAGCCTTTTAGGCGTGTCAGTGGTCGGCACAATTGGATAAAAGACATAAGAAAAGGAGTGGACAAAAGTCTACTCCTTTTTGTTATGCGTGATATTCTGCTTCTTTGCCCTGATAGATGTTCTGCATTTCGCGGTCCACTTCGTAAACGGCTTCCGAGCACAAACGCAGACGGGCAGCATCGTTTTCATCAAAGTTACGGCTGGATTTGTAGCGCAGTTCGTGTTCCAGGCTGGCCCACATATCCATGGCAATGGTGCGCAGTTGGATTTCCACCGGCAGGTGCAGGGTTCCCTCGGAAATAACGATAGGAACATCCACAATCAAGTGCAGACTGCGATAGCCGGAATCCTTCGGCTCTTTTATGTAGTCCACCTCGCGAATCACTCTAAAGGATTCATTGCGGGTCAGCAGACTGCGCAGGTAATAGATATCATCGAGGTAGTTGCAGATAACGCGAATACCCGCCACATCCTGAATGTGGGCGTAAATATTATCCACCGTCGCCTCATAGCCGCGTACCTTCAACTTCTGCACGATGCTGTCCATGGTCTTGACGCGGTACTCAATGTGGTGAATGGGGGTATGATCATATAGACTGGCAAATTCCTCGTCCAGAATTTCCATCTGCGTCATGGCCACCTTCAGCGCGCTGCGGTATAGATGATTGACGCGCACCATACCTTTTGCCAACTCGCGCAGTTCAGGTGAAGCGTTCTCAGGCAGTGAAATTTCTTTTAACTGGAAGTTGCTGTTTTCGTTCATCATGGGGAAAAACCTCCCAAATCCGTTTCATATTCACAGTATAACACAAGTATATAATATGATTGTAAACAAAAGATAAATCTTATCGCTTTTTTGGGTAGTTATACACTTGCAATCGGTGTTATTTTGCCTTGCCTTTGGCACGCTGCTTGGCAAAGGCGGCCTTCTTCTTGGGTGACATCTTGCCTTTTTGCCCGTTAGCATTTCGCTTGCTGCGGTGTACCGTGCCCTCTGGTTTGGGGCCGCGACCGTCACGCTTTTTGCTCTTTGGTTCTGCCTGCCTTGCGGCGGCCTGCGCAGCATATTTACTGCCCTTTTCGGGGCGAATCAGACACTCCGGACCATAGCCGATCAAGTCGGTGCGGTCAGCCTTTTCCAATGCCTCAATGACCAATTCCCGCCGATCCTGGCGCCCCCACTGCAGCAGCGCACGCTGCAAGGCTTTTTCGTGGGGTGATTTGGCTACATACACCGGTGTCATATCGCGGGGATCCAGTTCCGTATAGTACATGCAGGTGGAAAGCGTACCCGGCGTGGGATAGAAGTCCTGCACCTGCTCCGGCTGATGTCCGGTGCGCTTGAGGAATTCCGCCAGTTCCACGGCATTTTGAATGGTGCAGCCGGGATGAGAGGACATCAGATAGGGGACCAGATACTGCTCGGTGCCGTTTTTTTCGTTCAGTTTCTGATATTGCCGCCAAAACTTCTCAAACACGTCAAAGTGGGGCTTGCCCATATAGTCCAGCACGGAAGCGACACAATGCTCCGGTGCTACCTTCAACTGACCGCTGATGTGGTATTTGACCAGT
Source organism: Vescimonas sp. (assembly GCA_045617185.1). Lineage (GTDB taxonomy): Bacteria > Bacillota > Clostridia > Oscillospirales > Oscillospiraceae > Vescimonas. The sequence goes on from JAZLIB010000046.1 coordinate 9,800, forward strand.
TCGCGGAAAAAATCACGGTTATGCTCCTGCAGCATATAATCGTAGCGGATACCGCTGCGGACAAAGACTTTTTTGATGCCGGGGATACCGCGCATTTTCTGCAGCAAATCGGTGTATTCGCTGTGGTCGGCATCCAGATTGGGGCAGGGCTCGGGAGCAAGGCAACTTTTACCCTTACACATACCGCACTTCTTCTGCTTGGCGCAGGATGTGTGGCGGAAGTTGGCGCTGGGACCGCCCACATCGTGAATGTAGCCTTTGAAGTGAGGATCGTGGGTCAGTTCCTCCGCTTCACGCAGTACCGATTCTGTGGAGCGGGAGGTGACCATGCGGCCCTGATGGAACGCCAAAGCACAGAAGTTGCAGCCGCCAAAGCAGCCACGGTTATGGGTGATGGAGAAACGCACCTCGTCGATAGCGGGTACGCCCTCGGTATACATGGGATGTACCTCGCGGACATAGGGGAGGTCATAGAGCTTGTCCAGCTCTGCACGGGGCAGAGGACGGGCAGGGGGATTGACCACCAGTACATGCCCGTCGCACTTCTGCAGCACGGCGCAGCCACGGATTGGGTCATGCTCATCATACTGAATCTTGGTGGCGCGGGCGTACGCAGTCTTATCGGCACAGACTTCCTCATAGGAAGGGCATTCGGCACGGTGGAACTTGCAACCGCTGTCATCGGCGGCGATGTAGGCCGTACCGGGGATATCCGTCATCTCGGCGGGAGAGATTTTCTTCTTCAGGCGGCGGGCAATCTCTTTTGTGGCGCTTTCACCCATGCCGTAGACCAGCAAATCGGCGGGTGCGTCAAAGAGGATACTGCGGCGAACCTTGTCGTCCCAGTAATCGTAATGAGCGAAACGGCGCAGAGAGGCCTCCAAGCCACCAATGACGATGGGCGTATCGGGAAATGCCTCTTTGGCGCGGTTGGCGTAGACAATGGTGGGGCGGTCGGGACGATAGCCCATTTTGCCGCCGGGACTGTAGAGATCCTGCGTGCGGCGGCGCTTGGCCACGGTGTAATGCGCCACCATGGAGTCCAGATTGCCGCCACCGATCAACACGCCGTAACGGGGCTTGCCCATGTCACGGAATGCATCGGCGCTGTGCCAGTCCGGCTGAGAAAGAATGGCCACACGGTAGCCCTCGCCCTCCAAAAGGCGGGCAATCAGCGTGGTGCCGAAACTGGGGTGATCGATGTAGGCATCTGCCGTCACCACCAGAAAATCATAATAGTACCAGCCACGCTCAATCATTTCTTCGCGGCTGACGGGTAAAAACTCTGTTCCTCGCATGGTTTATCGTTCCTCGTAACCAATGTATTTTTCCATGGTTTCACCCTCGATGGGGCGGAACCCGAACTTTGCAAAAAAGCGGCGTGTGGCAGCATCTGAGCAGGCCAGACGCAAACGATCGATACCGCGTGTGCGGTAATATTTCACGGCTTGTCCCAAGGGTACAATGCCGCGGTGCTGCCCGCGGAGTGCAGGTGCAAGCCAATAGTAGCCAATCCAACCGGCGGAGGTGTCTTTCTCCGGCAATAACTGTACGATGCCAACGGCGTGACCTTCAAACATGACGACGATGAGGTGCCCGTCCGTGGGAACATTGGCGCCCAGTTCGGCCAGTTCGCGGCGCAGTGCATCGGTGAGCGGCAGGTAGTAAAGGCCGGACTCCAGCATATTTTTACTCTTTGTCCAACTTTGGCCCGCAAGGGTAGACAGTCCGGCGTCCAGAAGATGCTGATTGTCATCGCGATAGATCACGCGAATATCCTCGCCCTCTGCCTCCAGCAGGGATACGGCGGTGTTATCACCGTGGGGAGTCTGACCCAGTTCCTCGGGACGCAGACCCTGCAGCGTGCCGAGCACGATACGCATGGCGGCACCGTGGCTGAATACGGCAATGGTTTTGCCGTCATTTTCCCGGGCAATACGGCGCAGAGCCGGCAGGTAACGTGCTAAAACCTGCTCCGCACTTTCGCAGCCATCTACCTGCCATTTATCCAGATGTCGGTTGAAATAAAACATCTGCTCCGGCGATTCTATGGTCAGTTCCTGCCACGGACGGTCCTCCCATACACCTAAGTTCACCTCGCGGAAAGCGGAATCAGGGTGCAAAGGCAGATTCTTGGGAACATAGATGGCTTTTGCGGTAGTGCATGTGCGGAATAGATCGCTGCTGTATACCGCGTCGATATGAACATCGGCAAAACGCTTTTCCAAAGCGCGGATCTGCTCATAACCGCGCTCGGTGATCAGACTGTCATAGTGACCGTGTGCCACGCGGTAGAGGTTACCCTCAGCCTCAGCGTGGCGAATCAGATAAATCTTCGTCATAATGGTTCCTTACAGCACGCAGATATAGGATTTCATAGCCTTGACGGCATCGTCTATGGCTGCGGTATAATCGGACGCATACTGCAGCGTATCGTCTACCACCAATGCGCCGTGACCATAATCATCAAAGGCATAACTGGCATTTTCGTTATCGCAATGGGTCAATAAAAGGAATGCCTTTTCGCAGCGCTTACGCAGTTCTTTGATGTCCAGCGAATAGCCGGTTTCCACCATCAGACCTGCGCCGTGGCGTGCCATCTGATCGGCAACAGCCAGATACAAACGGCGGTCACCGGACATGAGATTCTGCACATCGGAGGAAGATACATTGGCGGTGCGTACTGCAGCAAAGACAGCGTGCTTGTCATCTACGGCGCAGCAGTCGCCGCCGGCATAGGGATTCACGGTGATAGCGTCAGCGCCCATCAGACCCTCCAACCATGCATCGGGCAGGGAGGTACGGCAGTCTACGATAGTGTAAAAGCCGCGGGATTTGGCAATGCCGGTGAGATTGGCCAGCACATCAAAACCCATAGCACCGTAGCGGAGATAGTTTTCTGCCTTCAACACCACGGCGGGCAGTTTATCTGCAGCCGCCTCAATGGCCTGGCAACCCTGATAGCGCATGGCTTCGCTCTTGGCCATAGGGCAGTCACCGTACATATCGGTGAAATTTTTCAAAACACGCTGGTTCAACTGTGCCACTTCCGGACTCAGTCCCAACGCGATGGGCGTCTTTTTTGCGCGAATTTGTTCCTGCAATGCTTGGATGGACATAGTGTGCTCCTTCAAAAAATATTTTCTCACATATATTATACGCGAAAAGCGGACTTTTGGCAATAAATGCACCGTGTTTTTTTCGCCGGTTTGGGAAAAGTAAGCGTGTACCGAAAAAGGAGTGGATGAAAATGCAAATGACCACATTTTGGCGTGGTGTAGGCGTCGGCATGGTGACCGGCGTTGTGGTAGGTGTCATGATGCCGCCGTATCCTCAGGCAAGGAAAACGGCTGTGGGTAAAGCCATGCGCCGCATGGGAAACACCGTGGATTCGGCAATTGACACCGTTACCGACATGATAAAATAAGCGGTATCGCACAAAAGGGAGCCAATTGGCTCCCTTTTGAAAATTTAATGCTGAATTTTGCAAATTCAGTCTTGACATACGGCAGATATTTGGTATAATAATCAATGCTGTTGCAAAACAGTAAGTGAATATGCAGTGGTATCGAAGTGGTCATAACGAGCACGACTGGAAATCGTGTTGTCGTCAAAAGCGGCACGAGGGTTCAAATCCCTCCCACTGCGCCATACAAAATGTGTTTTGCCCTGCGGCAAAAGACATTTTGCTTTTTCTTGGACACTATCCCGGGGTATGATATAATCTACACAGGAAGTGTACTAAAA
>JAZLIB010000047.1:0-8210 GCA_045617185.1 Vescimonas sp.
GACGTAGCCGATCTTGTTCAGAACCGTTCCGGCTGCCTTCAGTTCTTCATTCAGCTGTGCAAAGTTTATGATGGTGGCATTCGGATATTCCTCGTTCGGTACCATGAACACAGGGAAGCAGCGAACCTTCTTGATGGCCGCATCCATGATGGCAAAAGGCTCCGACTCCGGTCCGCCGAGCAGATACGGCTCACCGTTTACCGGCACCAGCACGGCACCCTTTTCAAACTGGCCGTGCCAGCCCGTCAGATACCAGCCGTTCGCTACGTTCAGCTCGTCAAAATAAATCAGTGCCGCATCCAGCCCCTTCTCTTCCAGAATCGCGTGTACCTTCTTCAGTCTCGCTTCTGTCTCGGCTGCGTTGAAATATGCCATAATTTTATCTCCTTTATTAAAACTGTTTAGTTTATAGATTACATGAAATTATCTTCCAGGGGGAACATAGGTCTCATAATGTTCTTCAGATGCATGTCCTCAAGACGCTCTGTAGAGCTGCCCGGTGTGAATGCAAGAATAGACCTTTCCGCTACCTCTGCCAGTTCTGGGAACAGGTATCCCAGTTTGACTACAACAATTTTAAATGGGCTGTAGTCTAAATCAACGGATTCAAATATATCCGGTCGACACATAGCTGCACGATTTTTGGTGACAACTACCGTCATATCGCCGCAATCCAAAGTTGCCGACGGGCCCGCATTGTCATAGTTGTAGGAAACGATGTCACCTTTATGAATCAGCTTGCCGGTAATGGTGGTTGATTCGCTGTCTGGAGCCAGACTTCCGCCGATGTCAAGCGTAAGCTCGTCGCCGATTTCCGCCTCATAGCATTTGTCGCAGGCTTCCGAATCCATAATCCCGGCTATCAGCACGTTCTTAGCTCCGAGTGCTTTGATTCTGTTAATCATAAAAGCATTGTCACCGGCGGCTCCAGCTGTAGTGTTATCTCCGGAATCGGAAATGAACACCTGTTTCTCTTCTGCCGCCATCCCGCGCCGGATGGCTTCGTCCGGGTCAACGGCTTCGATAAGGAACTTGAAATCGTACCGGGCATCCCAGAACATCTTTGCGAGCTTGCCCGCGCACTCTTTTGCCAGTGCCTCATCGCTCTCATGCGTAACCACGAAGTTCGGGCCCATATAGGGTTCATCAACCCAGGGCTGCCCGTTGAATATCTGTACGCTCAGCATTCCGGGAATCTGTTCCATCCGGTCGGCCTCATCGCATATGCTCTTCAGCGGCTCAAGGTCCGTCTGGACAGCATCACCGCAAATGACTACCGGACATCTGCTGAGCTGCGGCTTCGGAAGTATCTTCTTCTCTATCATGGTCATAAGACCTTTCAGAGCTCTCTTTTGTGCAGCCTCGTGATCTCTGTGCGGAATGGTCTTAAAGCCTGTGACGAAGTTTGCCAGCTGAGGAATTTCATCGCTGTTGTCCGCATGCATATCCATGGCTACGGCTATAGGGATGTCAAATCCTACTTTCTCCCGGATTTTCTTCAGAAGATAGGCCTCGCCGGAACCGATTTCCTGCACGCACATGGCACCATGCAGATACAGCCATATTCCGTCTATGCCTTCCGTCGGCAAGGCTTCCACCAGCTTGTTTACGAGGAACAGATAGTCTTCCTTAACAACGGCTCCGCCCGGAAGCGCATGCGCATAAATCGTAGGAACGGTTTCTATTCCAAGCTCTTCAACCATGTCCATGATTTTGATTTTTTCATACATGGCTTCGCCGGGAGCATAGTCAAAATCCTTAAAGGTTGTAAGAACCGGTGTCAGGCTGTTACCTTCGCACTGCAAAGAACCTAAAGCTATTTTCATTTTTACGCCTTCTTTGTTCCGGATTGTGTTACATAGGCATCAAAGGATACAACAGCCAGCAAAACAATGCCTTTAACTAACTGATTCATATATCCGTCCAGTCCGAGGAATCCCAGGCCTTTGTACATGACATATATCAGCAGAATACCGATAACGGTGCGGCCTACACCGCCCTTGCCGCCGGAAAGCGGTGTGCCGCCGACGACTGTCGCTGCAACGCAGGTCAATGCAAGGTCTGTGCCGTACAGAACGGAACCCGCTCTGATTTCGCAGACGTACATGGCCGCGGCTATACCTACGCAAAGACCGCAGATTGTAAACGGAATGGCTCTGTAAAAATCAATATTGATGCCGGAAAGCTTTGCAGCAACCGGATTGCCGCCGGTAGCGTAAAGGTTTCGGCCAAACTGCGTGTATTTCATCACAACAAAGGCGATAACCGCCACAAGGATAAATACCCAGGTAATGTATGAAAGACCGAGGAAAGTTGACTTGCCGAAATTCTTAACGAACTCATTGGATGTGGATATCATATCGGAGTCCGTAAAGACGAGGCATACGCCCTTCATAACGTAGTTCATACCCATCGTGGTAATGAATGCAGGGATTCCTGTTTTAACGGTGATGATGCCGTTTATGGTTCCCACAATTGTGGTGGTTATTACCATCGCAATAAAGGAAAAGAATATTCCGAGTCCCGTTGCACCGTACTTGTTCAGCATCCAGCAGAAGAAAATCTGGCCCCAGGCGAAGTTTGCCGCCATGGAAAGGTCAAACGCTCCGGTAATAATGGCAATTGTCATAGCCATTGCCGCGATTCCGTAGATGCCGGTATCAATCAGGACATTTTTAATGTTTGTCGGGCTCACAAAGCTGGGGTGCGTTATTGCGAGCACAACGATAAACAGCAGGAGAAGGCTCGGGATGGCCTCAGCCTTTAAGAATTTACCTAACTTCTTAGTCATTAGTTCTTAACCTCCTTCAACTGTGCTTTTTTGTTGAGAGTATCGATTACGACGGCAATAATGATAACTGCGCCGCGAACTATCAGCTGCTCGTTGGCCTGAACGCCCATCAGGTTCAAAGAGTTGAGCAGAACGCTCAGTACTACAACGCCGAGAACCGTCTTCACAATGTTTCCTTCGCCGCCGGCAAGGGAAACACCGCCCACGGCTACGCATGCCATAGCGTCCATTTCGTAGTTGAGGCCCTGAGAAATAGATGCTGCATTAACACGGCTGACAACCAGGACACCAGCGATACCGGCGCATATACCGCATATCAGATGTGCCAGGAATCGGGTCTGTCTGGTTTTAATGCCGGCCATTTTGGCCGCTTCCATGTTTGCGCCCAGGAAGTACAGGCTACGCCCGAACTTGGTTTTTACCAAAATAAATTGCATTATCACCGCGATTACGGCAAAAATGACAACCGGCCACAAGCCCGTACCCATTGCCTTGAATAATCCGGATTTATACTGCGGTGCCTGGAACTGCCCTTTAACGACAGCATTGGCAATAGCCGCCACGATAATCTGTATTGCATAGGTGATAATGAAGGACTCGCCCATTCTGCCATTGACAGCAGCAAGAATACCGCCGCAGAGGGCACCTACGATAGCACCGATTAGAGCGCCGACAAGCAGAACAATGATTGTGGCCCACCAAGGACTGAATCTGTCCGGCGTCGCTGTTGCGTTAATAATCAGCATCGTTACGACAGCCGAGAGAGAAACCGTCGAGCCTATTGCCAAATCCATGCCTCCCGCTATGACCGTATACGCCATACCGAGGGCTGCAATCCCTATTGTGGAATAGGAACGAAGAATGTTTACAATGTTTGATGCGCTTAAGAATGCAGGGCGCTTGGATGCCGCAATAATGATTATTACGAGAATAACAAATATTAGTCCCCATTCTCTGAAGAATTGTTTGAGATTAAATTTCTTTTTCACAAGGGCACCTCCTTAGTTCTTGATGGCCAGTTTCATAACGGCCTCGGCGGAAGCCTCTTCACGGCTGAGTTCTCCGGCCTTTTCACCGCCGGAAAGGACAACCAGCCTGTCGCACATACCCAGAACTTCGGGCAGCTCGGAGGAAATCATAATAATTGATTTTCCGGATTCAACCAGCTTATTCATCAGGCAGTAGATTTCGTATTTTGCACCGACGTCGATGCCTCTTGTCGGCTCATCCAGAATAAGAATGTCGACATCGGAAAACAGCCATTTTGCAAAAACAACCTTCTGCTGGTTACCACCGGAAAGATTCTGTGCCAGCTGCATCATGGAAGGTGTCTTAACATTGAGTTCTTTGGCCAGTTCCGTTGCCTGTACTTTTTCACTCTTGGTGTCAATAAGCCCCTTGTTGAGTATTTTATCCAGGTTGGAAACCGAAATATTTCTGATCAGGTCGTAGGTAAGAATCAGGCCGGTTTCTTTTCTGTCCTCTGTCAGCAAACCTATGCCGGCTTTTTTGCCGTCGGCCGTTGTCTTGATTTTGGCAACTTTTCCGTTGACTTCAATGCTTCCGCTGTCTGCCGGTTCCGCGCCGAAAATGGCTTCGGCAATTTCCGTACGCCCTGCGCCGACGAGGCCTGCGAGACCGAGGATTTCACCCTTGTGCAGTTCAAAGGAAATCGGGCCGACGATGCCTTCTCTGACTACGTTGTCCACTTTCAGAACGACATCACCGATTTCAACATTTCTTTTGGGGTATTCGGCATCAACCGAGCGGCCGACCATGCGCTCCACGATTTCATCTCTCGTGAATTCCTGCGTGGGTCTTGTCTCAATAACCTGGCCGTCGCGGATAACGGTAGTTGTATCGCAAAGCTGGAATATTTCGTCCATTTTATGAGAAATATAGACGATCGTCGTTCCTTTTTCTTTCAGGTTGTTCATGATTTCGAACAGCCTTTCGGTTTCGCCTATTGTCAGAGATGACGTCGGTTCATCCATAACAAGAACCTTCGGTTCTCTGTAAAGGACCTTTGCAATTTCAACCATCTGCTTCTGAGAGGCAGATATGTCTTCAATCTTGCTTGTTGCTTTCAGATTGAAATTAAAGCTGTCAAGAAATTCCTGGGTTATTTTGTTTATTTCGCTCCATTTAATAAAAGCTTTTCCGCCGGATTTCTTTCTCAGCTTATTCAGGAACATGTTCTCTGCAATGGTGAGTGAATTGATAAGATTGCATTCCTGGAATACAAGGCCGATGCCCTTTTCTTCCGCATCGGTTGTATCTTTTATTTCAACCTTTTCACCGTTCAGATAAATGTCTCCGCTGTCTGCATGATAGACACCATTCAGAACCTTCATAAGTGTAGACTTACCAGCGCCGTTCTCTCCGACAAGAGCGTGGATGCTGCCGGGCTTAACGCTTAAGTTAACGTTGTCAAGTGCTTTTACGCCCGGGAAAGTCTTAGTGATATTCTTCATTTCAAGAATATACTCGCTCATAAAACCCCCTCAGATACTTTTGAATTAGTCTCATTTAATCCTTTGATTTAATCGATTAAATATGATTTTTTATTATAAATTAATGTGCTAATCTTTGCAATATCTTTAATAAATGTTGTGCAATATCAACATTTCTGTTATTATATTTTTGTACACTTTTTAGGTTCAGGTTTACTACAATGGTCAAGATGAAAGATGTTGCGGCCAGAGCCGGTGTCTCTGTCGCAACCGTATCCAATGTCTTTACAGGAAAACACTTTGTCAGCCCGGATGCTCGCGCCCGAGTATTAACCGCCGTTGAGGATTTGGACTACCATATCAACCTCAATGCGCGCGGGTTGAAAACCGTTTCGACGAATACCATCGGTGTCGTTCTGCCCGATATTACCAAGCTTTTCTTCAACGATGTTTTAAGGGGCATCCTCGAAACCGCCAAAGCCTCCGGTTATCGTGTAACGGTTCTCAGCAGTGGTTATGATTTCGCCTATGAAAAAGAATGCATTTCCAACCTGCGAGGGATGAATGTCGATGCCATTATTATCGACTCCTGTTGTGACTATCACGATCTGAAAGTCTGGGCATATGAGCTTGCCTCTTATGAAGGGAAGTTCACACCGATTGTATCCATCGAAAGTTCTATGGATCCCGAGCTTGTCTCCTCCGTTATGATTGATACCTATTATTGGAGCAACAAGATAACCCAGCATCTGATTTCTTTAGGGCGTAATAAAATCCTGTATATTTCCGGTCCTTCCTATCTGCGTCATGAGCATGACAGGCTGGCCGGATACAAGCAGGCGCTGAAAGATAACGGGATAAAAGTATCGAATGATTTAATCGTATCGAATGACTTTTCTTCCGGTGCATCCTATGATACCGTCAGTGCGGCTTTGAACAGCGGTTTGGCCTTTGATGCCATTCAGGCCACCAACGACCAGGCAGCTATCGGTGCCATAAAAGCTTTGAAGGAACGCGGTTTAAACGTCCCCGATGACATTCCCGTGTCCGGATTTGATAACCTGTTTCCTTCCACGCTCGTTGAGCCCGCGGTAACGACGATCAGCGTTCCGAGATATGAGCTGGGTGCGGAAGCCGTTAACGAATGCATTCGCCATATTAACGATCCGTCGCTTGCTCCGAGGAGTCTGGTTCTGAGTGCGAATTTATTAAAACGCAGTTCAACCGACTCGAATTCGAATTCTCCCTGGGAGCTTGTTTATTGGTAATATTAATTATCCATATATAGCAAAAGACAGGCGCATCAGGCGCCTGTCTTTTTATTTCAGTCAGATATTAGAACCAGCTGAATTCGTCCTTGGTTTCGGGATATGCAACAGGAGTCGGGAGCTTTGTCCAGCCTTCAGCTGCAGTGCCTTCGAGAACACCGTAGAGGGTTTCAACAGCAAGCTTGCCTTCTGCAACAGGATCCTGAGTGGAGCATGCAGAGAGCCAGCCATCAGCCATCATATCATAGAGAATCTGGTTGGAGCCCATAGCGATCATGACAACATCGCCCGGCTTTGCACCGGCTGCTTCGAGAGCGGAGATGATGCCCTGAGACATACCACCGTCCTGAGAAACGATGCATTCGATCTCGCCGCCGTTGGAAGCGAGACCGTAGGAAGTGATCATGTCAGCTGCCTTGGTCATAGCGATTTCGGTGGAGAAGTCGCAGTTCTGGTAGTCAAGCTCGATGTACTTGGCAGGATCAACGATTTCATCAAATGCCTTGTCCATGTACAGGGTCTGCATATGACCAGCCGTACCAGCGATGGTAACATACTTGCATCCGTCGGGGAAGAGCTCAATAAGGGTGTTGGCCTGAGTTACGCCGTGGGAGTAAGCATCCGGTCCAACATAGTACTTCATGCCGACTTCTTCAATCTTGTCGCCGGTGTAAGCGTTAACGCCAACCCATGCGATGCCGCCGTCATTGAGGGCCTCAATTACAGGGAGAGCACCGTCAACGTCTGCGGGGAAGTAAAGGAAACCGTCATACTTCTCGGCAATTGCCAGATTGGCATGCTCGAGCTGCTTCTGCTGGTTGCCGTCACCGTCGAGGATTTCGAGGGTGCATCCGAGCTCTTCAGCAGTCTTTGTTGCTGACGGGTCGTAAGCTGCGCAGTAAGGAGCGGTATAGTATGCATTGGAAAGCATGAACTTATAGCCGCCTTCTGCTGCTGCGGGAGCTGCTTCAGCTGCAGGTGCTGCTTCTGCTGCGGGAGCTGCTGCGGGAGCTGCTGCGGGAGCTGCTGCCTGCTGGCCACATGCGCAGAGAGCGAAAACCATGCACAGAGCAAGTACAAGTGCGAAGATTTTCTTCATTCTGAAATATCCTCCATAGAGTTTTTTACTATTTAATCGACAAATTTAATCGATTAAATGCTATGTTTAAGAATATAGCAACTTAATTTCTTTTGCAATTGTCATTTGTTTCAAAATTTAATATGTAAATCTATACATTTTGCACAAAACCGTGCGAAAGCCCCCAATATGACTGCCTGTTTATTCTACAGTTTGTTAATCGATTATTTTATTTCCTCACACAGTAACGGAAAAGCCGCGGATGCTCCGCGGCTTTTAACTGTGTCTTTTATTATACTCTCTTGGAAAGCACTTCGGCTTCGTACTTCTTCACTTCGCTCAAATAGTCTGCCGTTACGCCCTCGCGCTCCAGCAGTTCGTTCCAGACGTCCCCTATCGGCAGAAGCTTGTACTCTTCCATTCTTGCCTGCAGCGATGTGAAATCGCAGTTGTCCTGCATCGCCTTGAAGTCTGGCTCAAGCAGTGCGTACAGCAGCGCCTTCTGCGTGTTCCGAAGGCCCGTTATCCAGGCGCTCACTCTGTTGATGGATGCATCAAAGTAGTCCGTCGCTATGAACACCTTTTCAAGTCCGCAGCGTACCACTTCCTTCATGATCTCT
>JAZLIB010000048.1:0-3590 GCA_045617185.1 Vescimonas sp.
GATGATCAGGGTATTTACCGTTTCCGCGGCGCTAATATTGGGAATATCCTTAGCTTTGAAAAGCAGTACCGCAATGCCCGTACCATCCGTCTGGAGCAAAATTACCGCTCTACACAGAATATTTTGGACGCTGCCAACGAGGTGATCCGTCACAACACAGGGCGTAAGGGCAAGACGTTGTGGACACAGAACGGGGCAGGCGAGAAGGTGACGGTGAAGACCACCTTCAATGAGAGTGACGAGGCCAACTTCGTGGTAGGTCAGATCATGATGAACTACAACCGCGGCGCCAACTGGCGTGATCACGCGATTCTCTACCGCATGAACGCCCAGTCCAACGCCTTGGAATATGCCTTCAAACGCAACGGTATTCCCTATAAGATTATCGGTGGTCTGAAGTTCTTTGACCGTGCTGAGGTCAAGGATATGCTGGCATATCTGTGCGTGATCAACAACCCTACGGACGATCTTCGTCTGCGCCGTATCGTAAACGTGCCGTCCCGCAAAATTGGCGCGGCCACCATCGATAAGGCACAGATCATTGCCTCCGAGCAGGGTGTGCCGCTGTATGAGGTGTTCAAAACGGCAGATCAATATCCGGAATTGAAGAACGCGTCTGGCAAGTTAAAAGACTTTACAGCGATGATAGAACAATTGCGCAGCTGCGTTGGCGATATGGGACTGGTGGAGTTTTACGAGCAGGTCTGCGAGCGCACCGGCTATGTGCAGATGCTGCAGGAAAAGAACGATATGGAGAGCCGCGGACGTTTGGAGAACGTACAGGAGCTGACCTCCAGTATTCTCGCGTTTTTGGAAAATGATCCGGAGAATCCTACGCTGGCAGGCTTTTTGGACGAGATCGCACTCTATACGGATCTGGACAGTCAGAGCGATGCGGATAACTGCGTGACCCTGATGACCATGCACAGCGCCAAGGGCTTGGAATTCCCGCAGGTCTTTGTGGTGGGCATGGAGGAGGGGCTTTTCCCGGGCAATCGCTCCATGGTGGACATGGAGGAGATGGAAGAGGAACGCCGCCTTTGCTATGTGGCCATGACCCGCGCCAAGGAAAAGCTGACCATGACCAACGCCCGGCAGCGTATGCTGTTTGGCCGCACCACGCCCAATATGCCGTCCCGCTTTTTGGAGGAGATTCCGGAGGAGAATATGGAGTGGATCGGCAAGGTGGAGCCGAAACCGGCGCAGCCCCAGTGGAGTGACAGCTGGGACGATGGCTGGAGTGGCAGCCATTCCGGCGGCAGTAGTTATACATCTGCCTATTCTCAGCCTCGTACCAGCGTACCCAAGAAGTCCACGGCAAGCGTGGGCGGTATGCGCAAGACGGCCTCGGCACCTCTGCTGCAATTGCAGGCAGGGGACAGCGTCAAGCACAAGGCTTTCGGCCAAGGCATGGTGCTGAGCGTCCGGCCTATGGGCAACGATGCGCTCATTGAGGTGGCTTTTGATCAGGTAGGCACGAAGAAGCTGATGCTCAAGGCGGCCGGCGCGCATCTAACGAAGCTGTAAGCGAGAGTCAAAATGAAAAATATACCGGAATTATCCTTTGATACCATAAAACGCATGGAGGATATGTCGTGGTTTACTCATGCACAGATATTTGATAATCTTTTGATTGTGGCGCAGAGGGAAACCGCCTGTTATATCTGGAAAACCGCAGAGGGACTTGTGGTAATTGACGGCATCTGGCCTGATGAACGGGTATATCGTGAACTGCTTGAGGCTATCCACGATGCCGGATGGGAAAAGGAGCAAATCACGAAATTTGTGATGACCCACGGACATATCGATCATGTAGGCTGTGGCAAATGGCTTGTCGATCATCATTGCACCGAAACCTTTCTTTCTCAGGCTGATGATACGCTGCGTCTGTCCACACCAAGCGAAGAAGGACGCTCGGACTGCTGGAAAGATTTTGCCATCGACCACTATATAGCTGACGGCGATCGTATTGCCTGCGGCAAGGAGTGTATCCAAGTCGTTGCAACGCCGGGACATACGGCAGGCTGTATGAGTTTCATTTTCCCTGTCCATGAAAACGGAACGGAGCACATGGCTTGTCTTTTCGGCGGTGCCACGGCACCGTGGGGCGATGAAAAAGGCAAGCAGCGGCAGAGAGAGTCCGTTTTGAAATTCAAAAACGCTGCGGCAGACAGACATTGCGATGTGGCATTGACAAACCATACGGCGTTTGACGCAGGACTTGAGAGAATTTCGTATAGCCGTGAGAGGCTGTCCTATCTGCCGAATATATACATTTTAGGCGAGGAGGGCGTGCAGAAATTCTGCGAGGTGTATCTCTCTGTTGCGCGGTAGGTGCAATCATCTTTGATTCGGGAAATAGAGAACTGAAGGAGATAAAATGATGCAGAACAAAGCCCTTGTGGTGATTGATATTCAAAATGACATTACAAAGAATTACAGAGATATCATCGATAATATTAACACCGCAATTGATTGGGCGGTTGGCCGCGATATGCCTGCGGTCTATATCAAGCATAATAATTTATCCGCGGGAACAAGAACCTTTAAGCCGGGTACACGAGGCGAAGAACTGGTCTCAGATATGAAAGTTGTGTCCGAAAATATTTTCACAAAAACCAAAAGCAATGCGCTGACAAGTGAGGACTTTACTGCCTTTATCAGTGAAAACGAAATCAATGAATTTTACATTGCTGGCGCAGATGCCACGGCTTGCGTAAAATCCACCTGCTTCAACATGAGAAAAGCGGATTACAGCGTAACGGTTCTGTCTGATTGTGTCACCAGCTATGATAAGAAGAAAATTCCCGAAATGCTGGCATACTATGAAAGCAAGGGCTGTATATTGAAAACCGCCGGCGAAGTAATCGGTGAAATCTGAATTTTGCAATTACAGTTGAAATGCAGCAAAATCAGAAAAAAATTAACAGAGAGGATCTAAACAATGAAGAAGAAAATTACAGCAATCATTCTGGTATGCATCATGATTTTAAGCATGGCAGGCTGCGCCAAAAAGACCACGCTGACGGTAACGATTGACGGAATCGGCGATTATCGGGTGGTGCGCTGCTCTGACAGTTTTAAAAATTTCTCGACACACGAAAACGAGATCATTCTGACCGTGAAAAATGATGGCGTGTATGCTGTTGTAGTTCAGGACGACAATGGAAAGGAATATACCTTTACAGTGACCTATCAGGACGGAAAAACGGAAGTAACAACCGAGGATGACATGGTTGTCAACATGAGCGTTGAATAAACAGATAAGGGACAAATAAGGGACAAACGTATGAGACGACTATATGGCGATATAAAAATGAGTTGGCCGAAAGTGCTCCTCTTTGCCGTAGGTGTGGGCGTATATACAGGCGTTATGATGATACCTTTCTGGAGAATACCTTCTTATTCATATGAGTGAGTTGCAGAGATTTCTTGCATAATTTTAAAAGCCGGGCAAAGGAGTTCGCATGCACCTTTGCTCGGCTTTTTCATATCTGTTTGTATAACAAAGTAAAAAACCCTGCTCATGTGAGCAGGGTTTTTGCTTGTCCAAGTTTAGATCGCTCTGGTAACTTTACCGGAACGCAGAC
>JAZLIB010000049.1:0-10273 GCA_045617185.1 Vescimonas sp.
TTTATCCTCCACCGGCGCATCGTCCGACATGATCTGCGCCTCGTCACTCGTCCAATATTCATGTAGCGCTCTGCGCTCCAGCACCAGCACCGGCTGCGCGTTGACCGGATCACGCAGCGTATTGCCGGTATCGTGCAGCACGCGCACACATTGCTCTTTTCCTCCGATAGAAACCGTTACATCCATAAGTTCGCCCCCTCCGTGCCGCGCACCTTGGTGAAACACCAGATGCAGCAGCAAATAATATCCCAACGCTGCAAGCAGCAGCATCGGCCAACTGATATCGGCATAGTAAATGCGACTGAAATACGTATCCGGTGAGCCGCTGAGTAACCCCAACGCCAGTACAAGTCCCGCCAAGGCACCGGATAACAGAAAGAACAGCAGCACATGGCGCCATAGCTGCGGTTCTTTTATAAATGCCGCTGTAGCAAGCAACGCACCGGACAGCAACTTTGCAAGCGGATGCGCCAAAGCGGCACAATGCGGCAGAAATACCGCGACGGCATATAGTCCCCCCACTGTGGCACACAGTAAAAAGCGCACACGTCGCAGCGGCATTCCGGCAAGCCTTGCCGTCGTCAGCAGCAGCAGGTAATCCAGCGTCGCATTGAGGAAAAAGATTCTGTCCACATAGATGACTGTCACATTTTTCTCCTCCCTGCTGTCCTATTATACGGCGCTTATGCGGCAAAAAAGAGCGAAAAAGAGAGGGCGGAGGAAATCCTCCGCCCTCTAAATCGGTACGTTAATTATATATTGATGTAGGGCACAATCAGCGATACCAGCATGACAACTGCCATCAGCAGCGCAATACCCATCGCCACGTATCTTGTCCATTTACCTCTCATGCCTTTTCCTCCTCTGAAATCACTCGTTTAATACTCTTTTCCACCTTACGGCGCGGCGCCATCACCTCATGGCCGCAGCCAAGACAACACAGTTTGATATCCATGCCCACGCGCATGACCTCCCATTGACGACTGCCGCAGGGGTGTTCCTTTTTCAGTTCCACAATGTCGTGTAAATGAAGTTCCATGATCTGACCCTCACTCCTTTTTAATGCCGTCCCAGTAGCGCTTGGCAGCCTGCTCGGTCTTATTCTCGCCGTACTCATAATAGGTGGTATTACCTAAGGATTCCGGCAGATAGCGCTGCTTGACATAGTGATTGGGATAGTTATGGGGATATTTGTACGCAGCCACTTTACCCGTTCCGGCGCTGTCGGCATGGACATTCTGCAAATGACGTGGAATCTGTCCCACCTTGCCGGCTTCAATATCCGCCATAGCGGCAATGATGGCATCATGTGCCGAATTGGACTTGGGCGCAGTTGCCAAAAGTACCGCCGCCTCTGCCAAGGGAAGTCTTGCCTCGGGCAAGCCGATCTGCAGCGCCGCATCCACGCAGGCTTTGGTCACCACAATGGCCTGGGGATAGGCAAGGCCGATATCTTCCGCCGCGATTACCAAAAGTCTGCGGCAGGGTGAGAGCAGATCACCGGCTACCAGTAAGCGTCCCAAGTAGTACACCGCCGCATCAGGATCCGAACCGCGGATAGATTTCTGAAGAGCCGAAAGCAAATCAAAATGCTCATCGCCCTCCCGATCATAGCGCATGGCACTGCGCTGAGAAAGTTGCAGGGCATCGTCACACGTCACATACAGCGCCCCATTGTCCACTTTGGCAGAACGGAATAACAGTTCCACCGCGTTGATGGCCTTACGCACATCACCGCCGCAGGAAGCAGCTACCGTCGCAGGAACACCGTCCTCCCACGTAAAGGGCAGACCGCTGCGCTGCTGCTCTATACGCAGAGCGCGTTCCACCGCAGGAATGGTTTCTTCCGGTGTCAGGGGCTTAAACTCAAACACCGTGCTGCGGGAGAGCAACGCATTATAGATATAGAAATACGGATTCTCCGTGGTGGAGGCGATCAAGGTGATCTTGCCGTTTTCCATAAACTCTAAAAGGCTCTGCTGCTGCTTTTTATTGAAATACTGAATCTCATCCAAGTACAGCAGTACGCCGTTGGGCGCCAGCATAGTGTCCACATCGGCAATGACATCTTTCACATCCTGTAAGGAGGCCGTAGTGGCATTGAGATGATACAGCGCCTTTTCCGTGCGCTTGGCGATGATATTGGCAATGGTAGTCTTTCCTGTACCGGAAGGGCCGTAGAATATGAGATTGGTACTGGTGCCGCTTTCAATCAGCCGACGCAGCAGCGCACCCTCGCCCAGTAGATGTTTCTGACCTGCCACCTCGTCCAGAGTCTGAGGTCGGATCTCATCTGCCAATGGCCGCATATCATCGCCTCCTTTACATGATAATGAATGATTATAGCACACTTTTTTCCAATTTGCATCCCCGATTTGCATTTTTATGAGGTAATTGCTATAATACCCTTGAGGTGAAACCGTATGAAAACAACAAAGGAAATCCAAGAGATCATCTCCCGCTTGAAGGAACTCTATCCAGATGCGGCCTGCTCTCTTGATTACGATAAAGACTATGAATTACTGTTCACCGTGCGTCTGGCCGCCCAATGCACCGATGAGCGCGTGAATAAGATCTCCCCGGCTCTGTTCAATCGTTTCCCCACGCTGCAATCCTTCGCCGAGGCCGATGTGGACGAAGTGGGCGAATATGTCCATTCCTGCGGATTCTGGCGCGCCAAGTCCCGAGATATCGTGGCCAGCGCCCAAATGCTTTTAGATCGGTTTGACGGCAAAGTACCCGATAACATGAACGATCTCCTCTCCCTGCCCGGCGTGGGACGCAAGACCGCAAATCTGATTCTGGGCGATATTTTCGGGCAGGAGGGATATGTGTGCGATACCCATTGTATCCGCATTACCGGACGCTTAGGGCTCACAGACGGCAGTAAGGACCCTGCCAAAGTGGAGCAGCAGTTACGCAAGGTCATTCCGCCGGAGGAATCCAGTGACTTCTGTCACCGCATGGTGCTCCACGGTCGTGCGCTGTGTATGGCACGAAAACCGAACTGCGAGGAGTGCCCCCTCCGCGAGTTGTGTGATTTTGAAAATACATAAGCATTAGCGCCTTTCTAACAGGATTTTTTGACTCTATACGCCATCGGGTGCTATACCATTATTAAAATCATTTTTTCTCGCAGCATGTATGTGAGAAAAAATACCTCTCAGGCTGCAAGTGTGGAATTTGGCTGCCATAAGCAGGCAAATTATGCGCGCAGCAGCCTGCAATCTCAAAAAAGTGATTTACACTTTTTTGACTTTAAGGGTGTCTGTCGTAAGACAGGCACTTTTTTTATGCACCACACATATACTGCCCTATGAAATCAAATAAGGGAGTGGATCATTTTATGGATCAGGCGGATATGGTACAGCGACTCAAACAAAATCCCGCGGTGCTGCAAAACATTATGCAATCGCAGGACGGACAACAGCTGATGCAGATGCTCTCGGGCGCCGATGGCGGTGCCGGTTTACAGCGCGCCACCGCACAAGCCGCAGACGGCAATACCTCCGACATGGTGCAGATGCTGAAAAAAGTCATGAGTAGTCCGGATGGCGCAGCCTTAGTCCGGCGCATCGGTCAAAGCCTGCAAAAGTAAGGGAAAGGAGACAGCAGCGTGGCTGAATTAGACGAAAAACTCAATGCGCTGCTGTCAGATCCCAACAGCATGGCGCAGGTTATGCAGTTGGCGCAGCAGTTATCCGGTACATTCGGCGGCGATACGCAAAGTCATTCCGCGCCACCACCGCCTCCTCCACCGCAGCAGAAGCCATCACCTGACGCCTCTCTTTTAGGCGGCTTGGATCCCAAGATCATCGGACGATTCATGCCCCTTTTGCAGGAATACGGACGCAGCAATAGCAACACCACGCAACTTCTGTATGCGTTGCGACCGTTCCTTAAGGCGGAAAAGCAGGATAAAATCGAGCGTGCCGCCAAACTGGCAAGACTGATCCATCTGGGCAAAAAATTTCTATCGGAGTGGGAGGGTTGAATGGGTGTATAACCGCTATATCCGCAACGACAATGGCACTTATACCCGCACAGTACAGCATGATGCAGCCGTACATGAGTCTCCCCCATCTCCGTCTCCGCCGCCAACTCTTCCGCATCCCCCACCACCTCCACCTCAGTCCGAACGTGCTCCTGAATCCCGTTTTCTAAATCGGATATTGGGTAAACTACATTTAGGTGATGTGGATTCCGGTGATTTGCTGCTGCTTCTGATTCTGTTCTTTCTCTTTCAGGAGGAAGCGGACGAGGAGTTGCTGATTGCCATCGGGCTGCTGTTGATCCTATAAAAGTTGCCTTTATGCGAATTTATGGTATACTACAGATAAATGAGGTGAAATACTATGAATTTGCAAGATTTTCGTGAACGGTTCCGTCATCATCAGCCTACCCTGCAGGAGGCCAGGGGACTCTTTGCCGTGCTGGTACCGCTGATTGAAAAAGAGGACGGATTATATCTATTATACGAGGTGCGCTCTGCCGGGCTGCGCCATCACACAAGTGAGGTGTGCTTCCCCGGCGGACGCATGGAAAAAGGCGAATCACCCGTAGACTGTGCTTTACGGGAAACCTATGAGGAATTAGGCATTCCCTCCCAGTCCATCGAAATCATAGGCCAACTGGACTTCATCTATCTGCGCTCAGAGGGATTGATGTTTCCCATACTGGCCCGTGTGGACGAGAGCATTCTACCTTCCCTGCGACGCTGTGAAGCTGAGGTCGCCGATACCTTTCTGGTACCGCTGCGCTATCTGCAGGACAACCCACCTACCCGCTATCACTATGAGCTGACACCGCAGGTGGACGATGCGTTCCCCTATGATGAAGTTCAGACACCGCCCCACTATACATGGACACCGGGTCAGATGGAGGTACCCGTATACCACGGTCTGCCCTATCCCCTATGGGGTTTGACCGCACGCATCACCGATTGGCTGATCCGCTCCATGGACGCACAGTAAGGCGCTCGATCCACATGGCAAAGGTTTCATTCAGCGGCAAAAATACCGCCGCGCCGGATAGATTGAACACCGTATGGATCATGGCAACGCCCATAAAATCCGCTGGACACGCCAAAATATCTGTAAAGTGAAATGACTTAACAACACCTAATAAAAACAGCGTTATGGCGGATCCGATCACATTGAACAGCAAATGTGCCCATGCCGCTTGTCCTGCGTGATGTTTGCCGCCCAGCGCAACAAGAAATATCGGCAAACACGTGCCGATATTCTGTCCAAGCACCATAGGAATTGCCGCGGCATAACTGATCTGACCGCTGAGAGATAGCGCTTGCAGCAACCCGACCGATACGCTGGAACTTTGCACCAGCACCGTCAGCAATATGCCGCCAAGCAAACCCCAAAGAGGATTCTCTACTGCAAAAAGGCAACATACAACTGTTGTTTGCGTCAGCGGTTGCGCCACTGATGTGACTGCCTCCATACCTGTCAGAATCAGAAAAATACCCAGCAAAATCTCGCCCCAATGGCGACGCGACGGCAGCAAATAAAGCGCGACACCCATCAATGCCAGCACAGCCGAGATCACCGTTGTGTATGGCAGATCCTGCGCCGCGCACAAAAGCCATGCCGTAACCGTAGTACCTACATTAGCACCGATCAGAACAGGGATCACACGGCGCAGAGTCAGGATTCCGCTTTGCACCAGTTCCGCACTCAACACGCTGACAGCGGCAGAGGATTGTACCACCGCCGTGACAGCCGTTCCTGCTAAAAATCCACGCCATGGATTGTCTGTCATACGACGCAGCGTACGCTCCATACGCCCCCCTGCCGCACGGGTTAACCCATCGCCCAACAACGTCATGCCGAAAATGAACAGTGCGATGGCACAGACTACCTCACAAATCAGGGACAAGCCACATCACCTCGCACCCACTATATGCTTTTGTTACAATTACCAGAACAAAAAAGAGGAAGCAATTCGCTTCCTCTTTTTCTTATAGTACGCCAAAATGCTCCAACAGAATTTTGACACCGATCAGAATCAAAATGGCACCGCCAACAAACTCAGCACGGTTTTTATACTTGGCACCGAAAATATTACCGATGAACACACCGCCAAAGGACAAGGCAAACGTGGTGCAGCCAATAAGCAGCACGGCAAGGCCGATAGGCAGTGCCAGGTCCACAAAGGAAAATGTCACGCCGACCGCCAGAGCATCAATACTTGTAGCAATCGCCAGAATCAGCAGTTCCTTATGGCTGATGCCCGTCTTCTCCTCCTCATCTTCGTCTTTGGAAAAACTCTCACGAATCATGTTGCCGCCAATATACGCCAAAAGTAAAAAGGCGATCCACGGTGTGAATTTTGTGATATATTGGGCAAACTGAGAACCGAGAAACCAGCCGATCAGCGGCATCAATGCCTGAAACACGCCAAAATACAATGCGATCCATACGGTATGCTTATAGTTGATCTTCGTCATAGCCAGTCCTTTACAGACTGCCACGGCAAAAGCGTCCATGGACAGTGCAATACCGATGAGAAATATTTCAAAAAAGGTCATCTCTCAGCCCCCTCTTTCCCGATAAAAATATGTGCGAAAACCAAGTTGTATTTTACCACATCTGTGCCTGAGAATAAAGCACTTTTTTGATTGTGCGAAATCACGAAAGTACCTAAAAATTTTTTAGTCAGTCTGTCAAATTTTTTGTTTTTTGTGGCAAAACGGTTGCTTTACATACCAATGTTTGGTACAATACATTTAAAATTTTTTAATCTGGGAGGGATTTGAAAACATGCCGGACTATTCCAATCTTTTTGTGTGTCTGATGGGTGTGGGAACGGTGTTTATCGGTCTGATCTGCATTATCGTGCTGGTTTCTCTGATGAGCCTGATTTGCCGCAAAACGGCAAAAGATATTCCCGCTGCACCTGCCGCTCCTGCCATTCAGCCTCAGGTCGAGATCGCTGATAAGGGTGCTCTTATCGCCGCCATCTCTGCTGCTATCGCCGAGGACATGGGCGAGGACATTTCCGCTATCCGCATCACATCTATTAAGAAAATATAATCTGAGGAGGATATTATCATGAAGAAATATAAAGTTAATGTAAACGGTACTGTATACGAAGTCGAACTGGAAGATATCTCCGGCTCCGCTGTTGCTGCCGCTCCCGCTGCTCCCGTAGCCGCTGCTCCCGTCGCTGCCGCTCCCGCCGGTGGTGAGCAGGTTGTCGCTCCCATGCCCGGCAACATTCTCGCCGTCAACGTCAAGGATGGTGACAGTGTGAAGAAGGGTCAGGTTCTGATGATTCTGGAAGCCATGAAGATGGAGAACGAGATCATGTGCCCCTGCGACGGCAAGGTCGCTTCCGTCAGCGTTGCCAAGGGTGCTACCGTTGAGTCCGGCGCTCTGCTGTGCGTGATCCAGTAATCGGATCGGAGGACATTTCATGGAAGCTATTATGAATTTTATTCACCAGACCGGTTTCTACCTGTTCGGACAGGGCGATAACTGGAAATGTCTGGTGATGATCGTCATTGCGTGCGCTCTTTTGTTTCTCGGTATCGTGAAAAAATTTGAGCCGTTGCTGCTGGTGCCTATCGCTTTCGGTATGCTGATCACCAACCTGCCCGGTGCTGAGATGTATCACGAGATTCTCTTCGCCGGCGGGCATATCCATTGGGATCTGTTTGGTGGCGCTCCCATTACCCAGGAGTTCATCAATCAAATGTCCAGTGTCGGTGTTTCCGACGCCGTGTTGGGCGCTGTCAGCGTGGGTCAGAGCGTTTCTGTTGGTCTGGTCGATGTACTGTATCTGGGCATCAAGCTGGGTATCTATCCCTGCCTCATCTTCCTGGGTGTGGGCGCTATGACCGACTTCGGTCCCCTGATCGCCAACCCCAAGAGCCTGCTGCTGGGCGCTGCCGCACAGCTGGGTATCTTCATGACCTACGTGGGCTGCCGTCTGAGCGGTCTGTTCACCGGTAATGAAGCTGCCTCCATCGGTATCATCGGCGGTGCTGACGGTCCTACCGCTATCTTCGTCACCGCAATGCTGGCTCCCGCTCTGCTGGGCCCCATCGCTGTTTCCGCATACTCTTACATGGCTCTCGTTCCCGTGATCCAGCCGCCCATCATGAAGGCGCTGACCACCAAGAAGGAACGCGAGATCGTGATGAAGCCTCTGCGCGAGGTTTCCAAGCGTGAGAAGATCATTTTCCCCATCGTTGTCACCATCTTTGTGGCTCTGCTGGTTCCCTCCGCTGCTCCCCTGATTGCCTGCCTGATGCTGGGCAACCTGTTCAAGGAATGCGGCGTCACCGAACGTCTGAGCAAGACCGTTCAGAATGAGCTGATGAACATTGTCACCATCTTCCTGGGCGTCAGCGTTGGCTGCACCGCTACCGGCGCAACCTTCCTCAGCCCCAAGACCCTGGCTATCATGGGCATGGGCATCGTGGCCTTCGGTTTCGGTACTGCAGGCGGCGTGCTGCTGGCCAAGTTCATGAACCTGTTCCTGAAGGAAAAGATCAATCCGCTGGTCGGCTCTGCCGGTGTTTCTGCCGTTCCTATGGCAGCCCGTGTATCCCAGAAAGTCGGTCAGGAGGCCAATCCCCGCAACTTCCTGTTAATGCACGCTATGGGCCCCAACGTGGCCGGTGTTATCGGTTCCGCTATCGCGGCCGGCGTGCTGATCTCCCTGTTCGGTTAAGGAGGTACCATCTATGTCTATGGAATTTTTGTCTAACAAACCCCTGCTGATCACCGACACCATCCTGCGTGATGCTCACCAGTCTCAGGCCGCCACCCGTATGACGATTGAGGACATGAAGCCCGCGCTGGAAGTGCTGGATTCTATCGGCTACTACTCTCTGGAATGCTGGGGCGGCGCTACCTTTGACGCCTGCATGCGTTTTCTGAATGAAGATCCCTGGGAGCGTCTGCGCACCCTGCGTAAGGCTCTGCCCAACACCAAGCTGCAGATGCTGTTCCGTGGCCAGAACATTCTTGGTTACAAGCATTACGCCGATGACGTGGTGGACGCTTTCTGCCGCAAGTCTATCGAAAACGGCATTGACATCATTCGTATCTTCGATGCCCTCAACGATGTCCGTAATCTGGAGCAGGCCATCAAGTCCACCAAGAAATACGGTGGTCAGGTGGAAGCCACTTTGTCCTACACCATCTCCCCCATCCACAACGAAGAGCACTTTGTCAAGCTGGCCAAAGAGTTGGAGCAGATGGGCGCTGATGCCATCTGCATCAAGGATATGGCTAACCTGCTGTTGCCCATGGACGCTTATTCTCTGGTTAAGGCTCTGAAAGAGACTGTTTCCGTTCCCATCCACCTGCATACCCATAACACCACCGGTACAGGTGACATGGTACTGCTGATGGCCGCTTATGCCGGCGTGGATATCGTGGATACCGCATTGTCCCCCTTGGCAAACGGTACTTCCCAGCCTGCTACCGAGTCTTTGGTCGCTACCTTGAAGGGTACGCCTCGTGATACCGGCCTCGACCTCGACAAGATGTCCGACGCTGCTGTTCACTTCCGCAAGGTCGCTCAGCGCCTGAAAGATGCCGGCAACCTGAACCCCAAGGTTCTGAACGTTGACACCAACACCCTGCGTTATCAGGTGCCCGGCGGTATGCTTTCTAACCTGATCTCTCAGCTGAAGGAAGCCAAGAAGGAAGACAAGTACTACGACGTGCTGGCTGAGATCCCCCGCGTCCGTAAGGACTTCGGTTATCCCCCGCTGGTGACCCCCTCCTCCCAGATCGTGGGTACTCAGGCCGTGATGAACGTCATCATGGGCGAGCGCTACAAGGTGTTCGCCAAGGAGAGCAAGGCAATGCTCCGGGGAGAATACGGTACGTTGCCCGGTGAGGTCAGCAACGAGGTCCGCGCCAAGGCGGGTATCGCCCCCGAGGACGTGATTACCTGCCGCCCTGCGGACATGCTGGAACCGGAGCTGGAAAAATATCGCAAGGAATTTGCCGACATTGCCAAGAGCGACGAGGACGTTCTCTCGCTGGCTCTGTTTCCGCAGGTAGCCCCAAAGTTTTTGGATAAGCGGGATCATCCGGAGAAGTACGCCGAGACAGCACCCGCTCCCGCCAAGGCTGCTGACTCCAATGCGGTTCGCGAGTTATATGTGGAATGTAAGATTTAATTTTTGTAAAAAAGTGCTGTCCTACGGGACAGCACTTTTTTATTTGCCTTTTATAAAAAATGTTGCATGGAATATTTAGTTCAAGTATAATATCCTCATCACTCAGCAAAGGAG
>JAZLIB010000050.1:0-8980 GCA_045617185.1 Vescimonas sp.
GAGAGGGGGCAAGCGTAATGGGCGCATCAATGCAGGCGCACAGATCCATGGCGGCGGCGCCGGCAGTAGCAAAGTGGGGGGCGGGGATATCCTGCCCGATGCGGGGGGACAAGGCTTTGATTTTCAGTTCCATAGTAACACCTTTTGTTGGTAAAATTGATAACAATTTGTAAAATAGAAATAAAATATTACGAATAGTAGTTATTCTACACCCCGATAGAACAGTCCGCGGGTGTAATTCTGGGGCAGCCAATCGCCCTCGCCCCTATAGCGGCGCAGTACGGCAACGCACTCTTCCGGTGATTCGGTGGTGAAACGGAGACGAGCATACTGCAAGCCGACGCGGCGATACTCCGACTTATCCGCCAGAAAGAGAGTCTTGCTGTTTTCAATTTCGTTGCGGTGGCCGTAGACGGGTAGCAGGGGGAAGCGTGCGCCGGTGCGGTCTGTGAGGTAATTCTCCTTGTCACAGCGGCAGCCCACATTATTGGAAATGACGCAGTTCTCCATCACCATCAGCGGCAGTGCACCGTAGACGATGGCCTCGCAGGAAATATATTTCTTCAGATCGCGTACCTGTTCATGGCGCAATTCAAAGGACACCGTGGCGGTGGCAAGACCCTGCTCTTTTAAGAACAGCAAGGCGCGGGAGTTGAATACATTCAAACCGAAGTCGCCGCGGATCTCCAAACCCAAGTCTTTCACGATGGGCAGGTGACCTAAATTGCTGACGGCCACAGCGGAGATATGCTTGGCCTTTTGCAGTTTTTCGCGGAATACCGCCTCGTCCGCCGTGCGGAAGATGCGGGGCAGTACCGCGCAGAAGGTGGTTTGACCTGCATAGGGGGACAAATCCATTGTGTCCAGTAATTCCAACGGGATATACACCGTATCGGGCCGGCAGGCGATGAGTTCCGCCGTCAACTGCTCCGGCTTCATGATGGAGCAGGTGAGGAGGGGAGCAGATGCCGCGTTGGGGCAATCCGGCAATGGCATAGTGTCCGCCGTGCGGCGCTCCGGCATGGCGAGAAGTGCCGATTCCATGGCCTCCAGCGCCTCGCGGCGCAGGGCATTGATACTGCTTGCGCTGAGCATCAAGCCATCGTCCAGCGTGATAGCCATATCCTGCACGGTAAAGAGCGTGCCGCCGGTTTTCCCAAGACGGGTACGCAGTTCGTCCGCAGTCAGGGCGCGATTGCGTGCTGCTTCGGGCACGGCGCCTTGGACGGTAACGGTATGGTCACGGCAGGTGGCGGTCAGCGTGGCGCACTCACCCGCACGCACCGTGCAGGCAAAAGTGACGGGCAGGGCAAAATGCTCCTTTTCGTATTCTGCCTTGACGGTCGAGAACCATTCCTCCGGCCAGCGGGCATTCTCCGGCCGCATGCCGAACATATGAGCGCCCTTTTTGCCCAGATAATAGCCATCGGTAAAGCCGTTGCGGCTGAAAGCCTCGAGCAATTGGCGCTGTTCCGCCTTGGTGGGGCCGCGTTTTTCGTCCAGAAGGCGGCGATAGATAGCGGTGATGACCGACACATACTCCGGCCGTTTCATACGGCCCTCCAATTTCAGGCACGCCACGCCCATTTCGGACATCTCCTGAATATAGGGGGAAAGATTGGCGTCTTTCAGACTCAGCGGGTGCTCGCCTTTGCAGGGGCTGTTCACCCCATAGGGCAGACGGCAGGGCTGAGCACAGCGACCGCGGTTACCGCTGCGGCCGCCGATGAGAGCGGACATTTCGCATTGGCCGGAATAGCACATACACAGCGCACCGTGGAGAAAGGTTTCGATTTCGCCCCGACAGCCGCGGCAAATCTCCGCAATATCATTGCGGCTAAGTTCGCGGGCCAGTACCACACGCTCCATACCCAAATCCACGGCGTAATTGGCGCCGGACAAGGTGTGGATACTCATCTGCGTGCTGGCGTGAATGGGCAGGTCGGGTGCCACCTCCTGAGCAAGCGTCAATGCGCCCCAATCCTGCACCAAGACGGCATCGGCGCCCATTTGGGACGCTTTACGAAGCGCGTCCGCCGCATCCGAAAGTTCACGGTCGGTGAGCAGGGTGTTGAGGGTCAGATAGACCTTGACGCCGCGCAGATGGCAATAGCGTACCGCCTCTGCAAAAGACTCATCAGAAAAATTCTGAGCGCTGCGGCGGGCGTTGAACGAGCCAAAACCCATATACACGGCATCAGCGCCGCTTTGCACCGCCGCAACCATGGCCTCCCACGAGCCCGCGGGAGAGAGAAGTTCGGTCATATCAGCGCTTGTTCTGCTGTGCCTTGAAAAGCTGGCGCTTCAGCTCGGAAACCTCGTTTTTGGCCTGTGCGGCCTCGTCCAGATAGGACTTGACCTGACGGCGCAGATTCTCAGATGCCTCCTGCGCTTTATAGAGCTCGTCAGCGATGTTCAGCGCGGCCAGTACGGCGGCGTCAGCACGGCCCACATGAGCGCTCGACATGACCTCGCTCATCTTTTCGTCCACCAGAGAGCCGACCTTTTCCATGTAGGCTGCGTTCTCCTCTGCCACCAGGGTGTACTCCTCGCCGCAGATGTTCATAGTTACTCGATTTGCCATATATAAAACCTCCTATCATTTGTGTAGATGCAGATACCTATACATAATCTAATATAGCACAAAAAGTAAATTATTTCAAGACTTTGTGAGGCTGGCGGCGAACTCTGTGAGATACTTTCCTGCAAATGGACAAAGGCGAAGGACGGTGGAATCCCTCGCCTTTGACTGATGAAATTGATTTATTCGGAAAATTCGGCCTGCTCCAGCGTGAGAAGGTACCGCTTGGTATCCAAGCCTCCTGCGTAGCCCGTCAGTTTGCCGTTTGCGCCAATGACGCGGTGGCAGGGAATGACGATGGGAATGGGGTTGCAATGATTGGCCATGCCGATGGCGCGGCAGGCCTTGGGTTTACCGATAGCGGCGGCCTGCTGGGCATAGGTGCGCACCTCGCCGTAGGGTATTTCACAAAGAGCAGACCATGCCGCCTTTTGAAACGGCGTACCGTGGGGATTAAGAGGCAGGTCGAAAGTGCGGCGTACGCCGGAAAAATATTCGCTCAACTGATGTTTTGCCTGCTGCAAAAGAGGTGTGGACGGCTCGCTGACACCGTCACCGCCGAAACAGATAGCGGTAATGGCGTGATCCTGCTCTTCCACGCGCAGCAATCCGATGGGGGTTTTCATGGTGAAGGTCGGCATACAATCATCTCCTTTTCCCAAGTATAGCACAAAGTGGGGCGGCGGCACACCATTTTTATGATTTCCCGACGGTTTTCGTCCGAATTTGCACAGATGGTGGAATACAATGGGGAAAAAGGAGGAGATGACCGTGAAAAACAATCGGAAAAGCGAGTTTTTGTCCAGCCGCGTGCAATATCTGCCTATCAACCAGATCAGACCCAATCCCCAGCAGCCGCGCCGCCGTTTTGAGGTGGAGGCGCTGGAAGAACTGGCGGAGAGTATTCGTGCCTACGGCATTTTGCAGCCGCTGACCGTGCGAAAGGTGGCGAGCGGCTACGAACTGGTGGCGGGGGAGCGACGACTGCGCGCTGCGCGGATCGCCCAGCTGCGGGAAGTGCCGTGTCTTGTGGCGCAGGTGGACGAGGAGGACTCGGCGTTGCTGGCGCTCATCGAAAATCTCCAACGACGGGATCTGGATTTCTGGGACGAGGCGGAGGCCATCGCCAAACTGATCGGCCGCTATCACCTCAGTCAGGAACAGGCGGCCAAAAAAATCGGGAAATCCCAGCCTGCGGTGGCAAATAAACTGCGATTGCTGCGACTGAGCGAAAATGTGCGGAAAAAG
This sequence comes from Vescimonas sp., assembly GCA_045617185.1. Classification (GTDB taxonomy): domain Bacteria; phylum Bacillota; class Clostridia; order Oscillospirales; family Oscillospiraceae; genus Vescimonas. The sequence continues at coordinate 3,830 of JAZLIB010000050.1, forward strand.
GTGCAGGAGGCACAACTGACCGAGCGACATACCCGCGCGCTGCTGCGTCTGACAGACGAGCAGGAGCAACTGCGGGTGATAGACTGCATTGCTATGCGGCAGATGAACGTGGCACAGACCGAGGAGTACATCGAGCAGCTCTTAAAAGAGCGGCAGACTGTGCCGCCGAAAGGGCGCACCACATATATCATCAAGGACGTCAGACTGTTCCTCAACAGCATAAACCGAGGCCTCAATATGATGCGGCAGGCAGGGGTAGATGCCGACTGGGGTCGCAAGGATACCGAGGAGGCGATTCTTTTAACCATTCGAATCCCTAAAAAAGCAAAAAAATAGCGCATTATTCCCCGCTTTGTTACTATTTTGAGTTGTATTTTCTTAATTGGAAGTATATAATGCTAAACGGCATGATTTGCCAATAGAGAGAATGCAACTTGTGTGTGAGAAGGAGGGGGCAGAGTGGAATTGGATAATCAGAAGCCCTTGGAAGAAACTGTTAAAGAAGTGGTAGAAAAAGTAACAGCAGAATCTGAAAAAGAAATAGCGGAAGACGCTGTGAAAGCAGTTAAGGAGAAGAAACCTTTTAGCTGGAAAAAGTTCGGAATCATCACCGGCAGTATTGTAGGTGGTCTGGTAGCGGCTTGTGCAGCGATTTGCATAATTGCCGCACAGAGTCCGAAGATTCTGGACAATACCAGTATATTAGGCGTGGAGATGGGCGGAATGACCCGCGAGCAGGCCGCAGAGCAGTGGGAGCAGAAGAGCGGCGACGCCTATAAGGCGACCACCATTCAACTGACGGTCGACGGTGAAGAGGCTGCACAGGTGTCCATGGATGAGCTTGGCGTATCTATTACGGGCGAAGAAGCCGCCGAGGCTGCTTGGAAAGAAGGACACAGCGGGAACTTTATTACCAACGGCTATGCGTTGGTACGCAGCTGGATGGCGGAAACCAATGTGTTGCCTGCCATGCCCAACGTGACCGCGGAACAGCTCCAGAAAAGTGTAAAGCCTCTGAAAAAGAAACTGGATATCGCACCTATAGACGGTAGTTACCGCGTTGACCTTACAAAGAAGGATGTATTTTATCTGACCAAGGGCGCTGACGGTCGCGATGTGGACGGCGACAAACTGTGTGCTGATTTGTTGGAGGCGCTGCAAAAGGGTGATCTGTCACCCATCAACTGTACCAGCAAAAAGGTGGAATTCAAGCCGCTGGATCTGGCTGCACTGCAGAAGAAACTGGCCGGCGCAGCGAAGAATGCCTCTTACGATGTGGCTACCGACAAGATCATTGAAGGAAAGCCCGGCGTAGACTTTGACGCCGCTCAGGCACAGAAACTGATGGATCAGGCTGAGCCGGGTAAGGAATTTGAAGTGCCTTGCAAGCTGGTGGCACCTAAGGTCAGTAAGAAAGACCTGGAAGGTCATCTGTTTACCGATTTGCTGGGTAGTTATACTACCTATGCCAGTGGCTCATGGGGCCGACTGAAGAACGTAGAAAAGGCCGCCTCTAAGATCAACGGTCAGGTACTTAATACCGGCGATCAGCTCAGTTATCTGGATACCATCGGCCCGCAGAGTGCTGCCACCGGTTGGTATGAGGCACCCGGTTATTCCGGCGGAAAGACCGTGCCTATGTACGGCGGCGGTGTATGTCAGGTGTCTTCCACCTTGTACTATGCCACGTTGCTGGCGAACCTGAAGATCGTGACACGCTACTGCCACCAGTTCGCGCCCTCTTACATCACATGGGGCTGCGATGCTACCGTTTCCGATTATCCCGTCGACTTCGTGTTTGAAAACAACAGAGATTATCCCATCAAAGTCGTAGCAAGTTATTATAACAACAATTTGACAGTGGAAATCTACGGTACCAAGGTGGATAACAGTTACGTGGAAATCGTCAGCAAGACGCTGGACGTCACTGACTACAAGGTAGTGGAGAAGAAGACCGACAAACTGGCGGCAGGTACACGTCAGGAGGAGCAGAGTCCCTACACCGGCTACTATGTCAAGACCTGGCGCTATGTGTATGACGGCGACGGCAATCTGATTTCCAGCGATCTGGAGGCTGTCAGCGATTACGAGGCACGCGATCAGATCATCTTGGTCGGTACGAAGCAGGCGGCAAAGCCTGCGTCTAAGCCGACCCCGACTCCCGCGCCGACCCCGACTCCGGATCCCGAACCGACACCTACACCGGATCCCGAACCGACGCCGGATCCGACGCCTACTCCGGATCCTGAACCGACCACGGATCCCGCAGAATAACTTATCACAGAACAAAAAGGACGCACCGTATGGTGCGTCCTTTTTCTATGGATTTATTTATTATTGGCACAGATAACTGAACCAACCCTCGCTCTGGCGGGTTTCCAGAATCGTCCAGCCGTTGTCGCGCAGGCACTGTGCCACTTCCTCGGCGCGGTCATCAATGATACCGGAGCAGAGGAACAGACCGTCTTTTTTGAGGAACGGACGGAGCTGGGGAGCAAGGCCCATGATCACGTCTGCCACAATATTGGCCACGATCACATCGCACTCGGTACCGAACTCGCTTTGCAGCTCACGATCGGAAAGTACATCGCCCCAGCGCACGGTATAGCGATCCTTGCCCACACCATTGAGTGCAGCATTTTCATAGGCCACATCCACGCACTTTTCGTCGATGTCGCAGGCGAAAGCGTGGTCAGCGCCTAAAAGCAGCGCCGCAATGGACAGAATACCGCTGCCACAGCCTAAATCCAGTACCTTTTCGCCGCCGTGAATGTGTTTTTCCAATGCGGTCAGGCAAAGACGGGTGGTGGCATGACTGCCCGTGCCGAAAGTGAGGCCGGGATTGAGCACCAGAGGAATACGGCCGCGGGTGTTTGCCTGCTCCCACTCAGGTACCACGATCAGCCGCTCACCGATCTCCATGGGCTTATAGAACTGTTTCCAGTTATTCTCCCAATCGGCATCGCAGAGATTGCCGGAGGTAAGGGTCAGGGGTGCATACTCGCTATGCTGCGCCTTGAGAGCGCTCAGCGCGATACGCACCTGCGCCAGAGTGGCATAACCTGCCTCGTTGTCCTCTAAATAGAAGGTGATGCGGCATACGCCTTTTTTCTCCTGCAGCAAATCCTCGTCCACGTAGTCCCAGTATTGGCGATTATTCTCCAGAAAATCGTGGAAATCGCCCTCCTCGTCAATGACGAGGCCGGTGATGCCTAAGTTTTCCAGCATCTCGCTGACGCTGTCGATACCGGCAGGTGTGGTGTCGATCTTCAATTCCAACCAGTTCATCAGTTATCGTTCACTTCCTAAGAAAAAGAGTCCCATGGTGTTCAGACCGGTATGACTGCCGATCACCGGGCCGATATAGTTGATAAATACTTTTTTGACATGAAGCCGGGTTTCCAGTTCTTCTGCCACCCATCGGGCTTCTGTTTCGCAGTCGGCATGGCAGATGAACATGGTCTGCTTTTCCGGCTCGATGGCCAGACGTTCCACGGCATCTATCAGCGCCTTCAGGCTGGCCTTGCGTCCGCGCGCTTTGCCTACGGCAGTCAGTTTGCCCTCATCGGACATGTGCATGATCGGCTTAATGGCGAGCATTGTGCCCACCAACGCGGTGGTAGCGGATACGCGGCCACCCATCTTCAGATAGTTAAGATCATCCACGGTAAACCAATGGCAGATCTTGCCCTTGGTCTGCTCCACCCAGACGGCCAGTTCCTCGGCATTTAAGCCGTTTTTCTTCTGTTCATCTGCCAGATACAGCAGCAGCCCCTGACCCAGTGAGGCACACAGCGTGTCCACCACATAAATTCGACTGTCGGGGAAGTCCTCAATCACCTCATTGGCGGCGATGACGGCGGACTGGTAGGTGGTGGAAAGCGCCGAGGAAAAACTCAGACAGACAATGTCCTTGCCCTGAGAAAGAATCTCGCGCATGGCATCTTCAAACTGCCCTACATTGGCGGCAGAGGTGGTTGCCAGTTTGCCATCACGCATTTTCTGGTAAAATTCTTCAAAACTGATGGCAGACCCATCCAGCATATTGGGATAATCCTTGCCGTCCATGTGCAGCATCAGCGGCAGCACATATAAATCCATCTGCTGTGCCATATAGGCGTTCAGATCGCAGCAGCTGTCGGTCATAATCACATAATCTCGCATGATATATGCCTCCTTTTCGGGGGTTAAGATACATCTTTTATACCATGTATCGATGGGAAATAAAAGGGATTTTGAAAAGTTTATAATTTGTTCATCTGCTGGTAAATATTTCCATCATTTGCCCACGCAGAAACGGGAGAAGATGGTGGCCACCAGATCCTCGCGGATACTCTTGCCGTTGAGTTCTCCCAAGGCGGAGAGTGCATTTTCCGCGTCGCTGAGCACCACATCCGGCGTCATGCCGATACGCAGAGCACTTCTTGCCTCACGGATAGCGTTCAAGGCGCGGCTGACGGCGTCAGCCTGCCGTGCGTTGGTCAGCAGTTCGCCTTGCGCCGTGGTACCGGCGGGGTAGAGGGAGGTGATGTGGTCGGTGAGAGTAGAGAGACCTTCGCCGGTCTTGGCGGAGAGGGAGATCACATTGTCAAAGCGATCAGCCAGCATACCGATGTCGATTTTGCGCTGCAAATCGGCCTTGTTGACGATGACCACCAGATTGGCTACCTCCTTGGCCACGGCGATGGCGGCCTCGTCCTCATCGTCCATGGGAGCAGAGCCGTCCAGTACCAGAAGTGCCAGAGAGGACTGCTTAGCGGCATCGCGGGAACGTTCCACACCGATCTTTTCCACGCTGTCGGCGGTTTCACGGATACCGGCGGTGTCAATAAGGCGCAGGAGCACATGGTCGAGCCGTACTTTTTCCTCCACTGTGTCGCGGGTGGTGCCCGCCACATCGGTGACAATGGCGCGGTCGTAGCCTAAAAGTGCATTGAGCAGGGAGGACTTGCCGGCATTGGGTTTGCCTAAAATCACCGTGGGCACGCCCAATTTCAGCAGTTTGCCTCGGGAGAAGGTGGCAAGCAGTTCCTGCAATTTATTTTCGCTATTGCGCAGAGTGTCCAGCATATCCTCGCGTTGGATATCCTCAATATCCTCATCGGGGTAGTCCACTACCGCATAAAAACGGCTGACAATGGCCATGAGGCC
>JAZLIB010000051.1:0-11263 GCA_045617185.1 Vescimonas sp.
CGACCGCGAGGTACTTTTGTCATTAGCGACAAAAGTACCCAAAAGCGCCATTTGAAACCTAAGGTTTCAAAACTTCCTCAGCACGTATCAGCAGGATAAAAGAAAAAATATTACCTCGCGTGGCGATGATACGGATAAAACTTCGTCTAAATCAGGAATTGCTTTTACTCCTAACCCGCTTGGCCGCTCACATATGCAAAATGTAGGAGTACAGACTTCTACCGTTCCACAATCTGCGGCAGCAATAAGTCGCAAACGGAGTCATATTTGCCACAGCGAAAATATCACATTCGTTCGCGAAGTAAAAATTTAAAATTCTCTTCCGCAACTTAGCCGCGCATAGGAAATCCACAAACCGTTGGTTTTTGGCGACGTTTTTGCCTGCTTTTTTTGCTGATGAAAAAAAGTAGGCCCTCGGAGAGATCTAAGAAAGAACTCCACCTCGCAGTCACGAAACTAAACCCCAAAAAGACACCCACTCCAAACAAAGGAGGCTCACATCATGGCCAATAACACCAAGCTGAAACTCTTATATCTGGCGCAGTTCCTGCAAGAGCAGACGGACGAAGAACACCCCAAAACCGTGCAGGATATGATCGCCTATTTAGACCGCTATGACATTACCGCTGAGCGCAAAAGCATTTATGCCGATCTGGTACTTCTGAAAGACTACGGCATGGATATCCAAAGCGTCAAGTCTAAGTCCTTCGGCTACTTTTTAGGCGAGCGCGGCTTCCAGTTGCCCGAACTGAAACTGCTCATTGATGTGGTGCAGGCCTCCCCGTTCCTCACCCCCAATAAGAGCATGGAACTCATCGGCAAACTGGAGGGTCTGACCAGCCAGCCCAACGCCCGACAATTACGCCGTCAGGTCTATGTGATGAACCGCCCCCGCACCAATAACGAGCGGCTCTATTACGCCGTGGACGGCATCAATACCGCCATCAACGAAAACCGCAAGATCACCTTCCGCTACTTTGACTGGACTACCACCGGCGACAAGGCGTTCCGCCATGACGGCGCTTACTATCTCACCAATCCCGTGGCGCTGTGCGTGGATCGGCACTACTATCTGGTGGCCTATGACACCGCCACCCAGGACTACCGCCACTACCGCGTGGACCGTATCGCCAATCTCTCCGTCAGCGAGGAAACCCGAGATTCCCTGCCTCGCGACTTCGATTTGGGTCAGTATGTCAAAACGATTTTCGATATGTATAACGGCCGCACCGCGACAGTGCGCTTGCAGTTTGACCGTGCGCTCATCAACGCCGTCATCGACCGCTTCGGTGCCGATGCCGCCATGCACGCCATCGACTGCGAGCATTTCACCCTCACCGCACCGGTGGAGGTAGGCCCCACCTTCTTCGGCTGGCTGTTCCAGTTCGGCAAGCAGGCCAAACTGCTCTCCCCCGACGATGTGCAAGCTGAGTTCGCCGATTATTGCCGCGGTGTACTCACACAATATGAATAAAGGGAAAAGGCACGCTATCACAGCGCGCCTTTTCCCTTTATTACACCACTGCATCCACGGCGATAAGCTCCCGTCCGATTTTCACCCAATGTACTCGAACGGAGCCTTCCCCCAGTGCCGTAGCACAGAAAGCGTACTTACCCATTTTGCCCTCTACCGGCACATCACCGGCAAACACGTTGGTAAAGCGTCGGATATAACTGAGCAATTCGCGAATCACGTGCAGGGGCAGGTCGTACTCTAAATAATCAAAAAACTTGTTCATCATGTTTTCCTCCTCGTTTATTTCTTTCACTGTACCCATTCTACACGCTCTACTGTCCCGATTTACGGACACATCTCCTTGAATTAAACAAATCTTAAGGGTTTATGTCCTTGTTTCTTAACTTTTTCCCCGCTATACTAATATCATCGAAGGGAACACGACACTGCGCAGAAACGGATTTCCCCATAGGAGGCAGTTATGTACAATATTTTGGTCTGTGACGATGAAAAAGACATCGTATCGGCGCTCACCATCTATCTTTCCGCCGAGGGCTACCACGTCTATCCGGCCTACAGCGGGCAGGAGTGTCTGGATACGGTGTCCGGCGAGGATATTCATCTGGTACTTCTTGACATTATGATGCCCGGCATGGACGGTATCACTACCATCACACGCCTGCGGGAAACATACAACCTGCCCGTCATTCTGCTCACCGCCAAATCTGAGGATACAGACAAGGTACTGGGGTTGAACATGGGGGCAGACGACTATGTGACCAAGCCCTTCAACCCGGTGGAACTGCTGGCGCGAGTCCGTTCTCAGCTGCGCCGCTATCTGCAGTTAGGCGGCGGCACGGTGCGCTCCACCGCCGTGACCATCGGCGGTATAATGTTAGATGACGAGAGTAAATCCGTCACCGTAGACGGCGAGAATGTGAATCTCACGCCCATTGAGTATGACATTCTTCTCTTCCTCATGCAGCATGCTGGCAAGGTGTTCTCGCCGCAGGAGATCTACCGTCAGGTATGGCATGAAGCTCCCTTAGCAGAAAGTCCCGTACCGGTACATATCCGCCATATCCGAGAAAAAATCGAGATCAATCCCGCTGAGCCCCGCTATCTCAAGGTGGTGTGGGGTAAAGGTTACAAAATGGAGGTCGAACGATGAAACGCTTTTTAGATAAGACATGGGCGAAGATCACCGCCTTTTTCCTCGCTATTCTCTTTACTCTCATGTGCGGCGCCGCATGCACGGGCATTGTGTATCTCGCCCAAAGCGGTGTCTACCTGGATGACGGCAAGCGGATGCAGGAGGTACTCAACTACGACCTGTGCTATACGCCGATGGAGAACGCCGCCGCATACTATCACAACTTTGAAAGCGGGATCCGCGATTTAGACGACTTTGCCGAGGTTTTCCGTCATTCCCCCTGCTCCATCGTCATCACCGACACCAAGACCGGTGAGGAGATCGTCCGCTGCGGCGAGGTGGACAAGCCGGTATATGAGCTGAGCCGTCCGGCAAGCGAGCTCTTCCCTCCCAGCAATCAGCGCGATGTGACCGTCACCGCCTACCTTTCCACCCATCCCAGCTATCAGAATCACGAGCAGTTGTTGCTGCAGCGATTGCTTGACTGGCGCTACGGTCTCATCGCCATTATTGTGCTGACATTGGCATTGGCGCTGTTCTTTTTCATCTTCCAGTTGGCCTCCGCCGGCCATTGGCAGGGACATGAGGGTATCCATCTGACATGGTTTGATCGTATCCCGCTGGATGCCTATCTCGCCATTATGGTGCTTGTCGCCTTCAGCTGCGACTCTCTCGGCGTCTTTGACTACGGCTTGTTTGTGGCAGTTCTCGCCGCATTCGTGTTGCTGGGTCTGCTGTTCCCACCTACTCTGGCCGCAAACTGCAAGGCCGGTACTGTGCTGAAAAATCTGCTGATCGTCAAGCTGTTCCGTTGGTCGGTACGCGGCATTCGTTTCCTCGGCAGGGTGTTGAGCAAGCTGCCCTTACTGTGGAAAACCGCCGCAGGACTCGCCACATGGTTGCTTTTCAATGTGCTATGCATGGTCAATGCCCATGACAGCGAGTTTCTAGTGGTGTTACTGGCAGTCAACATACTCGTAAGTTTGTTCCTCCTCTATTTGGCCTATTGCCTGCGTCTGCTGCAAAAGGGCGGTGAGGCGCTGGCGGAGGGAAAAATGGACAGCCGAGTGGACACTCACGGTATGTTCGGTGACTTCCGTCGCCACGGCGAACACCTGAACGCGGCGCAGGATGGCGTGAAGAAAGCGGTAGATGAGCGCATGAAATCCGAGCGACTGAAAACGGAGCTGATCACCAATGTGTCACACGACATCAAGACCCCGCTTACCTCCATCGTCAACTATGTGGATCTTCTGAAAAAAGAGGAGATTACTAATCCTGTCGCCAAGGAATATATCGCTATCCTCGACCGCCAGTCGACAAGGCTTCGCAAGCTGACGGAAGATCTGGTGGAGGCAAGCAAGGCCGCTACCGGCAACATCGCGGTTAACTGGGAGGACACGGATGTGAACGTGCTTTTGGGTCAGGTCGCCGGAGAATATGCCCAGCGGCTGGAGGCCAGTCGGCTGGAGCCTGTCCTCTCCCTCAGCGAGCCGACGCCGTTTATCCGTGCCGACGGTCGGCTTTTATGGCGGATTTTAGATAACCTGATGAGCAATGCCTGCAAATACGCCATGCCGGACACGCGGGTCTACCTCGCCTCCGCTGTGGAGAATGAGCAGGTGGTCATCACCGCCAAAAATATCTCCCGCAGTATCCTCAACGTGTCCGCCGGTGAACTGACCGAGCGTTTTGTCCGCGGCGACAGATCCCGTTCCACGGAGGGCAGCGGTTTAGGGCTGAGCATCGCCAGCAGCCTGACCGCAGTACTGCATGGTGAATTCTCTCTGACAGTAGACGGAGATCTTTTCAAGGTAACGCTCGCTTTCCCCCGCATGACAAAGTAGGCGCGATATTGGCAAGAGCACCACATCTCGTGCTCTTGTCTTTTTTTTGCGGTCGTGGTACAATGTAGACAGAATTCGAGTAACTTAGGAGGTCGTTTGCCATGGTGGAAACGGTACAACCTCAATTAGCCGCTAAAGACCGCTGTACCGGCTGCAGTGCCTGCGCCAACGGATGCGGCAAGGGCGCGATTCACATGCTGCCGGACCGCGAGGGTTTCCTCTACCCCACGGTGACGGATGCCTGCATCGACTGTGGTCATTGCGCCCATATCTGCCCCGTGCTCAAGCAGCGCGAGCCCCGCACAGAGCCGGCCTGCTTTGCGGCATGGACTCTTGATGATGCCGTCCGCGCCAATTCCACGGCAGGCGGTGTCTTCACCGCATTGGCTGAGTATATCCTCGAGCAGGGCGGCGTGGTGTTCGGCGCAGCCTTGGACGAGGACTTTCATGTGCGCCATGTGGCGGTGCAGGAGCGCGCCGCGCTTCATCGTCTGCAGGGTGCCAAGCCCGTGCAGAGCGAGATGGGCCGCACCTATCAGCAGGTGCGCTATTACCTCGATCAGAATCGTCCGGTTCTGTTCTCCGGCACGCCTTGTCAAGTAGACGCACTTTACCGCTACTTAGGCGAACATCCCGAGAAATTGCTAACCGCTGATGTAGTGTGTCAGGGTGTTTCCTCCCCCGGCGTGTGGGATCACATGGTGCATTCCATGGCCTATATCAAGCAGAAAAAGCCGATATCTGTCCAGTTCGTTCATAAGAACGCCAACGATGGCGAGCGCCGTTTCCGTGTCAGTTTCGAGGGCGGCGGCAGTTACGATGCCCCCTTTGCCAAGTCCGAGTTCGGTCGTGGCTTCCACCGCGGTCTGACCCTGCGCCCGGCCTGCTATACCTGCGCCTATACCTCTATCGACCGCCCCGGCGATCTGACGTTGGGTATGTGCAAGGGGCTTGCCAAGGACTTCTATCCCGACGAGCAAAAGCGCGGTATCTCTCTGTTGCTTATCAATACCGCCAAAGGTGCTCATATCTTCGACACGCTTCCCCTTGTCCGCCACCACCTCCCCTTGCAGGAGGCGGTATCCGGCAACGAGGCACTCCACACACCCGCCACCTGCAATGCTGAGCGCACGGCCTTCTTTGATGCCTATGCCCAGCAGCCGTTCCAGCAGGTGCGCAACCGATTCTTTACCGCCCGCCCCTTCCAGTTCGTGAAAAAGGGCAGCGAAAATGTGAAAAACCTTCTGAAAAAACGCAGGTGATTCCCATGGAAAAAACATTACTGCATACCTGCTGCGCTCCCTGCTCCGTGTCATGCGTGGAGTTGCTGCGCTCGCAGGGTATCGAGCCGGTGTCCTACTGGTTCAACCCCAATATTCACCCCTATCAGGAATACAAGGCGCGCCGTGATACGCTGATGGCCTACGCGCCCTCCATCGGCATGGAACTGATCGTGCAGGAGGACTACGGTCTGCGTGAGTTCTGCCGCGCCGTGGCAGAGGATATCGAGCATCGCTGCGGCCATTGCTACGAGGTGCGTCTGGAACAGACGGCAAAATTTGCCGCCGAAAACGGTTTCGATTCCTTCACCACCACCCTTCTGGTCAGCCCCTATCAGAATCATGAACTGCTTGCCGAAACGGCGGAACGCATGGCGCAGCGCTATGGGGTACAGTTCCTCTACCGCGATTTCCGCCCCGGTTTCCGTGACGGTCAGGCCAAGGCAAGAGAACTGGGCCTTTATATGCAGAAATACTGCGGCTGCGTGTTCAGCGAAGAGGACCGTTACCAGAATAAGATTCAAAAGGATATGCGCGAGCCTTTGAAGATCATCAAGTGAGTGAAACAGGATAAAATGCAGGAAAAGAGTTTTCAAAGGCCTCAGCCTCATAAGGAAATATTTTAACAAAACAACCCGCCGAAAGGAAAATTCCTTCTCGGCGGGTATTCTTTTAGCAAAAGCCCCCTCATGGAACGCTGCTCTTTTACTTGTCCTCCAAATCCCTTGCCTCTTTTTTCGTCCTCATGGGGTATAGCGACAACTGACTGCTGCCGTCCCACAGCGCCAACAGCACTTCCTCCGCCCCGTGATATCCTTTGTCGTGGAGCTGCCGCTCCAGCCATGTGTGATCTCGCCCCGACTTCTTCAGGTTTTCCGACAGTACCTCGCCGTCCAGAATCAGCGGTGTCTGCAGCAGTTCCTGCGATGGCTGAATGGAGAAGTCCGCCGGCGTTGCCGGACGCTGCATGGCGCTGGGCAGGAATGTCACCGTACCGTTGTGCTCCAATATGGCGGTTTGAATCTGCCCCAAATCAAAGAATCCGCCAATACGGCAGTACATCAGAAACTCGTTCAGATCCATTTTTGCCCGCTTGAGATTCTTGCGGTAGATCACGCCGCTGTCCATAAGAATCAGCGGCTTGCCCGTCATGAACTGCCGCACCTTCAGCGAGTGGTCACCCAAGAGTGAGATCCCCACCGCCACCAGTGCATACACCACCATGGCAATGGCCGGCTGCAGCGGTTCCTCCAGTTCCGTAGCCATTTCCGCGCCAATGGAACCGATGGAGATCCCGATAATATAGTCGAACATATTCATCTGTGACACCTGCTTGTTGCCCATGAGTTTGGTCAGCAGGAAAAGGATCACCAATGAAAAAAGCGCGGTCAAAATGATCTGCAACGCGTCCATCATCAAAAAACCTCCCCGATCATACTACATAACAGTATGTCCGGAGAGGTCATTTTTTATTTCGCATGTACGTTGATAAATTCCGCGCGCAATTTGGAATAGAGAATTGTCTGACTGCTGTACAGTCCGCAGTAGCCCGAGGCCAGATAACTGATGGCGCAGGCCATAGCAAAATAGAGCAGGTCACCCGACCCGAACAGTTCCACACTCAATACGATAGATGCCAGCGGGCAGTTCACCGCACCGCAGAACACGGAGATCAGGCCAATAGCCGCCGCAAATCCGGGAGAAATCCCCAGCAGCGGGCCAATAACGCAGCCGAAGGTGGCACCGATAAAGAACGAAGGCACCATCTCACCGCCCTTAAAGCCTGCGGCGATGGTCACTACTGTCAAAAGCAGTTTCCACAGCCACGCCCACGTGTTCGCCTGCCCTGCCATGGCCGCCTCGATGATATTCATACCCGCGCCGTTGTAATCGTTGGTACCCAGCAGATGTGTCATGCCCACGATGATCACGCCGCCGACAAAAATCCGCAAGTAGGTGTTCTTGAGATACTTACCCGACCACTGCTCCACAAAATGCAGACCGCGGCAGAAAAGAATACTCACCAGCGCGCACAAAAGCGCCAGAATCACCACCATCAGCATTGTCCATGCGTTCAGATTAGGCATGGTCACGATAAAACGCGTGGGGGCAATACCCATCAGTCGGCTCATCAGATAGCCCATCATGGCGGCGGTGGTGCAGGGAATCAGACCTGCGTAGTATAGCACGCCCACGCTGATGACCTCCATAGAAAACACGGTGGCAGCCAGCGGCGTACCGAACAGCGCTGCAAACACGCCGCTCATACCGCACATGGTCGCCAGCGGCAGATCTTTTTCATGCAGATGCAGCAGCGTTCCCGTTTTGTAGCCGATACCGCCGCCGATCTGCAGTGCCGCGCCCTCACGGCCCGAACTGCCGCCGAACAGATGGGTGATGACTGTAGCGACAAAGATCAACGGAACCAATACGATAGGCACTTCCTTGCCGAAATGCACCGATTCGATGACGGCATTGGTACCCTTACCCTCCATCTTCGTCACACGATACAGCAGTACAATCAGAATACCGCCTACGGGCAGCAGGAACAAAATCCATGGGTGGGCATTTCGCACATCGGCAGCGTAGTTGACGCCCCAATGGAACACCGAGCCCACCAGACCGCCGATACTGCCCACCAACGCACCCACCACCAGCCATTTGACAAGGGCTTTGGCATAGGTCATGATGTGCGCGACCCGCTCTTTCAGTTTTTCCACGCCCATCACCTCCGCGTGTCATTTTCTCACTCCGATGTTATACCACGCGATGACGGATTCTGTCAAATGAAATACATGAATTGTTTTTTGAGTAATTATGTTTGTCGATTGCGCAGCAGGTTCTTATGCTGCTCCCTCCGGGGCCCACTTTTTTCATCAGCGGCAAAAGTATATCTCCGATGAGAATAAAAACGCAGCACTTTCCTCAAAACCGCCTCGTCCCTCCACAGCCATAGCCACCTTTCCCCATTTCTCTTGGCACTTTGCCCAAACTGGCAAAATGTTTTTATTGAAAACTAAAAATTTTTTAGTTTATCTAAAATTTTGTCATTTTAACTGTTGATTCTCTTGTCATTTTGCCGTATACTATATACTGTAAAAGCAAATGTGACCAAATAATCACTTTTTATGAAAAATCAGGAGGAATGAAAAATGAAGTACGATCGTACATTTAACTTCTCCGCAGGTCCCGCTATGATGCCGGAACCCGTTCTGGAGGAAATCCGTGACGAGATGATGAATTATCGCGGCAGCGGCATGTGCGTCATGGAAATGAGCCACCGTTCCAAGGTGTTCCAGCAGATCATCGACGAGGCCGAGGCTGATCTGCGTGACCTGATGGGCATTCCCGAGAACTACAAGGTCCTGTTCATTCAGGGTGGCGGTACTCTGCAGTTTGCCATGGTCGCTATGAACCTGATGAAGAACGGCAAGGCCGTTTATGTTGAGACCGGTGCATGGTCCAAGAAGGCCATTGCTGAGGCTAAGAAGTACGGCGAAGTTATCGTTGCTGCTTCCTCCAAGGATAAGAACTTCAGCTACATTCCCGATTGTTCCGATCTGGACATTCCCGAGGACGCTGACTATGTCTATATCTGCGAGAACGAAACCATTAACGGTGTGACTTGGAACAAGCTGCCCAACACCAAGGGTCATATTCTGGTGTCCGATCAGTCCTCCATGTTCCTCAGCAAGCCCTGCAATGTGTCCGACTACGGTCTGATCTGGGCCGGCGTGCAGAAGAATGTTGGTCCTGCCGGTATGGCTGTTGTCATCATTCGTGAAGACCTGATCCGCGAAGAGCTGGATCCCAAGACCCCTGTTTATATGAATTACTTCACCCATGCTGACAAGGGTTCCATGTACAACACTCCCAACTGCTGGGCTATCTACTGCTGCGGTAAGGTCTTCAAGTATCTGAAGAGCATCGGCGGTCTGGAAGAGATGCACAAGCGTAACATCGCTAAGGCAAAGGTCATCTATGACTTCCTGGATTCTTCCAAGATGTTCAACGGTTCTGTTGTTGCAGAGGATCGTTCCCTGATGAATATTCCCTTCGTCACCGAGAGCGCCGAGATGGACGCTGAGGTCGTTGCCGCTACCAAGGCTGCAGGTTTCGATAACCTGAAGGGCCACAAGTCCGTTGGCGGTCTGCGTGCTTCCGTTTACAATGCCATGCCCATCGAGGGCGCACAGGCTCTGGTCGAGTTCCTGAAGAAGTTCGAGGCTGAGCACACCAAGTAAGATTACTACAAGGGGGATTTTATCCCCCTTGTATATCCCTCTCACCAGTTGACATCGGTCACTGGTGACAACCCAAAAATACTATAAGGAGATTACTATTATGCGTATTCTGGTTACTGACGGTATGGATAAGACCGCAATGGCTCAGCTGGTTGAGCAGGGTCATGAAGTCGTTGAGCAGTTCTATGAGCCCGATCAGCTGGGTGCAGCCCTGAAGGAGTTCGACGCTGTTGTCGTTCGTTCCAAGACCAAGGTTCGTGCCAATCACATTGACGAGGCTAAGGAAGGCAAGCTGAAGCTGATCATCCGCGGCGGCGTGGGCGTTGATAACATCGACGTCAAGTATGCTGAGGAATGCGGCATCACCGTGAAGAACACCCCCCGTGCTTCCTCTCAGTCCGTTGCTGAGCTGGCCATGGGTCACATGTTCGCTTGCGCTCGCTACATCTCCATCGCCGGCCACACCATGCGTGAGGACAAGTGGGAGAAGAAGGCATACGGCAAGGGCATCGAGCTGCAGGGCAAGACTCTGGGTATCGTTGGCTTCGGTCGTATCGGCCAGCATCTGGGCGTGATGGCAAAGGCCATCGGCATGGATGTTATCGCATTCGATATCTTCCACATTCCTGGCATCGAAGAGCAGCTGGGTATCCCCTATGTGGAAATGGACGAGCTGCTGGCTAAGTCCGACTTCATCTCCGTGCACGCTCCCGCAGTGGACGGCGGCGCTCTGATCAGCGCTGAGAACATCGCCAAGATGAAGGACGGCGTTTGCGTCATTAACACTTCCCGCGGTACCAACGTGGACGAGGCTGCTCTGCTGGCCGCTCTGGAGTCCGGCAAGGTTCGCGCCGCCGGTCTGGATGTCTATGCTGACGAGCCCGCTACCAACAAGGCTCTGTACAGCCATCCCATGGTTTCCTGCACTCCTCATATCGGTGCAGCTACCCAGGAAGCTCAGAAGCGCATCGGCGCTGAGATCGTGGACATCATCTCCAAGTTCTAATTCAGCTTTTCATAGAAAACTCCCGAGGTTTGACCTCGGGAGTTTTTTGTTACCCCCTGCCATACCGCAGCGGCAGTTGCCTCTGCGGTGCGCTTCGTGTCATATTGCGGTGCCCAAATTTCCTGCGCTGGCTTACGCCCCACGCTTGCAAATTTGACCGCGGCTACTCGTTCGCCTCGCTTTCTCCGCCATAGGCGGAGCTCGGCTCTCTCCCACATCGGCGCGGGGGTCGTGGGCATCATCTCCCAGTTCTAATATAGCTTTTCATAATAAAAAC
>JAZLIB010000052.1:0-7971 GCA_045617185.1 Vescimonas sp.
GCCTTCTCCGCCAATGACCACGCTTTCACCGATGGACTGCTCTCTTCTGGACAAATTCTCGATCGCAATGGTTTGATCCTTTATGATGCCATCACGCAATCCTACAATAACGACGCCATTGTTCGTGAATCGACTTTGCACACGGTGGGCGATGAATGGGGTAATATTTCCACCTCAGTAATATCCTTCTTCCGCGATCATCTGGTGGGTTTCAACCCCGTAACCGGCACCTCCGGTGACGGACACAAACTATATCTGACCATAGACGCAGCTTTGAACGCAACAGCCTATAATGCCTTAGACGGGCGTAAGGGCGTAGTGGCTATATACAATTACATAACCGGCGACATACTTTGTATGGTATCTAATCCCACCTATGACCCCTTATATCCGCCGGAAATATCTGACGATGACGAGCAGTACAACGGCATCTATCTCAATCGTTTCCTATCCGGTCTGTACACGCCCGGCTCCATATTTAAAATTGTCACCACGGCTGCGGCACTGGAAAATATTCCCGATATACAGCAACGCACTTTCACCTGTACGGGCCGTGCGGAAATCGGCGATGATGTGATCACCTGCCCCTATGCACACGGTACGATGGATTTCGAGCAGGCGCTGGCCAATTCCTGCAACTGTGTTTATGCGCAATTGGCTGTGGAACTGGGCGGCGAAACCATGCAGCGTTATGCTCTGCAGGCAGGGCTTTTATCTTCGCACGATGTCAGCGGAATCAGCACAGAATCAGGCTCTTATGAAATCGGTAACAGCAACCAACTTGGTTGGTCGGGCATTGGGCAGTACCGCGATCTGGTCAATCCCTGCGCCATGATAACGCTGATGGGTGATATTGCCACAGGTGGTAAAGCCATGCAGCCGCATCTGATTGCCAAAGAAACCTCCATGTCCGGTATCTCTCTGATAGAATCGGAAAACGCATCTGCCGATGAGCCAGTTTGGTCTGATGACACTTATGCCACTTTGCGCAGCATGATGCGCAGCAACGTGCTGCTCACCTACGGGCAGGAGCAGTTCGGTGATCTGGCAATATGTGCAAAATCCGGTACCGCCGAAGTGGAGTCCGGCAAAGCACCCCACGCATGGTTTACCGGTTTTATCGACGACCCTGATCACCCCTATGCTTTCGTCGTCCTTGTGGAAAACGGCGGCGGCGGTGCAAGCGTGGCCGGTACCATTGCCGCTACTATATTAAATAAAACAATTGACCGTGATTAAACGATGAATAAGAAATATTTTAAACTGTCTAAAACATCTTCCCTTCACTACGCAAAACTTCTATTCCGATCAGCGCTGTTTCTGTCTATGCTGATCATCTACATTATTGACCGGTTTCGTGCTGTCCCGCAAAATCCGGTTGACGAATTTGCACAGCATCCGGGATTGCGCTCCCTGGTGTGGATTATTTATGCCGTGGAAATGATATTCCGGTTCTTTCCTGCAAAAATCGAAAGTATGGGATGTCAAAAGCAATTTCTGCGAAACTATCAAGGCGTTGAGCATCCAGTTTCACCTCACAACGATAAACGTTCCACGTTGCTGGTTGCCATCGTTTGGATCGCACTCAACAGTATAATCGGCGTGCTGTATTTTTCCCGCATTATTGACCGCAGCATTCTGTTCCTGATTTGCATGGCCTACTCTGTATGTGATATGATCTGTATTCTGTTTTTCTGTCCGTTCCAAACCTGGATCATGAAAAACAAATGCTGTGTCACTTGTCGCATTTATAATTGGGACTATGCCATGATGTTTACACCTCTACTGTTTATCCCCTCTCTGTTCAACTGGAGTCTGCTGGGGCTGGCGTTGGCTCTGCTTGTAAAATGGGAATGGATCTACTCCCACCATCCTGAACGCTATTACGAGGAAAGCAACTGCTCCTTACGCTGCACCAACTGCCACGAACATCTTTGTAGCCATAAGAAACAGTTACAGACTTTTCACCGCAAATTACGGCATTTATACAAAACACAAGCGGACTGAAAAATCAGTCCGCTTGTGTTTTGTTCACTGTTTACTTTTCAACGCGGAAAGTATACACCGTATCGGCAACGATATCCGTCATATCAGCACCCGTCATCGCATACTGTCCATCCACATAAAATGCCCAGTAGACGCCGTCTGCATCGAAATCAGCGGTAATGCCGTTGACTACTTTGATATACAAACCGTAGTCACCCTCTTCGCCTTCAATGACGCCCAGTTTTTGCAAGGCTTCACCAACCGTTTTCTCGTCAGTCAGCACCGTGAACTTGACGGTGTTACCCTCGGCATCTACCACCTCGGTCACAAAAGACGTAGCGCCTTCGCCAACGGTAGCGCCGTTTTCCACCACTTTGCTGCCCTCGTCCTTTACTGTCTCCTTATTGCCGCAGGCGACCAGTGAAAGTACCATCACAACTGACAAAATAATTGCAAAAAAACGTTTCATACTTTCTCCTCCTTTATTCATTCCGGCAACCTATCAGCAGGCAGCCATTTTTCACCGATACTGTCATCGGATTCCCTACAAAATGATTGCTGACGCCCAAGGGAAAATCAGCGGATAAGGTAACATTTTCCACCTCATACTGTCCACCTCGAATGGTAACCCCCTCCGCATCAGCACCTATGCAGAATACAGACAGAATACCTGCCGGACGCGCGGCAAATGTTATTTTTCCATCGTTAATCGTCGTATAGACCTCACCGTCACCGTAGAGCCAACCCTTTGCGCCGCGTTTAGCCAGATACGCTAAGGACTGCAGATTGGCAATCGTGTGGTCGGTACGCCGACCGCCCATGCCGCCATAAAGGTGGAACTCCGTTTCACCACGCGCCAGTCCCTCCTTGATGGCCAGCATCATGTCCGTGTCGTCCTTTTCCACGGGAAATCGTTTGATGCAGGCAAAATCAGGCATTTCGTCCAGCGAGTCAAAATCGCCCATCAGCACCGTTGGCTCAATGCCGCAGGATTGGCAAGTCAGCCAACCGCCGTCTGCCGCGATGATGTAATCGCCCGCTTGTGGCTGAGCCTGCAGGCCGTAAAAACTGCCCGCGGCAAAAATGAAACAAGCCACCTATCTGCCCTCCTTTGTCATCATTACGATACATTATAGTCGGAAACTCATAAAAATACAAGTCTGTTTCCCGTTGAAAAAAATCAACGTATATGTATAATATAGATAAGGTACGGAGGTGTCTTATGGAATTACAGCATGTTTATCAAAATACATATGTAGCCGTTGGCGCTACAGCACTGATGCCCATCTATAAATTAAATGACACGGATATTATCCTGCTGGACACCGGTTATGCCAGACTGGATCGCAGCGCACTGACCAAACTGATCGACAGCAACGGTTTCCGCCTCAAGGGTATCATCTGTTCTCATGCCCATTTTGACCATACCGGTAACACCCGCTATCTGCAGGAGCGTTACGGTTGCCCCGCCGCCGCACAGATTATTGAGGCAGGCATTTCCGTTAATCCAGATGCCTACCGCGCCAACTATGTGGCACTCACCTACGGGAAAAGCCGTGAAATCTTTTTGGAGGAGTGCTTCATCGCCGATGTGATCATCCCCGCCGATGCCGCATCTCTCGATTTCTGTAGCGCACATTTCGACATTCTTCAATTACCCGGACACAGCGCCGGGCATATCGGTATTGTGACGCCTGATGGCGTTGCCTATTTAGGTGACTGCCTGATCAGTCAAAGCGAGATTGACAACGCCAAACTGCCCACCTCCATGTTCATTGCGCGGGATCTTGAAAGCAAGCGTTCCCTCCATGATCTGACATATCCGTATTATGTGATCGCCCACAAAGAGGTGCGCACCGATATTCACGATCTGATCGATCGCAATATTGCCTTCATGCAGGCTAAGGAGCAGGAACTGCTGGATTGCCTTTGTGACGGCATGACATTTTCCGATTGGATTTTTGCTTTTTGCAAGGGCGAAAATGTTCTGACACGCAACGAATTGAAGTTCAGCATTGTGGAACGCAATTTCTCCAATTTTGTGGCTTACCTCACCGACAGCGGCAAGATTGAGATCCGCCGTGAATTCTGCGCCAAGAAATACTACCACGCCTGATCCGGACAAACCGGCAGAGTTAATTTATCATGGCATAAAGTGGTGAATGCAAGCTGTATATTGGTATGTGAGGTAATATATGGTGCTTTTTTTGTGCGGAAATTGACAACTTTTTCCAAAAAATCCACCTCTGACAACTGATTTCATTCTTTACTTGTTTAAAATGACATCTATAATGTTAAGTTTTTGTCATTGTCGCCAAAAATCAAAAATCCCCCGATTATTTTTTGATTTCGTCTGTTTCACTTGTTTACATTTCTGCGCTTTTGTGCTTTAATAGATAGGTACAAAAGTGTAAACAGAAAAGGTATGCGCCACGGCAATGTCCTTTCACGCAACCCGAAATGTTTGCATAAGCATTAGGAGATACTGTACTATGAAAAATGTTAAGGTACTGATCGGCAACTACGGCAGCGGCAAGAGCGAGCTGGCTCTGAACTTTGCCATTCAGGCTGCTGCACGCGGTGAAAGAACCGAGTTGATCGATTTGGATATGGTCAACACCTACTTCCGCCTGACCGAACGCGGTAAGATGGTAGAGCAGAAGGAAATCCGTTTGGTTTCCCCCAACTTCGCCTGCTCCGGTATTGAAACCCTTTCCCTCCCCGCCGAAATCGCATCTGCTTTCGTGCTGGATTGGGACAGCGTCATCTTTGATGTGGGCGGCGATGATGTGGGTGCTACCGCATTGGGCCGTTATCATGAGGACTTTATGGAATTGGAACCCGGCTCTCTGGAAGTCCTGAATGTCATCAATATTCGCCGTCCTCTGGCAAGCACTTTGGAGAAGATCCAGCGTTTGCAGGAGGGTATGCAGGCTCACGCACGTCTGCAGATCACCGGTATGATCAACAATACCAATCTGGCCACCATGACCAGCGTACAGGAACTGCGTGACGGCTATGAACTTTTGAAAGAAGTATCCGATATTACCGGTATTCCCGTTGCCTATACTACCGGCAAGAAGGAATTCCTTGATGCTTTTCTGGCTGAAAATCCCGATCCCAAGTATGTAGGCAAGCCTATCGCCATCGATATGTATATGCACCGCGACTGGGACAGCTACATTCAGTACGGTCTGAACACGACCGATCCGAGAAAAGAAATGTATTAATCTGTGCTACCCCCAGTAATGGGATAAAATAAGCAATTCATGAAAAAAAAGGAAAGAGGTGTAACGAGTGGTAAAGCTTACAATTGACGAAGTCCTGTGTAAAGGTTGCGGTCTGTGTGTGAGAGCTTGCCCCAAGGGCATTCTTGCATTGTCCAAGACTAAGATCAACGCGAAGGGTTATCACCCCGCTGAGCTGACTGATGCAGCATCTTGCGTTGGCTGCGCTTCCTGCGCAAAGACCTGCCCTGACGTGGTAATTCGTATTGAAAAAGACTAAGGAGGAAACAACATGGCTTTGACTCTTATGAAGGGTTCCGAGGCTATTGCTGAGGCCGCCATCCGTGCCGGCGCTCGCTATTTCTTCGGTTACCCCATCACTCCGCAGACAGAGATTCCTGAATATATGTCTGCTCGTATGCCCGAAATCGGCGGCTGCTTCCTGCAGGCCGAGTCCGAAGTGGCTGCTATCAACATGGTGTACGGTGCTGCCGGTACCGGCGCTCGTGTCATCACTTCTTCTTCCAGCCCCGGCGTGTCCCTGAAGCAGGAAGGTATCTCCTACTGCGCAGGCGCTAAGGTTCCCGCTGTCATCATCAACGTGATGCGCGGTGGCCCCGGTCTGGGTAACATTCAGGCTTCCCAGGGCGACTACTTCCAGGGCGTCAAGGGCGGCGGCAACGGTGACTATCACCTGCTGACCTTCGCTCCCTCTTCCGTTCAGGAAGCTATCGACCTGATGATGGTCGCTTATGATAAGGCTGAAAAGTATCGTATCCCCGTTCTGTTCCTGGCTGACGGTATCATCGCTCAGATGATGGAGCCCGTTGAGCTGCCCGAGATGGTCGACTATAAGGTTGATCCCGAGGAGAAGCCCTGGGCTTGCACCGGCTGGAAGCCCGGTGATGATCCCGAAAAGCGCGGTATCATCAACTCCATCTATATCGATACCGAGAGCCTGGCCGTACATAACGATGCTCTGCAGGCTATGTACAAGGAAGTTATCGCCAACGAACAGCAGTGGGAAGAGTACAACTGCGAGAACGCTGAGTACATCATCACTGCTTTCGGTACCGTCGCTCGTATCGCCAAGAGCGCTATTACCGAGCTGAAGGCCAAGGGCATCAATGTCGGTCTGGTTCGTCCCATCACCGTATGGCCCTTCCCCTATGACGCTATCAATAAGATCGCTTCTCAGGCTTCCGTCAAGGCAGTTCTGGATGTCGAGCTGAACGAAGGCCAGATGCTTGAGGATGTCAAGCTGGCTCTGAATGGCGTTAAGCCTGTTGACTTCTTCGGTCACTGCGGCAGCCAGATGCCCACCACCGATGAGATCGTCAATAAGATTCTCAGCATGAAGGAGGGTAAATAAGATGGCTGTTGTATTTGAAAAAACCAATCTTCTTACCGACAAGGTATTCCATTATTGCCCCGGCTGCGGCCATGGTATTATCCATCGTCTGGTCGCCGAGGTCATCGATGAGATGAACCTGGACGGTAAGGTTATCGGCGTGGCTCCCGTTGGCTGCTCCGTGTTTGCTTATGACTATTTTAACTGCGATATGTACGAAGCCGCTCACGGCCGTGCACCCGCTGTTGCTACCGGCGTAAAGCGTGCTGTCGGCAAGGATACCCTGGTGTTCACCTATCAGGGCGACGGCGACCTGGCTTCCATCGGTACTGCTGAGATCGTTCACGCTGCACACCGCGGCGAGAAGATCGCTACCATCTTCGTCAACAATGCCATTTACGGCATGACCGGCGGCCAGATGGCTCCCACCACCCTGATCGGCCAGAAGGCCACTACCTGCCCCGCTGGTCGTAGCGAGGAGTGGTCCGGTCTGCCCATCAAGATGTCCGAGATGCTGGCTGCAGTTCCCAGTTCCTACTACATTGAGCGCGTTGCAGTGAACAACACTGTTAACATCAACAAGACCAAGAAGGCCATTGCTAAGGCTTTCAAGTATCAGATGGAAGGTAAGGGCTTCTGCATGGTTGAGGTTCTGTCCCCCTGCCCCACCAACTGGGGTCTGGCACCTGCCGAGGCTATGAAGTGGCTGGAAGAGAACATGGTTCCCTACTATCCTCTGGGCGTATTCAAAGACAAGGAGGCCGAGTAATATGGAAAAAACCTTCATCTTTGCCGGTTTCGGCGGTCAGGGCATGCTCCTGATCGGTAAGTTCATGGCTATGTCCTGCATGCTGGATGGCAAGCACGTTTCCTGGCTGCCCTCCTACGGTCCCGAAATGCGTGGCGGTACCGCTAACTGCTCCGTCATCGTTTCCGACGAGCCCGTCGCTTCTCCCCTGGTGGACAAGGCTGACGTCATCGTCGCTATGAACCGTCCTTCTCTGGACAAGTTCGAGGATTCCGTCAAGCCCGGTGGTGTTCTGGTTATCAACAGCAGCATCATCGACCGTAAGGCTGTCCGTGACGACATCACTGTCGTTTACTGCGACGCTAACGGCATTGCTGAGTCCGTGAAGAACCCCAAGGGTGCCAACGTGGCTATCCTGGGCGCTGTCATGCAGGCTTGCCCTGTCACTTCCGTTGACAGCATGATGGAAGCTATCCGCATCGAGCTGGGCCCCAAGAAGGCTAAGTTCCTGGAAGGCAACAAGGCTGCCCTGATTGCCGGTATGGAAGCATCCAAGTAATTTATCACAAATAAATTACCCTTTAACATCCGGTGCCTGCTGGCACCGGATGTTTTTTGTTAAAATATATGCAATCAAAACCACCGGTTGAACCGGTGGT
>JAZLIB010000053.1:0-2038 GCA_045617185.1 Vescimonas sp.
TGACATCCTTGCCCTCGGCACTTACGTGCAGGTGGATGCTGGAACCCATCAGCTCGCTGACATCTACCGTGCCCTTGATACCATTCTCGCACAGGGACAGGTGGTCGGGACGGACACCCAGGGTAATCTCCTGAGATGCCACATTGTTTTCTGTGAGACGTCTCTGCTTATCCTCGCTCAACTCCACGCTGATACCGCCTACTTCCACGGCGTACTTATCGCCGTTCTTCACGAGCTTGGCATCGAACAGGTTCATCTGCGGTGTGCCGATGAAGCCTGCTACGAAGAGGTTAGCGGGATGATCGAACACCTCCTGCGGTGTGCCGATCTGCTGGATGAAGCCGTCACGCATGATAACGATACGGTCACCCAAGGTCATAGCCTCGGTCTGATCGTGGGTAACGTAGACGAAAGTGGTGTCGATGCGCTGGCGCAGCTTGATGATCTCCGCGCGCATCTGATTACGCAGCTTGGCGTCCAAATTGGACAAGGGCTCGTCCATCAGGAACACGGACGGGTCACGGACGATAGCGCGGCCGATAGCCACACGCTGACGCTGACCGCCGGACAGTGCCTTAGGCTTACGATCGAGATACTGGGTGATGTCCAGAATCTCAGCAGCCTCACGCACCTTCTGGTCAATGACATCCTTGGGTGTCTTTTTCAGCTTCAGGGAGAAGGCCATGTTCTCATACACTGTCATGTGGGGATACAGAGCATAGTTCTGGAAGACCATAGCGATATCGCGGTCTTTCGGCTCCACATCGTTCATCAGCTTATCGCCGATCCACAGCTCACCTGCGGTGATTTCCTCCAAGCCCGCGATCATACGCAGCGTGGTGGACTTACCGCAGCCGGAAGGGCCGACAAGCACGATGAATTCCTTGTCCGCGATCTCCAGGTTGAACTCCTGCACGGCCACGACGCCTTCGTCCGTGATCTGCAGGTTGGTCTTCTTGACCTCTTCACCCTTCTTGGCTTTCTTTTTCTTCTCGGTGTTGGGGTAGACCTTCTTCAGGTTCTTCAGAATGACTTTTGCCATCTTTCTTTGACTGTAACTGCTCTGCCTCCGCAAGGAGCAGCCTCACGACCACCGCATAGGGTGCATCGCCTTACGACAGGTCTCCACACTGTCGCACCGCCAGTCGCAGCGGATTTATTCCTCCTTTTCGTTGACCGATAACTGCCAATAAGTGGAGTGGCAGCTAACGGCGGGAATGATTAGACAAAATATTGTTTTACTGTTTCGTATTTAAGCTTACCGGTATCGGGCAGCAGCAGATCTGCCTCATAGAGCGAGGACACATCGCCGATACCCACAGCTTTCATACCTGCGGCATGGATAGCCTTGATACCCGCCGCAGCATCTTCGATACCAATGCAGTTCTCGGGCTGCAAGCCTAATCCCTCTGCCGCCAACAGGAAGATGTCGGGTGCAGGCTTGGAGCGTGCCACAGCAGCATCGGCAATGAAGTCAATGCTCTGCGTCAAATTAAGAGCGTCCATGATAGTGCGCGCATTCTTGGATGCAGAGGCAAGGCCCAGCTTCATACCGTCCGCTCGGGCGTCACGCAAAAACTCACGGATGCCGGGCAACACGTTGCCGGGGGTCAAATTCTTGAGCAGTTCTACATACTGACGATTTTTCCGCTCAGCAAGTGCGAGTTTTTCTTCTTCGTTGTACTGCTCCGCCAGGCCGCCGTGACGCAGGATCAGTTCCAAGGAGTCCATGCGGCTTACACCCTTCAAACACTCGTTGAACTGTCTGTCGATGGTAATGCCGATCTCACCTGCCAGTTGTTTCCACGCCTGATAGTGATACTCGGCGGTTTCGGTGATGACCCCGTCCAGGTCGAGCAGGATACCTTTCAGTTCCTTCTTTTCCTTTGCAACGCAAAGGCCTTTGCTATCCACAGTGTACGGCTTGCCCCATAGGGTGACTTCCACGGGTGCGCCTTGCCGCAGAGCGATATGTACCTGCTCACGCTCTACCTCCACCTGCAATCTGCGGCCACGGTAGAGGACGGTAAAGGAATAA
>JAZLIB010000054.1:0-16260 GCA_045617185.1 Vescimonas sp.
AGGCGGCGGCACGCTCCTGGTTTTGTGTATGACACTGTTTTTAGGGGTCGATGAGTCCACCGCCCAAGGCATTAACCTGCTCTAGTTCCTCCCCACCGCCGGTATGGGGCTGATATGGCACAAGAAAAACGGCCTCTTAGAAAAAGACGTTCTGCGGCAGTCTATCCCTTTGGGTACGATTGCCGCCATTGCCGCTGCGTGGATTGCCACCTCCGTAGATACTGCCATCTTCCGCAAACCGTTTGGCATCTATCTGCTCATCACGGGTGTAATGATGTTGTTCCAGACGAAAAAAGGCAGCAAATAACGGGTGCGTTCCCTTGGGAACACACCCGTTTTATCATACATTTATTCGTTTGCCGCCAGCATATAACTGCCGTTCTCCGGCGTTTCCCATACGGTCTTCACCAGACGTGTGGTCGCGTCAAACTCCTTGGGAAGTACCTTCAGCAAAGCCTCAGTGTCCATCTCGCCATCGGTATAAATGCGGTCAAATGCCGTGTTGAGCAGTCCTGCCGTCAGCCCGTTTTCCGCGCTGGGTAATTCACGCAGGAAGATGGAGATACGCGTCCCCTCCGGCAGTGCTTCGCGCAGATCTGTCACAAACTTTGTCAGCGCAGCGGTGCGATCCGCATCACCCTGCCAGTCGGCAGGATACCCGAAATAGTCCAGCATGATCTCATCAAAGCCCAGCGTCACATACTCCTTGCACAGTTCTGTTACATAGGTCTGCGTGTCTTTTTTGGTGGGATCCAGCCAGTATCGGCCATAATAGTCCCACCATAGTGAGCCGTCTTCATTGCACAGCGCCGCCTGCTCTGTCTTGGCGTAAGCGTAAGCATTATCGCACAGACATGCCATTCGCGCCACCGCAGTATGATCGCTGCTTGTAACAGCTTTCAGCCATGCCAGTGTGGATTCGCCACCCTTTGCCACCTCTTCAGGTGTTGTCACCTTGGAGTGATACGCGATTGAACCGTCATTGGTCTTGACATTCATCACAACACCCTCGGGCGCATTGGTTAGCAATTCAGTATAATCATCACTCAGGTACCACAGCGGCAGTTCTTGTGCCTGCATAGGCTTAAGATCCTTGCCCACAGCAAAGGCAGGCTCCTCCCTCTGGATATTCACATCATCGGGATCAATATTGGTTTTTTCGTCCTTGGGATCCTCTTTCTGGGAAAATGGGAACTCCCAATGGGCCTTACCCGTATCATCATATACCCGATAGTTCTGCATAATCAGCAGTCCTACCGCCACAAGCAGAATCACTACCAGCCCGATGATCAGTGCCAATTTCCCCTTATTTTTCCCGCGGTAACTGCTATAACCTCTTATTGCCATGACGTTAAGGCTGAATATCGTCCAGCAGTCCCACGCGGCGTGCGTGGCGTCCACCCTCGAACTCGGTGTTCAGGAAGACTTCCACCATGCGCAGAGCCAGATTGGTACCGGTCAGGCCAGCGCCCAACGCCAACACATTGGCATCGTTGTGGCGGCGCGTCATTTCGGCGCTCAGAGGATCGGTGCAGTGTGCGCAGCGAATACCCTTGACCTTATTAGCAGCAATAGAGATGCCGATACCGGTGGTGCAGATAACGATACCCTTATCGTACTCGCCGCTGGCCACAGCGCGGGCCACCTTTTCGCCGTAAATGGGATAATCTACGCTCTCGCGGCTGAAGCAGCCGAAATCCTCGAAGTCAATGTCATGCTCTTCCAGCCAGATCAGAATGTCCTGCTTGAGCAGGTATCCACCGTGGTCACAACCAATTGCAATTTTCATAATGTTATCCTCCTGATTATAGTGGCCGGAATGTTGGCTCACCTTTTGTAAATGTAGTAAAGTAGCGGAATCCGCAGTCGCGCAATAACTGCTGCCGCGCTTCAATGGCACAGCCGATGTGCTCACCTGCATGGGCATCGCTGCCCAGCGTGATGATTTCGCCGCCCATTTCCCGGTAGCGCCGCAGGATCTTTTTGTCCGGCAGCGGCATACCGCCTCGGTTGGTATTGCACTCAATGCCGATACCCTTGGGGATAATGATGTGGAAGATCTCCTCCACCGCATCCATGTAGTCATCAAATGTCATATCCACCTGCAGATGATCGTGGAGATACCGCAGCGGCAGGGTCATGTGTCCCAGCACATTGAACTGTCCCCACTTAGCAAGTGTAACCGTATCACGCAGATAGTACTCGATCAGATCACGGTAATATGCCATATCGTGTTCTTTGATAAAGTACAGATCAAACCAGTCGAACTTCTCCGCCGCCAGATGGATAGAACCAATCACAAAATCCAGACCCTTACGATGCTGCATCAGATACGCCGCCTCATTCGGATAGCGAATGACACCGCTCAGTTCCGCGCCCAACTTGATAGCAATGCGGTCGCCCCAGCGCTCCACCGCCTCGCGGTGCTGCCGGAACGCCTTCTCCCAGTCGTAGTCGGTGCGTACTTCACCGCTGCGCCAGTCGTAAGTATCCACATGGTCGGTAATGCAGATTTCCTGCAAGCCACGCTGTACCGCCATCTCAGCGATCTCCGTCATAGACAGTTTGCCGTCCGGCGAGCAGGTAGAGTGAATATGATAATCCGCTAAATACATCGTATTACTTCTTGAACTTCTTGAAGAAACTGCGCTGCTTTTCATAGTTTCCCTCACCCAGCGTTTCGCCGAATTTCTTCAGTGCCTCTTTCTGCTCTTTATTCAGTCCTCTCGGCGTTTCGATGGTCACGGTCACATACTGATCGCCACGTCCGCGGCCGTTAAGAACGGGAATACCCTTGCCCCGCAGGCGGAACACCGTGCCGGTTTGCGTGCCCTCAGGGATGGTGTACTTCACCTTTCCGTCGATGGTGGGAATTTCCATCTCCGCACCCAGAACAGCCTGAGTAAATGTGATGGGTGCCTCGCAGAATACCGCTGTGCCTTCACGGCGGAAAATATCGTGAGGCTTCACCATCACGGTAATCAGCAGATCACCGCTGGGCCCGCCGTTCTTACCGGCATGACCCTGCCCACGCAGGGAAATGGTCTGACCGTTATCGATACCGGCAGGGATATTGACCTTCACCGTCTTGCGCTTGCGTGACCGTCCACTGCCGTGACAGTCGGGGCAGGGCTGATGAATAATCTTACCCGTACCGCGGCACTTGCCGCAGGCCGCCTGCGTCTGCATCACGCCAAAGGGAGTGCGCTGTGCCTGAGTCACCGTACCGCTGCCGTGGCATTCCGGGCAGACCTCAGGGGTCGTACCGGGTGCGCAGCCATTACCTTTGCAGGTAGGACACTGTTCGCTGCGGTCAACAGTTATCTCCTTCTCGCAGCCGAAAGCCGCCTCGATAAAGTCCACTGACACACTCATGCGGATGCTCTCACCGCGCTGAGGGCCATTGCGCTGACGCTGGCCACCGCCGAAACCGCCGCCGAAGAAACTGCCGAAGATATCGCCCAGATCGCCGAAATCGAAGCCACCTGCACCGTATCCGCCGCCTGCACCGCCACCGTAACTGGGGTCAACACCGGCAAAGCCAAACTGGTCATAGCGTGCCTTCTTATCAGGATCGGAGAGCACCTCGTTGGCCTCGTTGACCTCCTTGAACTTCTCCTCAGCTTCCTTGTCGCCGGGGTTCATATCCGGATGGTACTTGCGTGCCAGCTTTTTATAGGCTTTTTTAATCTCGTCCTCTGTTGCACCCTTAGATACACCAAGGACCTCATAATAATCTCTTTTTTCCTGTGCCATGCTATTGCTCCTAACACCACAAACAGGGACAGGAAGCCCTGCCCCTCATTTGTGAATGAAAATTACTTGTTCTCGTCCTCGTCCACGACCTTGTAGTCAGCGTCGTAGTACTCGCCGCCCTGTGCGCCGGCATCGCCGGTGGGCTGACCGCCCATGTTGGGATCGCCCTGAGGAGCCTGCTGATACATCTTTTCGCTCATCTTGTAGAACAACTGAGTCAGTTCCTCGGTAGCGGCCTTGATGGCATCGGTATCGTCACCCTTCAGAGTTTCCTTCAGCTTGTCAATACCGGCCTGGATGGGAGCCTTTTCGCTCTCGGGCAGCTTGTCGCCCACTTCGCCCAGGGTCTTCTCGGCCTGATAGACCATCTGATCAGCCTGGTTGCGGACTTCCACCTTCTCCTTGATCTTGGCGTCTTCAGCGGCATACTGCTCGGCTTCCTTGACGGCCTTCTCAATGTCTTCCTTGCTCATATTGGAGGAAGAAGTGATGGTGATGTGCTGCTCAGCACCGGTGCCCAGATCCTTAGCGGACACGTTTACGATGCCGTTGGCGTCGATATCGAAGGTAACCTCGATCTGAGGTACACCGCGGCGTGCCGGAGCAATGCCGTCCAGATGGAAGCGGCCCAGACTCTTGTTGGCAGCGGCCATTTCGCGCTCACCCTGCAGGACGTTGACTTCCACGCTGGTCTGATTATCAGCAGCGGTGGAGAAGATCTGGCTCTTCTTGACGGGGATAGTGGTGTTGCGCTCGATCAAACGGGTGCAAACGCCGCCCATAGTCTCAATACCCAAGGACAGAGGAGTGACGTCCAGCAGCAGCAGGCCCTTCACATCGCCGGTCAGAACACCGGCCTGCAGAGCGGCACCCATAGCCACGCACTCATCGGGGTTGATGCCCTTGAAGGGATCGCTGCCGGTGAAGTTCTTCACAGCCTCGACCACAGCGGGGATACGGCTGGAGCCGCCCACCATCAGCACCTTGGCCAGATCAGAGGGCTTCAGGCCTGCATCGGACATAGCCTGACGGACGGGGCCCATGGTGGCGTCCACCAGATGACCGGTCAGCTGATTGAACTGAGCACGGGTCAGAGTGACGTCCAGATGCTTGGGGCCGGTAGCGTCAGCTGTAATATAGGGCAGGTTGATGTTGGAAGTGGTCACGCCGGACAGCTCAATCTTGGCCTTCTCAGCGGCTTCCTTCAGACGCTGCATAGCAACCTTGTCACCGCTCAGGTCGATACCCTCGGCCTTCTTGAACTCGGATACCAGATACTTCATGATGCACTGGTCGAAGTCATCGCCGCCCAGACGGTTGTTACCGGCAGTAGCCAGTACCTCGATCACACCGTCGTCGATCTCCAGAATGGACACATCGAAGGTGCCGCCGCCCAGGTCGTAGACCATAATCTTCTGAGCCTGCTCCTTATCCACACCGTAAGCCAGAGCGGCAGCGGTGGGCTCGTTGATGATACGCTTGACATCGAGGCCAGCGATCTTGCCGCCGTCTTTGGTTGCCTGACGCTGTGCGTCGGTGAAGTAAGCAGGAACGGTGATAACAGCCTCGGTGACAGTGCTGCCCAGATAGCTCTCAGCGTCAGCCTTCAGCTTCTGCAGGATCATAGCGCTGATCTCCTGAGGAGTGTAGTTCTTCTCGTCGATGGCGACTTTATGGTCAGAGCCCATCTCACGCTTGATAGAAGAGATGGTACGGTCGGGGTTGGTGATAGCCTGGCGCTTTGCCACCTGGCCTACCATACGCTCACCGGTCTTGGAAAATGCCACCACGGACGGGGTGGTGCGGTTACCCTCAGCGTTAGCAATGACAACGGCTTCGCCGCCTTCCATCACGGCCACGCAGGAATTGGTTGTGCCCAGATCGATACCGATAACTTTAGACATAATTTTTTGCCTCCTAAGAATTATATTTTAATTTATTTTTACTTCATTATAATCAGCGTCGCAGACTTTGCGTCGTGCGCGGCGCAAAATATTTCCATCATTTTTTGCGGCGACATGTGCGTCACAAAAAATACCTCTCAGTCCGCAAACGTGCGAGCGCAGCGAGTGCGCTGCAGCGGGCTGTGAAACTCTCATTCGTTCAAAATCCTCAGATTTTGAACGAAACGGTTCAGTTTGCGACTTTCACCATAGCGAAGCGCAAAACCTTTTCACCTAACATAAAGCCCTTCTGGAAGACTTCCACCACGGTGTTTTCACCGAAGTTTTCGTCGTCAATATGCATCACCGCGTTGTGTTTTTCCGGATCAAAGGGCTGACCCTCTGCCTCGATTTCGGTGACGCCCAGCTTGGTGAGCACATCAAGGAACTGCTTAGCGATCATCTCCAGACCCTGTCTGTGACCGTCGCCCTCCTCAAACTGCTGCAAACCACGCATTAGATTGTCGTACACGTCCAGAAACGGCTTAACAGTGTCCGCCTTGGCATCACCGTAGATGTTTTCCTTTTCGCGGGTGGTGCGCTTACGGTAGTTGTCGTACTCAGCGGCCAGACGCAGGTACTTGTCGTTGCTGTCAGATACCAGCTTGGCCAACTGTTCCATCTTTTCCATCTGCTCACGGCTGACGGTAAAGGTTTCTTCCTCTTTATTTTCTGCGGTTTCCGCTGTGGTTTCCTCTACGGTTTCTTCCACGACCTCTTCCGCGTTTTCCTGCTGATTCTTCTTTTCCTTTTCGTTCATTGCTCTTTCTCCTCCTTGGGGGGTAACTGGTTTTTGCCGAACATACGGCTCAGACTCTCGGCGAAGTAACTCAGCCGCGCCGCAACGGTGGCGTAATCCATGCGGGTGGGACCAACCACACCCACCAGACCGCGCATATTGTCGCCGATATCGTAGCTGGCGATGACCACGCTGCTGTCCTTGAGGGCATCGTTGACATTTTCAGGCCCGATCAGAATCTGCATGGGGCTGTCCCCCAACGGAACGGGCAGATCTTCTTTATTATCCACCATAAAGCTCACCAGATCGTGAGCCTTGTCGATATCACGGTATTCCGGGAACTTCAAAAGTTGTCCTGCACCGTTGGTAAACACCTGCTGATGATTGGTCTCCTGCAAGAGAGACCCTGCATACTCGATCACCTGATTGAGCAGCAAAAACCACTCGCCGGTCACCTGCTCGGAAAGGCTCATGAGATGGCCGTTCATCTTGGCCATATCAATTCCCGTGAAGTGGGTGTTGAGCAGATGGCTCATTTCCGGCAGTTTTTCATTTTCAATGGCCAGCGGCAGATGCATCAGCTGGCTTTTCACGCGGCTGTCGGAGAGCATCACCACGGCGATAAAGCTCATCTCGTCCACGCCGATCAGTTCAAAGCGCTGCACCGTAGCGGCGCTCTTGTGGTCTGCCACCGTGTAACTGGGATAGCCCACAAAACTGGACACCATCTTGCCTGCCTTGGCAATCACCTGATCCACCTGCGCCATAGAGCCGGACAGCGTTTCGTTGATCTTTTCTGTTTCCTCATCGCTCAGCGCCTTGTGCTCCATCAGTTCGTTGACATACAAACGATATCCTTTAGGTGACGGAATACGTCCGGCTGAGGTATGAGGTTGTTCCAGATAGCCCATCTCCGTCAGATCCGCCAGCTCGTTACGAATGGTGGCCGAACTGATCTTGCCGGGCATCTGATCCACAATGGCCTTGGAGCCCATTGGCTCAGCAGTGGCAATATAACTGTCCACCACGATTTTCAATATTTGCTTTTTACGCGGTGTCAATTCCATATTATCACTCCGTTTAGCACTCGCACTTCCTGAGTGCTAATTCAGTTTACCACCCTATGCCAGCAATGTCAATAGGTGCTAATTTTAAATATTTGTGAACACAGAAAAAGAGGAGAGCGACCGCTCTCCTCTTGCATATTTTATTTCCATTTGATCAGCGCATTGGTTTCCTCCGGCAGCAGTTTCATTCGCCGCAGGACAGGCGCCAATGCCTGGAACACCACGATCATCAAAATGATCTGAATCGGCAGATAGATGGTGTTTTTCACTACGCTCGTCGCTGCATAGTAGAGATACCCTTTACCGTAAAGGATATGGCTCCACAGACAGCCGAGGCCCACGCTGATGGGATAGTTGGTAAGGATCTTGGCCGCAATGATACGCCAGACGGTCAGCCGCTGACGGTAGAAAAACAGCGCATAAACCAGCACTGCCAGCATGGTGTTGAGCGTATAGCCGGGGAAAAACGGCCCACCGGGATTGATGATCCAACCGGTGATGTCCTCGGCAAAACCGTAGAGCAAACCCAGTACGGGGCCGCCCACCCAAGCCGCCAATGCGCGTGCCACAAAGGACACGCCCACCTTCAGATTATCGGCCACAGGAATACTGACCAAACCCAGCGCAATGGCTGCTGCAATCATCAGTGCAGCAAACACCAGCTTGCGCAGATTTTTTACTTCCCGCGCGGCGGTGCGCCAGTAATCGCGGGAAAACGGGGACGAATACAGTTGCATAAAAAACCTCCTCTGTTTTTCTCGGCAGTCCGGAAACCGGATCAGCCGCACAGAGGAGCATTGGGGATCGTATTATCCCGCCGTCAAACCTATATGCGGCAGCGGGATGCGGAATCTGTACTGCAAGGCAAGCCATTTCGTCCGTCGGACAACTCCCCGTTCCGTCGGCACTTGCATCTGTTTAAGATGCGACACACAGATTCCTACTCTGCCTTGTTCTTTCTCAATTATATACATAGACGGCAAAAATGCAACAGTTTTCGCGCAAAAAAAGAGGGATCGCAAATGCGATCCCTCTTGGTGCAATCTTTAAGATTACTCAGCCTTGGCAGCCTCAGCAGCCTTAGCCTCGGCAGCGGCCTTAGCGGCAGCAGCCTTCTTCTCAGCGGCAGCCTTCTGTGCAGCCTTGAACTTTTCCTTCTCCTCAGCGGTGGGGATAGGCTCAATAGCGTTACGGGGGCAAGCCTTGGCACACATGGTGCAACCCTTGCACTTGTCGTAGTCGATGACAGCCACGTTGTTTTCCACGTGGATGGCGTCGAACTTACAGGTGCGCTGGCACATACCGCAGCCAATGCAGGAAGCGGCGCAAACCTTGGTCACAGCAGGACCCTTGTCCTTGTTGGAGCAGTTGACAAACACCTTCTTGGAGTAGGGAACCTCCACGATCAGCTTGCGGGGGCAAGCCTCACGGCAGGCGCCGCAGTTGGTGCACTTATCCTTATCGACGACGGCAGCGCCGTTCTCGCCGACATGGATGGCGTCAAACTTACAAGCAGCCACGCAGGAGCCGAAACCGAAGCAGCCGTACTTACAGCCGATGGCGTCACCGCCGCAGACCTTAGTAGCAGCCAGACAGTCCTTGACACCGCGATACTCGAAGTTCTTGGTGACGTTGTTGCCGCCGTTGCAGAGCACGTGAGCGACCATCTTCTCGCCGGAAGGAGCTTCCATACCCATGATGGCAGCAATCTTCGCAGCATTTTCGGGGCCAGCAGGAGCGCAAGCGGTCACGGGAGCCTTACCGGCCAGAATGGCCTCAGCGCAGCCGCCGCAGCCGGGGAAACCGCAGCCGCCGCAGTTAGCACCGGCCAGACAGTTCTGGATCTCGGGCAGACGGGGATCAACCTTGACCTCGAACACCTTGGAGGCAATAGCCAGGATCAGGCCAAAGATGATGGCCAGAGCGCCCAGCACGATGACAGCATAAAGAATAGTATTCATAAATCAGTTACCTCCTTACCAAACCTTCAGGCCGCTGAAGCCCATAAAGGCCAAAGCCATCAGGCCGGCAGTAATCAGGGCAATGGGGAAGCCCTCGAAGGCCTTGGGGGTCTCGGCGAACTCCATCTGCTCACGCACAGCGGCGAACAGGAAGATGGCCAGCAGGAAACCCAAGCCGCCGGTGATACCGTAAACCACGGAGCTGATGAAGTTGTAGTTATTCTGCACGTTCAGCAGAGCAACACCCAGCACGGCGCAGTTGGTGGTGATCAGGGGCAGGTACACGCCCAGAGCGGTGTACAGAGTGGGGATGAACTTCTTCAGGAACATTTCAACGAACTGCACCAAAGAAGCAATGACCAGGATGAAAGCCACGGTCTGCATGAAGCCGAGGCCTGCGCTTACCAGGATCTTGTTAACGCCGAAGCAGACGGCGGAAGCCAGACCCATAACGAAGGTAACAGCTGCGCCCATACCCACGGCGGTGACGATCTTCTTGGAAACACCCAGGAAGGGGCAAACGCCCAGGAACTGAGCAAAGATAAAGTTATTGGTCAGAATAGCGCCAAGGGAAATGGCGAGCAAAGTCGTAATACTCATAACTTACTTCGCCTCCTTTTTCTTTTCGCTCTTAGCCAGAGCCCACTGCATAACGGCAATCAGGACACCCAGGGTCAGGAAGCCGCCAACAGGCAGGGTCAGAAGCTTGATACCGAATTCCTCGGGGAAGATGGTCACGCCGGGAGCGCTGCCCAGTCCGCCGCCGCCCAGCAGGCCGCCGCCGAACTTACCGGTACCCAGCAGTTCACGCACCACGCACATGATGACCAGAACGACGGTGTAGCCGATACCCTGGCAGATACCGTCAACTGCGGAAGCACCGATGGAGTTCTTGGAGGCAAAGGCCTCAGCACGACCCAGAATGATGCAGTTAACGACGATCAGGGGGATAAACACGCCCAGAGAGTTGGACAGTGCAGGAACGAAAGCCTTCAGCAGCAGGTCAACGCAGGTAACGAAACCGGCGATCACCACGATGTAGCAGGCGATACGCACTTCGTTGGGAATGATCTTACGAAGCAGGGAAATAAAGATGTTGGACAGGGTCAGGATAATCAGAACGGATACGCCCATACCCAAGCCATTGAAGAAGGATGTGGTGATAGCCATGGTGGAGCACATGCCCAGCAGCTGCACCAGAACGGGGTTCTGATTAATCAGGCCGTCCTTAAATTGCTTACCAAAATTCATGTTTCAGCACTCCTTTCTTAACCCAAGGCTTCCACGGCGGCCAGGGCAGCGTTAACGCCTGCGGTCACGCCATTGGTGGAAACGGTGGCACCGGAGATGGGGGTAATGTTGGACTTAACGACCAGAGAACCTGCGCCGCTCATGCCAATGAACTGATCCAGTACGGGCACACCGGCATCATTGGGCTTGTTCTCCATGACCTTAGAGCCGATACCGCCGGTCTCGGCGTTGGAAACGATGGACACGCCGGTGACAGCGCCGTCAGCGTCCACGCCGACGATCATTTCGATGTTGCCCTGAGAACCGGAAGCCACGATCTTGGTGGCATAGCCGCCGGTGGACATGGTGTAAGCTTCGGAAATGGTGGCATACTGTGCCGCGGCAGCAGCCACGTCATCAGAAATCTCAACAGGTTCAAAGGTTGCGCCCTCGGGAGCCACAGCAGCCAGAGCGGCCTTGGTGTTAGCCTCGTTGATAGCAGTAATGGGGCCCTCGGTCACGCTGTTGACCAGACCCAGCATTGCAGCAACAACCAGAGCGATAGCGGTCAGAGTGCCGGCTACCTTCAGAACAAACTTAGGAGAAATTTTCATTACTTAGCCGCCTCCTTCTTTTCTTTCTTGGGAGCGCCATAGATGGTGGGACGGATGTACTTATCCAGCAGCCAAGTGCAGCAGTTCATGATCAGGATGGAGTAGCAAACGCCTTCGGGGTAGGAACCGAAGCGGCGAATGAACACGGTCAGCAGACCGCAGCCAATACCGAAGATGATCTGACCGGGCTTGGTCACGGGGGAGGTAGCATAGTCGGTAGCCATGAAGATGGCACCCAGCATCAGGCCGCCGCCGAATACGTTGTAGGCCATGAAGGTCACAGCGCTGACGCCGGCAGGAGCGGAGATCAGGCAGATGATAGCCACGGTGGCGATGTATGCCACGGGAATCTGCCAGGAAATAACCTTACGAATCAGCAGATAGATACCGCCCAACAGCAGCATCAGAGCGGAAACTTCACCCAGGGAGCCGCCGATCTGGCCGATAAACATATCGGACACAGAGTAGGTGCTCATCAGGTCGGCCATAGCGCCTTCTTTCATCATAGCCAGGGGGGTAGCAGCGGTAGCCACATCAGCAGTGTTGAAGATGCCTGCGCGGGAACCGGGAGCAGCCCAGGTGGTCATAGCAGTGGCATAGCTTGCCAGCAGAGCGGCACGGCCAGCCAGAGCGGGGTTGAGGAAGTTGCAGCCGATACCGCCGTAGAGCTGCTTGACCACAACGATAGCAAAGAATGCACCGATGATGATCATCCAGTAGGGGGTGGTAACGGGGCAGACGAAAGCCAGCAGCATACCGGTGACAACTGCGGACAGGTCGCCGATAGAAGAGGACTTCTTCATAACCTTGCGATAGCCCCACTCCCAGAACACACAAGCTGCCACGGAGATCAGCGTCAGCACCAGAGCGCGGAAGCCGAATACGTACACGCTCATTACCAGAGCGGGCAGCATGGCAATGATCACATCCAGCATGATGGAGCGGGTGTTCTCATTGGAACGGATATGGGGGGAGGAGGACGCGATCAGTTTCAGATTTTTGTAATCAGTCATTGTTTACGCCTCCTTCTTCTCAGCAGCTGCCTTCTCGGCCTCAGCCTTAGCCTTGGCAGCCATTCTTGCGTTGTTGACCTGCTGCTTACCCAGACGGAAAGCGTGGGTCAGAGGCAGACGGGCGGGGCAGGTGTAGGTGCAGGCGCCGCACTCAATGCAGTCCATGCCGTGCAGCTCATCGCGCCAGAACTCCCAGTTGCCCTTCATCAGATATTTGTACATAAATACGGGCTCAAGACGGATGGGGCAGACACCCACGCACTTGCCGCAGCGAATGCACTGAGGATCTTCCACATACTGCTCTTCCTTGCCGGCGAATGCCAGCATGGCGCCGGTGCCCTTACCGACAGTCACGTCGAAGCTGTGCTGAGCCAGACCCATCATCGGGCCGCCCATGATCAGCTTGTAGGTTTCTTCCTTCAGGCCGCCGCAGGCATCGAACAGGTTGGAGATAGGAGTACCGATGGGGCACTCAACGTTCTTGGGCTCGATCACGCCGGAACCGGACACGGTGACGATCTTGTTCACCACGGGCATACCGG
This sequence comes from Vescimonas sp., assembly GCA_045617185.1. Classification (GTDB taxonomy): domain Bacteria; phylum Bacillota; class Clostridia; order Oscillospirales; family Oscillospiraceae; genus Vescimonas. The sequence goes on from JAZLIB010000054.1 coordinate 12,866, forward strand.
TGTAAACAGCGCGATAGATAGCGCAGGTGGTGTTCAGGTTGAAAATGCAGCAGCCTGCATCAGCGGGCAGCTTGCCGGAAGGAACCTGACGGCCGGACACGGCCTGAACCAGCTGCTTTTCTGCACCCTGCGGATAGCGGGTATGCAGTACTTCCACCACCACGGGAGCCTTCAGCTCAGCGATGGTCTTGTTCAGAACGTCAGCGGCGTTCTGCTTGTTGGCCTCGATACCGATGTAGACCTTATCAACGCCGAAGCACTTAGCCAGCAGGGCGCAGCCCTTGATGACCTGCTCGGGACGCTCCAGCATGGTACGATGGTCGCCCGTGATGTAGGGCTCGCACTCTGCTGCGTTGATGATGACGTAGTCCACCTTGCCCAGACCGGAAGAAATCTTCACGTGGGTGGGGAAGGTAGCACCGCCCTGGCCGACGATACCGGCGTTCTTGACGATCTCCACCAGCTGCTCGGGAGTCAGGCTGTCGGGATCCTCAACGGGTTTCACTTCTTCGGAAATGGTGTTCTGGAAGTCATTCTCAATGACCACAGACATCATCTTACCGCCCATAGAGAAGGGGCGGGGTTCCACAGCCTTAACCGTGCCCGACACGCTGGCGTGGATAGGAGCGGAGACAAATCCGCCGGGTTCACCAATTCTCTGTCCAATTTTAACCTTGTCGCCAACTGCTACGATGGGCTTACAAGGTGCACCGATGTGCATAGACATGGGAATGACCACTTCAGCTGGTGCTGCCAGCTGCTCGATGGCCTTTTCATTGGTTGCGGCTTTCATATCATTGGGATGAACGCCGCCAAAGAAAGCTTGTGCCATTGTCTTTCACCTCATCTTACTTACGGGTGGGCATACCACCGCATACTGTTTTAAAAGTTTACAACAAAATTCGTCGGTTGTCCAGTCCCTCCGCGCGGAAAAGCACGGGAATTTTGCCGTTTTTATCCAAAGTTTAAGAATTTTATGCCGAAAAAAGGGAAAATTTCGGCACAATGCCAGTCATTGTATTTCGCCGATACCATCATAGTGAAAAAATGTCCGCGATATGACTGCACAAACAACAACCGACGGCAAAATGCCGTCGGTTGTATCGTTAATTATTCACCGGTTATTCGCCGAAAGGTTTTTCCAGAACGGAAATATCACGCAGATACTTACGGAAATCATTGCAGAAAGCCGCGTATTCATAGCCCGTGCAGATGCGTTCGTCCATGACCACGCCTAACGGCATCATCTTCTTACTGAGGTCACCCTTGACATAGTTGGGTACCGGCTTACCCATGCAGATAAACACACTTGTGGTACCGAACTCATAGCAATGGTGGTGTATATAGCTGGTCTTGATGGAGGCCAGATTGGTGATAAACATACTGGTATGGAAGGGGCTGAGATCGATAACCTTCCGCGGCAGCAGACCGTGCTTGTCCAGATGATAGGCCAGCCATACCACGAATTTCGGCAGTCCCGGAACTGAGAACATCATCTTGGCAAACTTATCGGTACTGTTGGACTGATGCTCGCCGGCATTAGCTTCGATAGCCTCGTTGATCTTGTCGTTAATGGTAAAGATGGTGTCGGTCTTTTCCAGATAAATTTTCAGTGTTGTTTCATCAGGCGTGCCGTCAGCGCGTTTTTTCAGAATGACAAAGGACACGCAGAAATGGTTACGCTCATAAATCTTACTGTTCATCACGAAGTAGTTCAGCTTGGGATTCTCAAGAACTGCCTTGTAATAAGCGGCAATGATCACCGCCATGTGGTTGATGCGCACACCGTCGCGGCGCTTGCTGCGGATATATTCCTTAATGACTTCTTCGTCGATATTTTCGGTAATGGTATTCTGCGCGTCATAGCGCTTGGGCATGATGTAGGGGATCGCAGCTACAATGGGGGGCAGATCCTTTACTCTCTTTCCGTCAGGACGCATGGAAGTTTCCTCATTTCTTTTGTTTGTGAAAGTTATTATACGGTATCTTAACATCAATTGCAATGACGTATTTTATTCTTTACCTTTTGCTTTTCATTTGATATAATAGTCTATTATAGTATAAGTAAACGAAGGGAGGTGACCGCCGAGATGAAGTTTCAGAACTGGAATATAGCGAATGCAGCGCCCCAAGCAGTGGAGCGATTGATGACGGCGGGCTACCCTTACCTTGTGTCCTGCGTGTTGGCCAGTCGGGGCATCGAGGAGGAAACTGCGGCGGCCTCTTTTTTGGAGTGCGAGTCGACACTGGCCTATTCCCCTTACCTCATGCGTGATATGGCGGCGGCCGTTCAGCGGATCAACGAATCCTTGACTGACGGCGAGAAAATCGCCGTGTTCGGCGATTACGATGTAGACGGCATCACCGCCACGGTGATACTGGTGGATTATCTGCGCTCTCGTGGGGCAGATGTGCTGCACTATATCCCCCGCCGCATCGAGGACGGTTACGGTCTGAGTGAGGACGCAATTCGCGGTCTGTATGAGCAGGGTGTGCGTCTGCTGGTCACGGTGGACTGCGGTATCACCGGCGTGGACGAGGTGGCATTTGCCAACTCCCTCGGCATGGATGTGGTCATCACCGACCATCATGAGTGCAAGGAAACTCTGCCCGATGCTGTGGCCGTGGTGGACCCCCACCGCAGCGATTGTGATTACCCCTTCAAACATCTGGCAGGCTGTGGCGTGGCGCTGAAACTGGTGCTGGCCTTGGGCGGTGCTGACCGTGAGGGCGCGCTGTTTGCCCGCTATTGCACCCTGGCCGCCATCGGCACGGTGGCGGACGTCATGCAGATGTCCGATGAAAACCGCACCATCGTTTCCCGCGGTCTTGCCTCCATCAACCATTCCGATTTTATCGGCCTGCACGCGCTGCTGCATGAGGCAGGGCTTGATGATAAGGATATCTCGTCTGTGCAGATCGGTTTCGTATTGGCGCCTCGCATTAACGCTGCCGGTCGTATGGGCGCTGCGGATAAGGCCGCTGACCTGCTGCTGTGCGACGATCCCCTTTTGGCAGAAGAACTGGCCAAAGAACTCTGCGCTCTCAACCGCGAGCGTCAGAGTGTGGAGCAGACCATATACTCGCAGGCGCTGGAGCTGATTGAGGAGATGCCTGAATCCGAGCGCAATGCACTGGTTCTGTCCTCTTCGGAGTGGCATCAGGGTGTAGTGGGTATTGTTGCCTCCCGTCTAAGCGAGAAATTCTCCTGCCCCAGTTTTATGATTCACCTCAACGGTGATGTGGGCAAGGGTTCCTGCCGCAGTTGGGGCGGTTTCAATCTGTTTGCCGCGCTGGAGGCCTGCTCCGACCTGCTGTTGGGATTCGGCGGTCATGAACTGGCAGCCGGTTTCACCATTCACGAGGACAATATTCCCGCCTTCCGTGAGCGGATG
>JAZLIB010000055.1:0-8411 GCA_045617185.1 Vescimonas sp.
TGCTGGAGCAAGGGGCAATGGCGCTGCACGCCTCGTACATTATCTATCATGGCGAAGCAATTTTGTTTACAGCGCCCAGTCAGACGGGAAAATCCACACAGGCTGCACTATGGGAAAAATATCGTGGTGCGGAGATTATTAATGGAGACCGTGTATTACTACAACGGACAGACGATGGTTTTACAGCGAATGGTATCTTCTACTGTGGAAGTTCGGGAATCTGCAAAAATGTAACATCACCCCTGCGTGCGGTGGTCCTTTTGAAACAAGGAAACAATCAATTGCTGCAGATTAGTGGTTTGGAGGCATTTAAGGTCATCTTGTCCCAAAGCGGCTATGATATAGACAAACCAAAAGATATTGCACTCGTTTCATCTATTATTGCAGATCTTATCAACTCGGTACCTGTTTATCAACTGGAAGCAGCAATAGATGAACAGTCGGTGACAGTGCTGGAAAATGCGTTGAAAGGATAACTTATGGCCATTAAACTTGCCAATTACAGTGAGCCCGCGCTTAATAGATATTTGCATAGTCGGGCGCGCGTACATGGTGTGCCACTATCGGGGAATTTTGAATTAACGCCGTGCTGCAATCTCAATTGTCGGATGTGCTATGTGCGTCAGGATTATGCACAGGTGCAGATGCAGGGCGGATTGATAGACGCTAAGCAGTGGTTGGAGTGGGGCCGCCAGGCTGCAGATCAGGGAATGCTTTTTCTGCTGCTTACCGGCGGTGAACCTTTGACGCACCCACAGTTTAAAGAAATCTATACGGGACTCAAAAAATTGGGGCTTATGATTTCTTTAAACACCAATGGTACTTTAATTGATAATGACATGGTAGAATTCCTTTGCAATGATGCACCTACGCGTGTGAATATTACCCTATACGGTAGCAGCGCGGATACCTATGAGAAACTTTGCGGACACGGGGAAGTGTATGAAAAAGTTATATGGGCCATACGGGCATTGAGTGAACGTGGAATAAATGTAAAAATCAACTATTCTGCAACACCGAGTAATGCTGACGATATGGCAGAAGTATTTCAAATTGCTGATGCTTATCATCTCAATGTGCAGTCAACAATGTATATGTTTCCCGGTATTCGTAGAAACCGACAATTTGAAGAAGGCGATCGTTTTACTTCTGAGCAAGCGGGATATACACAGATGCTGTGTGACAAATTGCGCTATACACAGAAACAATTTATAAGTCGTGCCGAGGAAATTGAAACAGGCAATATTTTGCCGAATATGGAAGATGAGTGTATGGACCAGCCGGCAGAAAGACTCAGTTGTCGTGCGGGACGCACTTCTTTTTGGGTAACTTGGGACGGACGTATGTCACCCTGCGGTATGATGACCCAACCACAAGCAGATTTGCAATCGCTTGGATTCGAGAAGGCATGGCAAGAAATACGCACACAATCCGAGCAGATATATCTGCCATTAAAATGCACACAATGCAGTGCAAGAGCAGTATGTCATGTGTGTGTTGCTGCTATTTTGGCGGAGGGCGGAACAGATGATAAAGTGCCAAGTTATATCTGTGACATGACGGCCTCCTATCTGAGGCATATGAAGAAATCGGCCGAAGAAATTAAGGGGATAGAAAATGGAAATTAAGCGCGAGTTTATTTTGCGAACGATAGCGGGAGATCGTATTTTGGTTCCGGTTGGAAAAGATGCCATAGATATGAATGGATTGATTATTCTTAATGAAATCGGTGCATTTCTTTGGGAACATATACCGCAGGCAGAGAACGAGGCGGCACTTGTTGACATGGTACTGGCCGAGTATGATGTGGACAGAGAAACCGCCACTGAAGATGTGCATCAGTTTATGGAAAAACTCATGACAATGGGAGTTGTAGAGCGACTATAATACAGTTCGCACATGACAGCAATCAATAGAAATAGTAGTATATAATGACTAAAACAAATAATATAATGGTCGAAAAACGCGTCGTTGCAAGAAAATGGTTGTGGAATGGGTGAAAAGGAGGAGCCGAGTTGGAACTGCATGAATTGATCTTGGAGCAGGCTACCAGTCTTAAAAACGGAAAAGATTTTGCGGTGGTGACCACTGTGGAAGCAGACGGCTTGGCACGGACCAGCGGTAAAATGTTGGTGTATCCCGACGGAACGATCAGCGGTACTGTCGGTGGCGGCATGTGGGAATGTGCAGCCATCGCAGATGCACTGGAGTGTATCAAAGAGAAGAAGAACGATGTGAAAGTCTATGATTTCAGCGATGAGATGGCCAAGGCGGGTATTCGTTGTCAAGGTACGCTGCGTGTGTTTATCGAGTATTGCAGCAGTAATCGTACGCAACTGGTTGTAGTCGGTGGCGGCCATGTGGGACACGCGGTGATGCGTGCCGCTAAGACGGTGGGCTTTGCTGTGACACTTGTAGATACACGCGGTGAAGCGGAACTGGGCGATGCCGTTCATGTGGCGGACCGATTTATCCAAATGGACAGTTTTGGCGATGTGGCAACAGTTGACTTGCCGAAAAATCCTTTCTATGTGGTGTCTACCTACGGTCATCAAGTGGATGGTGCGGCACTCAAGGGCGTGCTTGACCGCAAAGACGGTGCGTATGTCGGTATGCTGGGAAGTCGGAAAAAGGTGAGCGTGATTTTTTCGCAGTTGCGCGAGGCAGGTGTGCTGCAGGAGGAACTTGATCGGGTCTATTCGCCTATCGGATTAGACTTGGGCGGCGAAACGCCGGAAGAGCTGGCAATTGCCATTGTGGGTGAAATGTTGGCAGTGAAATACGGACGCGAAGGCAAAAGCCTTTCGCGGTGAGATGAAAAGACAATAAGAAGTGCTCTGGTCCATTCCTGACGGCTGGATCAGGAAGTGTTCTCTGATATTGATTTAGTATCTTGTTATAGGCAAAAATAAATTGGGATTAGGTGCGGGGAGTTTGCATCTTCACTGTTTGCTTCCGACGGGTAACTTCTTGCCGCCGATGGCAAAAAAGTCACCCGCCGGAGGCAAATGAAAGAGAGAAATAGTTGACAAGATACACAAAATAAGAAAACACGGTACAGAATAAATCTGTACCGTGTTTTTTCAGATATGCAACCGCTTGTCATCTGTGCGATCCAACAGATAGTCTATACTGACATGATAAAAGTCAGCCAATGCAATCAAAACACGAGGTGGAATCATGCGCTGACCATTTTCGTAATATGCATAGGTGCGTTGTGGCACATTGATCGCTTCGCCAACAGCACGCTGCGTCAAATCTGCATCTTCGCGTAAATCACGGATGCGATGAAAAATTTCCATACCATCACCAAAAATAGTATAGGACAGAACAGATTGTTCTATTGGCAAAATGAACATATTGTTCTAAAGTGGGCATGGGGGTGATTTGATGGCTGTGTATTACAAAAAATGTATTACACACTGTTTCGGGCAACAGAAGATGCCGTCAGCAGACTGATTGCAGCACAGCAGGCATGCGAAGATATTTTTGTGGAAACCTGCGACGAGGAAATGGAACAAATGCACAAAGAGGAAGAACAGTGGCTTGCACAAAGAAAACACGGTACAGAATAAATCTGTACCGTGTTATTTTTACAGTTTAACCTTATGGTGTGCCATAGCAGAATGTATGCCGTCCTTGATCTCAAGAAGTTGAGAAAAGCGATACCACGGGGCGTCCTTTGCCACCATGGCGACCAGATCGGCACAGATATCCTTGCTGAGTATGTACTTTTTGATTTTGACGCTGTCACGCACATTGCGCGTCAGATACAGATGGTTGACCAGACTGAAATCAGACAGAAGCAGAAAGACACCCTGCTGGAATTTCATCAGATCGTTGGTCGCAATGTCGATCATCTTTGCGGTGGGAGAACTGCGCTGTGCCTTCGCCTTTGCTTCACGCATTTCCGGTGTGTCTTCCAAGCGGCTGAAATCATATACCGACACGTGATAATCATTGAGCCAACATTCGGCCTCCACCTTGTCGGTGGTGTAATTGTTGTTGAAATCCTCAATCTCCACCGCGTAGATGATGCCGTCATCTTCAAATTCGGTTTTTTCCTTCAACCCGAAGGAGAGCGCCACATACAGGGATTTGGTGAAGTCGATCAGCGGAGAATTGTTCAGATAATGCTGGGAAAACGCGCACAGATCGTAAAGACGGTATTTTCCGGCATTGCCGAAGGTGGCATTGTAAAGATCTACATATCCGCCATAGGATTTATAATAATCCAGCAAATAGTCGGAATCGACCTCCACATGATACTCGTCGTCCTTGAGCAGCGCACCCTTATCACGATACATGGTGGGCAGCAGCGGACGGCTGAGCTGGCTGACACGCTCGCCGCGATAAAAAATGTGGCGGGAGGAATCCATAAAGGGCTCCATCAGTTCTTTTTGGAAGGTCTGCATCGAGTCAATATAGACCTCGCCAACACTATAGTCGAAATCCAGGCGGTCTTCAATATTCAACATTGTCATATCCAGATTCTGCTCCATAAGTACCTCCTGTTATATGTTTTCCGTTTCGCTTTGATTCTTCTTTCGTTTGATGGGCAAGTCCAATTCCATCAGCACAAGGCTTAGAAGCATCAGTACCATGCCCACATAACCCCGCGGTTTTAAACGTTCATGGGCAAGGAAGAATGCCACGATAGCGGCAAAGACCGGCTCTAAGGTGAAAATCAGTCCTACATGACTGGCAGAAGTGTATTGCTGTTCCACCGACTGAATGACAAAGGCAACGCCTGAGCACAAAAGTCCCAAAAACAGCGCCGCGCCCCATGTGGCAGGCGTGGTGGGCAGGTGAGGCTGCTCAAAGAGAAGCGATAGTACCAAGGTGATAACACCCACGACGCCCAGTTGGCATACACCCAGTCCCAAAGCATCCACCTCGGGATCCTGCACCGCTTTTTCCGTCAGCAGCAGGTCAAAGGCATAGCACACGGGCACACCCATGCACAGTATATCGCCCAAGGCGGGGCGAAAATCATCGTTCAGGGTCAGCAGTGCCAGTCCGAAAGCGCACATCACAAGACAGATCAGCAGTTTGCGGCTGGGTTTGGTGTGGTTGAAGATAAAGGCGAAAATCGGCGTGAATACCACCGGTAGGGCGCAGATAAATCCGGCATTGGTGATGGAGGTGTAGAGAAGCCCGTAGCCATAGAAAATATACGTGCCGGAGAGGGTCAGGCCGATGAGCAGACTGTAGCGCAGGGTGATGCGGTTCAAATGACGCAGTTTTTTGAAAAATATGATACCCAACACCAGAAATGCGGAGATAAAGCGGAAGGCATTGAGATTCATGGGGGGCAGATCCTGAAGACACAGATCAGACAGATAGTAGGACATACCCCAAAAGGCCGTGACCATCACCAGAAGCAGATCGGCTGTGCGCTGCCTTTTCATCTCTCGCTCACCTCCCATGTCAAAACTGCACCTATTCTAACATAAAATGGCAGAAAAAGAAAGGCTTATTTCCACAGCCGCAGATAGCCACTATCATGGAGTTGCTTGATAAACAGCAACGCCATGGGAAAGAGGATCATACCCGCCACGCCAAACGTGCAAAAGCCTACATACATGGCCAGCAGCGCCATCAACGGCGGAAGACCGACCTGCGCCGCCATGACATGGGGCTCGGTGATGCTGCGTACCAGCGTGATGACCGCATAGAGCGCAGCCAAGGCGATACCGCGGGGGATATTGCCCGATAAGAGGCACAGCAGTGCCCACGGAATCAACACCGTGCCTGTGCCGAAGACGGGCAGGGCATCAATGAGCCCGATGAGTACCGCCAGAAGAAGGGCATAGTTCTGGCGCAGGAGCAGGAATCCAATGAACAGTTCGCCGCAGGTGATGGTGAGCAAAATAAGTTGGGCCTTGCACCATTTGCCCAATGTGGAAAAGAGGTTGGCTTTTACGCCCCGTGCCGTGTCCAGTCCCGACGGGCGCATCTGGCGGCGTAGGAATGCCATGATCGTGGGATAGGCGGCGGTGGTGAAAAATACGGCCAGCACCGTGGTGGCGCAGAAGAGAAAGACCTGCGGCAGGTGGGTGATGGCAGAGGTGAGCGCTCGCAGGCATCTGGCGGAGAAATTATTGATGAGTTGCACCGTCTGGGTGGAGAGATTGGTCAGAAAACCGCTCACCCATGTACGCAGTGACAGAGGGCATGCGGCACAGAATTCGTCCATGCGGCGCTGCAAATCGGCGGTGGCATCGGGCAGATGAGAGAGAAGAGAGGGGAGTTGCTCCAAAAACGCGGAGGCTTGCTGAAAAAGCTGACCGACCAGCAGCGTCAACAGCGCACTGATACCGCCCAGCAGTATCAGTGTCAGTACCGCGGCGGTAAAACTGCGCTTGAAGTGCAGGCGGCGCTGCGCACCGTCGATGAGTGGCTCCATCAGCGCGGCAATGCCCATGGCCAGCAAGAACGGCAGCAGCCATGGGAGCAGGTAGCGCAGGCTGATATAAATGAGTGCGATGATGGCGCCGATGTATGCCAGTCGCACTAAAAAATCGATCTGCGGTCGATGCACGAAAAAACCTCCTTTTTGTAAAATAGGGGTTGCAATTAGTTCGCTATCGTGATAAAATATCCCTCGTACAATTGTTTTTCTGCCGCGGACACGGCGGAAAGCGCGAATAGGAGTGAAACCATGAACAAGCAAAAGTATTACATCGTATCCGCCGAGGCTCTGCCCGAGGTGTTCATCAAGGTGGCCGAGGCCAAGCGTATGCTGCAGGTGGGAGAGGCACACACCGTCGGTCAGGCCACCAAAATGGTGGGTATCAGCCGCAGTGCGTTTTATAAGTATAAGGACGAAGTGCGTCCCTTCCAGGACATGAAGGCCGGACATATCATCACGTTTTATGCTCTTTTGAAGGACAACCCCGGTGTGCTGAGCAACTACCTGTCTATTTTTGCCAATTCCGGCGCGAATATACTGACCATCAACCAGACCATTCCCACCAACGGCTGCGCCGGTGTGACCATTTCCGCAGAAACCAGCGATATGACCGAGGGTATCGAGGCGATGATGGCACGTGTGTCGGCTGCATACGGTGTGTTGAAGTTTGAAATTATGGCGGCATAATGCCAGTATAGGTTTATTTTTCGCTGTATATACCAATAGACACCTTCCGAAAGAGAAGGTGTCTATTTTGTTGTCCTGACGCATAGAGTGTGGCGTGAGGTGAAATAATGAAAATAAGATCCTATATAGGTGGTTTTTTGGCCAGTGTGGTGCTGGGAGTTCTGCTGCTGTGGCTACGCAATCATTTTGCCGTGAATCCGTTGGTGATGGTACTTGCCCCTATGAACGGCAGTGCGTGGGAGATGAGCAAACTGGTGTTCTGGCCGTACTTGGGCGGTGCATTGGTGATCTGGCGCGGCACACCTGCTGGGAGCAGTCGGGGCGGCCATTGTATGCTGCTGCTCATCATGCCCCTTATTATGGTGCTGCTGGGGTGGCTGTGCCATATAAGCGGCACCTATCTTTGGGCGGCGGTGCTGATGGCAGGCATTGTGTTCTACGCCTTGGTGCTGCGCAAAAGCGTGTGGGGCGGCGAACTTTTGTGGTATACGCTGGCAATCCTTTTGGGCATTGCGTATATCCTCTTTTCCGTACTGCCGCCCTTTGGCGGGCCGTTTACCGATCCTGCCGATGTGGCGGTCATGACCACTATACCCTATTAAACAAGGAGAAGTGTTTTTGCCGCGGGGTGGATAGGAAAATTTTTACATATAGATTTTGGACGGAAAAAACGATGTTCGTTATGGTTATAGATAAAGACAAATTGGAGTTTGTGCGTTACTTTCGGTGCGGACGCTTTTTTGCCTCCGGCGGTATACTTTTTGCCATCAGCGGCAAAAAGTTACCAAAAAACGCCGCTTAGAACCTGCGGTTCTAAGGATTCCCTTGCGCGTATCGGTGCAAGAGGAATGGAAAGTATTTACCTCGCGTTACGATAGTACGGATAATGCTTCGTTTAAATCAGGAATCGCCTCTGCTACTAACCCGCTCAGCCGCTCACATTTCCGAAATGTAGGAGTTTGCACCTCTACCGTTCCTCAATCTGCGGCAGCAATAAGTCGTAAACGGGGTCATATTTGCAACAACGGTATACACCGTATTCGTTCGCGCGGCAGAATCTAATTCATTTCCTCCGCAGCATAGCCGCGAGAGGGAGTTTTCAGAACCGTAGGTTCTGAATGGCGCTTTTGGGTACTTTTGTCGCTAATGACAAAAGTATCTCGCGGTCGAAACCGCGAAACAATCTCCTCAGCTACCCTTCAACAAATTCCAATTTACCGAACAACAAAAAACACCCCGCCGAAAAGGAGTTTGTCCTTTTCGGGGGGTTTATTATGTCATAAAATATCCTTATGGGGCTGAGACGTAT
>JAZLIB010000056.1:0-4060 GCA_045617185.1 Vescimonas sp.
CTGGCAGGCCTGATCTCCGATGAAGAGCTGACTGCCGATTACATCATTCCCAAAGCCTTTGATCCCCGCGTGGGTCCCACCGTGGCCGCTGCGGTGGCAGAAGCCGCCCGCAAGAGCGGTGTATGCCGTTAATACACGCGAAAAAAGCCTCGAAGCAATTGCTTCGAGGCTTTTTCTTATTTCTCCGCTGTAGTGATAAACGCATCGGGGAAGTATTTCTGTGCCGCCTTCAACTGCGCCTCGGCATTGGCCTTGGAGGCATACGCACCTACCTGCACGCGGTAAAGCGTCTTGTTTGTATCAGGCTTTTCTGCAGATGCGGTCACATATTTCACGCCGAAATAGTCACAGATACCGCGGCAGATCGCCTCGGCAATATCGGTGACATGGTCGATGATCCACTTGGCCACATCGGGCACATCGTGGAACTCGCTTTCCACATAGACGCAGGGTGCGGTAGTGCGATGCACCTCATAGAGTTCAGCATCAACGCTGATACTCTCGCTCTTGCCGGGTGTAAGAGCAGAAAGATAGCCAAACACCTTTTTCGCGCATTGATAACCCTTGCCGCTGTTGTCGTAAGTGAAAATGCGCGTACCGCTGACCTTGCCGTTGTAGGCGTTTGTGTGCAGGGGCAGATGGAGATCCGCGCCCCAGTTGTTGGACTCATTGACGCGCTCTGCCATAGAGCCGGTCTTGTTGTTTTTCACCGCAAAGCCGCAGCGTTTGAGCGCCTTTTCCAACGCGTCGGCAATACGGCGACACTGGATCGCCTCGGTGGTGTTGCCGTAGGCATAGGCGTTCTTCGTCTGATCGGACGGAGACAGATAAATTTTCTTTGCCATAGATGATACCTCCTGAAAAAGTCTTCATCTCATCGCTGACGCGCCCGCTTGTGAAACGGTTGCGGACAACAGTCGCACTTTTTCCCGCCCCGCCATTCTATGTTTATAATAAGAAAGCGGTCATCTCTGACCGCTTTCTTCGTTCTTATTGCAGGTTAAGCCGTTTGCGCAGCATACCGTTGGTCAGCAGGTAGAATACCACTGCCTGCACGATCGTCAGCACAATCGCAAGGCACATTCCCCAATGGCCAAAGGCAAAGGGATCGACGAATTCTTCCCAATCCGTCATGCTTACACTCATGACAATAGCGGTCAGTATACTCACGATGGTCCGAATGGCGATGGCAAATACGAAGTAGAATACCACCGACAACAGAATCTTACGGTTAGCAAAACTGTGGCCCAGCGCAATCGCCGCATAATAGAGCAAGAACGATGCCGCAGCACTAAAGAGCAGCAACAGCGCCAGTTCGATACTATACCCAATCATGTCGCCCGTATTCAATTCAGCCAATATGTCAAGAAGTTCTGCCCACGCCTCACGCAGATCGGTCAGATCGAATATGCGGCACAGTGCCAGTACTGCCGCCAAGGCATCAGCCAGAAGCGTTGCTGCACCCCATACCAGAGACACAATCAGTTTTGACCAGATAATCTGATGGGTGGTGACCGGCAGGGTAAACATCAGATACCCCTCGTCTGTCATCAGATTCTTATAAAAACGGTAGATCATCAGCGCCCAAGCCAGTACCAGCACACCGATAGCCGTTATTACGAGTGCCGTACTGCTGATGCCGAAAAACACCCGGACCGGCCACTGAACCATATAGTCGTTATCCATCAGGCCCATGCTGATGTTAAACAGTCCCGCCGTTACAAACAGCAGCAGATACAGCGGCAGCAGGATACGTCCCGTGGCGCGGAACTCATGACGCAGCAATTTACTCAGCATAGCGGAACACCTCCCGGAACAGTTCGTCCACGCTGCAGCCGCGCTGACTGTGGATCTCCTCCACAGAGGACTGCAGTACGATCTTTCCCTTATTGATAAAGATCACATCGTCCAGAACATTTTCTACATCGGCAATCAAGTGGGTAGAAATGATGACCGTAGCCGTCTTTTTATAGTTGTTTAATATGGTATGCAGAATATAGTCACGTGTTGCGGGGTCCACACCGCCGATAGGCTCGTCTAAAAGATACAGATCGGCCTTGCGGCTCATCACTAAAATCAGCTGCACCTTCTCGCGCGTACCCTTGCTCATCTGCTTGATACGCTTCTTGGGACTGATCTCCAGCGCAGTCAGCATACGTTCTGCCAGATCCCGGTCAAAATCCTCGTAGAAGTCGCAGAAGAAATCCAGCAGTTGTACCACATTCATCCAGTTGGACAGATAGGTGCGCTCCGGCAGATAGGATACGATCTTCTTCGTTTCCACACCCGGATTCATTCCGCTGATGGCAATATTGCCGCTGCTGGGCTGCAGCAGACCGTTTGCCAGTTTCAAAAGCGTAGTCTTGCCGCTGCCGTTCGGGCCCAAAAGGCCCACAATACGCCCCTGCTCTACCGTCAGGTCCACGTGATCCAGCGCCAGCGTACTTCCGAAACTTTTTGTCAATTGATCACATTGCAAAATCGACATGTCTTATCCTCCCTTGTCTGTATTTCTCTATGTTATACACTTTATAATATGTATTAGCAATTTGTCAACTCCTATCCAAGCAATAGAAATATTGATAATTTATCTGCTCATTTTTGATTTCCTATTGACATGGTAGGTTTTTATATGTATAATACCTACCATAAAGATAGGTTAATCCGAATCAGATCAATCGCGGTGACAAGAGCCGCTGAAAGAGAGGTTTTTATGAATATTTACGTTGATCATGCCGCCACAACGCGCATGAGCCAGACAGCCATTGACGCCATGCTCCCCTATATGTCTGAATGCTACGGCAACCCCTCCAGTCTGCATACCATCGGTCAAAAGGCCAACGAGGCATTGACGCAGGCCCGCGAGCGGGTGGCCGCCTGCCTCGGCTGCGATGCAAAGGAGATCACCTTTACATCTGGTGGCAGCGAGGCAGACAATCAGGCCATCATCTCCGCCGCACGACTGGGAGAGCGGAAAGGCAAAAAGCACATCATCTCCACCGCCTTTGAGCATCATGCCGTGTTGCACACGCTGAAGAAACTGGAAAAAGAGGGTTTTGAGGTCACACTGCTTGATGTCCACGAAAACGGTATTGTCACGGCTGCCGATGTAGCCGCCGCCATTCGCCCCGACACCTGCCTTGTCACCATTATGTTTGCCAATAACGAGATTGGCTCCATTCAGCCCATCGCCGAAATCGGTGCGGTGTGCCATGAAAAGGGCGTACTGTTCCACACCGATGCGGTGCAGGCTGCGGGCCATCTGCATATTGACGTCAAGGCGCAGCATATCGATATGCTCTCCCTCTCCGGCCATAAGTTCCACGGCCCCAAGGGCTGCGGTGTACTGTATGCCTGTAAAGGCATTTTCCTTACCAATCTGATTGAGGGCGGTGCGCAGGAGCGCGGCAAGCGAGCCGGCACAGAAAATATCCCCGGCATTATGGGCATGACAGCCGCTTTGGAAGAGGCCTGCGCCCATATTGATGAAAATGCTGCTCATCTGATTCCCCTGCGCGATAAACTGATTGCCGGTCTGTCCGCTATCCCCCACAGCGCGCTCAACGGCGATCCGGTCAACCGTCTGCCCTCCAATGTCAACTTCTGCTTCGAGGGTATCGAGGGCGAATCCTTGTTGCTGTTATTGGACGATAAGGGTATCTGTGCCTCCTCCGGCAGTGCCTGCACTTCCGGCTCGCTGGATCCCAGCCATGTACTGCTGGCTATCGGTCGGGTCCACGATGTAGCACACGGCTCATTGCGTCTATCCCTTGGCGAGGATATCACCGAGGAGGAAATCGACTATCTGATCGCATCTGTCACGGAAGTGGTGGATTATCTGCGCCGTATGTCTCCGGTATGGCGGGATCTGCAAAACGGTAAACGGGACTATATTTTGAAGTGAGGTGTAACAAATGGCATTGTATAGCGAAAAAGTAATGGATCATTTCCGCAATCCCCGCAATGTAGGTGTGATTGAAAATGCCAGCGGTGTAGGTGAAGTGGGTAACGCCAAGTGCGGCGACATCATGACCATGTACCTGCAGATTGAAAACGACAT
>JAZLIB010000057.1:0-6946 GCA_045617185.1 Vescimonas sp.
CCCTTGCCGCTGCGTGCCGCCGCGCCCACAACCGGTACGGAAAGTTCCTGCGACAATCTGGCAAGGTCGACACTGATGCCCTTTTTCTTTGCCTCGTCCAGCAGATTGACGCACAGCACCATGCGGGGTGTAATCTGGCGAATCTGAACTGCCAGGTTTAAGTTTCGCCGCAGGCAGGTAGCATCTGCCACCACCAATGTCACATCTGCCTGATTGGAGCAGATAAAGTCGCGGGCAATTTCCTCCTCCGGTGAATCCGCCGAGAGCGAATAGGTACCCGGCAAATCAACCAATCGAAATTGACAGCCCTGACATTCGTATGTACCGCTGGCCTGCTCTACCGTTTTACCCGGCCAGTTGCCCGTATGCTGTTTTAACCCTGTCAGCGCATTGAAAACGGTGGATTTTCCTACATTGGGATTGCCCGCCAGCGCTACCGTATATTCTCTCATAAGCCCTCTCCTCCCTCGCCTGCCATCCTATGCGGCAAGCCGCGCAGAGGTGTGTGGTATAAGGGACAACGCAAGGTGAATACAGTGTTGCGAGGTGTTATATGATGGTGATTCATACAGTCAGCGAGGGGGAAACCCTCTTTTCTATTGCCCAGCAGTACGGTGTATCAGAAACGCTCCTGCGGCGACAGAATCTGGTACCAGAGAACGGGCAACTGGTAGTGGGGCAAACATTGGTCGTTTTATTCCCTGCCGCCGTTCACACAGTCAGTGAAGGAGAAACTCTTTCCTCTATCGCACAGCAATACGGTATCAGTCAGCGGGAACTATGGCAAAATAATTACTTCCTCTCAGGGCAGGACACACTTATGCCCGGCGAGGAGTTGGTCATAGAGATAACGGGAGATAAACCCTATACATTCGGGGTAAACGGCTATGCGTATCCCTTTATCTCTCCTCTGCTATTGCAGCAGGAACTGCCTTACCTCTCCTATCTCACCCCATTCACCTATGGCATCACCGCCGAGGGAAGATTGGTGCCGTTGTCCGATGAATCCATGCTTGCTGATGCCGCGCGCTACGGCGTACAGCCATGGATGCATCTATCCACATTGACGGAGGAAGGGAATTTCAGCTCCCAGCGTGCCGCCGACATACTGACCGCTCCCGCGCGGCAGGAACTGCTGATTGCCGAGGTCGTTGCCAATATGCAGAACAAAGGTTATAGGGCATTAGATGTAGACTTTGAGTTTCTCGGCGCGGAATTGGCGCAGGCGTATGCCGATTTCATTGCCCGACTGCGACAGCAACTGAATTCTTTGGGGTATCCGGTCATTGTGGCATTGGCACCGAAAACCTATGCCCAGCAGCCGGGCGTTCTCTATGAAGGGCATGACTACGCCGCCTTAGGCGAGGCTGCCGATGCGGTACTGCTGATGACCTACGAATGGGGCTACACCTACGGCCCACCTATGGCCGTGGCACCGCTGCCGCAGGTGCGGCAGGTGTTGGAGTACGCCTTGACAGTCATTCCGCCGGAGAAAATCTTTTTGGGTATACCGACTTACGGCTACGACTGGCCTTTGCCCTATGAACAAGGTGTAACGCGGGCGGAATCTCTGTCGCCTGAGCAAGCCCTTTCCCTTGCGCGGGAATACGGCGTTACTATCCAGTATGATGAGGCAGCACAAGCGCCTTTCTTCCGCTACACAACAGCCGAGGGGCAGGAGCATGAAGTGTGGTTTGAGGACGCACGGAGTGCGCAGGCCAAACTGACTCTGGCCGCCGAAAACGGTTTGCAGGGCTTAGGGCTGTGGAATCTGATGCGGCAGTTTCCGCAGTTCTATCTTGTACTCAACGCGCAGTACAACATCACTTCCGCATTATAAGCAAAAACAGACGATCGGCAATACGCCGATCGTCTGTTTTTTAAGAAAAGGGAGAGAATCAATGTCACA
The DNA here is from genome assembly GCA_045617185.1 of Vescimonas sp. Classification (GTDB taxonomy): domain Bacteria; phylum Bacillota; class Clostridia; order Oscillospirales; family Oscillospiraceae; genus Vescimonas. Next base: position 1,910 of record JAZLIB010000057.1, read on the forward strand.
ATATATCTTGTCTTCTTGCCGTTACTATAATGAAGTTCCTACACAATGTCAACAAGTCTGACAAAGTATTCACAGTTTGTTTACACCCACGCCGCTTGACAGTTGTCAGCGCAAGTGTTAATATTTAGCGTGCTAACTTTTAGCGTGCTAAATATTAAACAGAATAGGAGGTATTGGCATGAAGGAATGCTGTCCGAAGGCGCCGGAGCATTTCGGTCCTTTGATGGGATATTGCGATCACCAGATCCAGAAGTTGCTGGTGAAAGAGTTGCGGCAATACGATGTATCCCCCATGCAATGCCGTACGCTGACCTATCTTTACAAAGCCGACGGTGAGGTAAACCAGAAACTGCTGCAGCAGTTTCTGATGGTAAAGCCTTCGACCGTTAACGGAATCGTGGATCGGTTGGAGGAGAAAGGATTCTTAATCCGTACCGCCGGTCATGACGCACGCTGCCGTATTCTGCGACTGACCGAAAAGGGTCAGGCTTTTTATGATGACTTTGTACGCATTGTCCGGCAGGTAAATGAGCGCATGGAACGCGGCTTTTCCGATGAGGAACTGGTGGCTTTGCGAGGATATCTGATACGCGTGGCGAAGAATCTATCGGAAGAAACGGAGGAAACGGAATGTTGAAAAAACTGGCCCCCTACACGCGGGGCTATCGTATTTGGATTTTGCTGGGCGTTTTATGCTCAGCCGGCGAGGCAGTTTTTGAACTGCTGCTGCCGCAGGCCATGAGCGACATTGTAGACTTCGGTATCGCTAACGGCGACCGCGCCTACATTCTCGCAACGGGTCTTAAAATGATTATTATGGCGTTGGCTGCCCTTGCCATGGGCGTGGGCGCGGCCGCTTTGGCCTCCAAGGCAGGTATGGGTTTCGGCGCCAACCTGCGTCAGGCAGAATATGAAAAGGTGCAGAAATTCTCTTTCAGCAACATCGAGCATTTCTCCACCGCCTCTCTCATCACACGTCTGACCAACGATGTGGCATCGCTGCAGATGACGCTGTTTATGGGTATGCGTATGTTCATTCGCGCCCCGTCTATGCTGATTACGGCACTCATCATGGCGCTGACCATCAGTCTGCGGCTGAGTCAGGTATTTCTGGTAATCATTCCGCTGCTGATCATCGCAGTGATCATCGTGATCGTCAAGGTAGGTCCCTTCTTCACCAAACTGCAGGAGGCCACCGATGATGTGAATCTGGTGGTGCAGGAAAATCTGAGTGCGATCCGTGTCGTAAAATCCTTTGTGCGCGAAGATCGCGAGAAAGAAAAGTTCGCCGGACGCAACCAGCATCTGCGTCAGACCAGTGAACGCGCCTTTGGTTTTGTGGTGACCTTTATGCCCATCATCATGCTGCTCATGGGCGGCACGATCATTGCGCTGATGTGGATTGGCGGACACTATGTCTATGAGGGCAGCCTGCTCTCCGGTGATCTGATCGCCTTTTTTACCTATGCAACAGAAATTCTGATGTCCCTGATGATGGTATCCATGGTGCTGATGATTCTCACCCGTTCCATCGCCTGCGGCAAGCGTATTGTCGCCGTGCTGGACGAAGAACCGGAGATCACCGATGCGCAGGCCGACACTTCCCTGCTGGTGGAAAACGGTGATATCCGTTTCGATCACGTGAAATTCAAGTACAACAAAGATACCGCAGCATGGAATCTGGACGATATCAACCTGGATATCAAAAGTGGCATGACCGTTGGCATTCTGGGCGGTACCGGCAGCGCCAAAACCACGCTTGTAAGTCTGATTCCGCGTCTGTACGAAGCCACCGAGGGGCAGGTTCTTGTTGGCGGTCACAATGTAAAGGAATACACCATGGTACATCTGCGCGATGCCTGCGCCATGGTATTGCAAAAGAACACACTGTTCTCCGGCACCATCAAAGAGAACCTGCGCTGGGGCAATGAGCATGCCACCGATGAAGAAATTATCGAAGCCTGCCGCATCGCCTGCGCTGATGAGTTTATCATGCAGCGCCCCGACGGCTACGACACTTACATCGAGCAGGGTGGTACTAATGTATCCGGCGGCCAGAAACAGCGTATCTGCATCGCGCGTGCGATTCTCAAGCAGCCTAAGGTATTGATTCTCGACGACTCCACCTCCGCTGTGGATACCGCTACCGATGCCAAAATCCGTACTGCACTGCGTCAGACGCTGCCCGATACCACAAAAATCATTATCGCGCAGCGCGTCACCTCCGTGATGGACGCCGATCTGATCCTTGTGCTGGACGATGGTAAGATCGTGGGGCAGGGCGACCACAATGCGCTGATGAACAGCTGCGATATCTATCGCGAGGTCTACCAATCTCAGCAGGAAGGAGTGAGCATCGATGGCTAATAACGGACACGGCGGCGGTGGCGGCCGTCAAAGACACGGTTACCAGCGTCCGCAGGATATCAAGGGCACGATTGCCAAACTCCTCCGCTATATCGGCAAGTATAAGGGCGCGCTGATTCTCGTGGCAATCTGCTTGATTATCAGCTCTGTGGGCTCTGTTGCCACTAGCTACTTCCTCAAGCCCATTATCAATGATTACATTATCCCCGGCAATTTCAAGGGTCTTTTCAAAATGCTGTGCATTATGGGCGGTCTGTTTCTGCTCTCTGCCGGGTGCTCCTATGCCTACGCCCGCATCATGGTGCATATCTCGCAGCGGACGGTAGCCAAACTGCGTCAGGATCTGTTTGACAAATTGCAGGCCCTGCCGCTGAAATACTTCGATACCCATCAGTCCGGCGACTTGATGAGCCGCTTTACCAACGACATCGACACCGTGTCAGAGATGATCAACAACAGTTTTGCCAGCGTCATCTCCTCCACGCTGACCTTTGTCTGCACGGTCATCATGATGCTCTATCTCAACTGGATTCTGACGCTGATCACGTTTGTTTTCCTCTTCCTTATGTTCATGGTGGTTAAGGTCATCGGCGGACGCAGCCGTGCCAGTTTCCAGCAGCAGCAAGGTGCATTGGGTAACGTGAACGGCTACATTGAAGAAATGATTGCGGGGCAGAAGGTTATCAAAGTGTTTAACCACGAGGGCAAGTCCATTGAGCAGTTCCGCGATCTGAATGAGGCCTACCGCGATGCCGCTACCATGGCGCAGGCATACGCCGGTTCCATGATGCCCGCTATGGGCAACCTGAGCCGCATCAACTACGCCGTGACCTGCTGTGTCGGTGGTCTTCTGGCCATCGGCGGCATGTTTGACATCGGTTCGCTGGGCGCATACCTGCTCTACGTCAAGCAGGTTTCCCAACCCATCGCCCAGATCAGCCAGCAGGTGAACGTTCTTCTGGCGGCTGTGGCAGGTGCGGAGCGCATCTTCGCTGTCATCGATGCCGAGCCCGAAATTGACGAGGGCAAGACCGTTCTGGTACGAGTAGAAAAGAACGGTGAGGAATTGCGCGAAACCGCACAGCACACCGGTCACTGGGCATGGAAAACGCCGGAGGGTCAACTCATCGAGCTGCGCGGCGATGTGCGCTTTGACCATGTGGTATTCGGCTACAATGACGATAAGGTGGTGCTGCACGATATCTCGCTGTTTGCCAAGCCCGGTCAGAAAATCGCCTTCGTTGGCTCTACCGGTGCGGGCAAGACCACCATTACCAACCTCATTAACCGTTTCTACGACATTCAGGAAGGTACCATTACCTATGACGGCATCAATGTCCGGGATATTGCCAAGGAATCCCTGCGGCGCAGTCTGGGTGTGGTGCTGCAGGACACCCACCTCTTTACCGGCACGGTGGCCGACAATATCCGCTACGGTAAACTGGATGCCACCGATGAGGAAGTCCGCGCCGCTGCCAGATTGGCCAACGCGGACACCTTTATCCGCCATCTGCCTCAGGGCTACGACACCATGCTCACCGGTGACGGCGGCAGTCTGAGTCAGGGTGAGCGGCAGCTGCTGGCCATCGCACGTGCGGCGGTAGCCAATCCGCCGGTATTGATTCTTGATGAGGCAACCTCTTCCATCGATACCCGCACGGAAACCCTCATTGAGCAGGGCATGGATTCGCTGATGGAAAACCGCACCGTGTTTGTCATCGCCCACCGTCTGTCCACCGTCAGAAACGCGCAGGCGATTCTGGTACTGGAGCAGGGTGAAATCATCGAGCGCGGCGATCACACTCAGCTTTTGGGTGAAAAGGGACGCTACTATCAGCTTTACACCGGTCAGGCAGAACTGGCATAAGACTTGACGGTATCGCACATTATGGATACAATAAAGGGGACGGCAGCATTGCCGTCCCCTTTATCACCAAAAGGAGGTCAATACTATGACGAAAAAGGAACTGTGTCAAAAGGCCGTGGAAATGATGGAGGTGGCCTACTGCCCCTACTCCCATTTCCCCGTTGGTGCTGCGCTGGAGTGCAGCGACGGCAGCGTGTTCACCGGCTGCAACATCGAAAACGCTGCCTACGGCGCGGGTATCTGCGGCGAGCGTACCGCCATGTCCAAGGCCATCAGCGAGGGACACCGTGACTTCGTGCGCATTGCCATTGCCGGCAAGTCCGATGATTTTTGCGTCCCCTGCGGTATCTGCAGGCAATTCATGATGGAATTTGCGCCCAACATGGAGATCATCTGCCTCAACGGCAAAGGCGAGAGCAAGACCTTTACCCTGCCGGAACTGCTGCCCTACGGCTTTAACGGAGATTATCTATAACCAATGACACGATCCGCGCATAGAATGGTTCAGTCCTCAAAAAGGAGGCCATTTCTATGGAAAGGACACTGGATCAGCTGCCGCAGGGACAATCTGCCCGCGTTGAGGCTTTGGAATTTACCGGGGCAAAACGGGGGCGTATGCTGGATTTGGGCTTTATTCCCGGCGGCACCGTGACGGCACTGCAGGAAAGTCCTTTTGGCGATCCGGTTGCCTATCAGATACTGGACACCGTGATTGCCCTGCGGCGAAGCGATGCCAGACGCATTATCATCACATAGAAAAAGCAGAGGACGCTCGTCCTCTGCTTTTTTATTCAGAAAGAAAC
>JAZLIB010000058.1:0-7605 GCA_045617185.1 Vescimonas sp.
GTTTATGATTATGACTATATCAAGACCGTGCTGACCAAGGAAAAGCTGGCAAAGCGCGACAACCGTTCCATGTGGCGTTATCGCGAGCTGCTGCCCGTGGAAGAGACCACTCCCGACACCCCGCTGCGTGTGGGTTGGAGCCCCTTGTATGAAGAGCCCCGTCTGGCTGAGATGCTGGGCATCAAGAAACTGTGGGTCAAGGACGACGGTCAGAACCCCACCGCATCTCTGAAGGACCGCGCCAGCGCCATGGCAGTTGCCAAGGCTATTGAGGCCGGTGCAAAGACCATCGCCTGCTCCTCCACCGGTAACGCTGCCTCCTCTCTGGCCGGCAACGCTGCTGCTGCAGGTCTGAAGACCTACATCTTTGTTCCCGATCGCGCTCCTAAGGGCAAGGTCGCTCAGCTGATGATCTTCGGTGCCAACGTTATCTCTGTCAAGGGCAACTACGAGGAAACCTTTAAGATGTCCGCTGAGGCTATTGATAAGTACGGCTGGTACAACCGTAACGCCGCTATCAATCCCTACCTGTCCGAAGGTAAGAAGACGGTTGCTCTGGAAATCGCTGAGCAACTGAATTGGGAAATGCCCGACTATCTGGCTATCTCCGTCGGTGACGGCTGCACCATCGCCGGTGGCTGGAAGGGCCTGAAGGATCTGTACGCTATCGGCTTCATTGACAAGCTGCCCCGTCTGATCTCCGCACAGTCCTATGGCTGCTATCCCATCAACCGTGCTATTCAGGACAACGCTGAGTGGTATCCCATGGATGAGAACACCATCGCTGACTCCATCTCCGTTGGTGTGCCCCGTAACGCTGATAAGGCTCTGGCCGCTATCCGCGAGTCCAACGGTATCGCTGTGTGCGTGACCGACGAGGAGATCCTGGCTGCACAGCGCCTGCTGGGCAAGACCTGCGGCGTGTTCGGCGAGCCTGCCGGTGTCACCGGTACTGCTGCTCTGAAGAAGGCCTGCGAAGAGGGCCTGATCGAGAAGGACGCTACCGTGGTTTCCGTCGTTACCGGTAACGGTCTGAAGGACGTTGCCAACGCTATCAAGTCCGCCGGTGAGCCTCTGCACATCGAGCCGGATCTGGATCTGATGGTCAAGGGTTTTGCTGATCGCGGTGTGACCGTTGAGTAAGTAAAAATTTATTGAAATATAAAAGGTACGCTGTTCATACGAGCAGCGTACCTTTTTGCCTGAAAAAGAACTCCGACTTTTGTCGGAGTTCTTGTCTTTTACTCAATCGCTTTCTTTTTTCGCGCAAACGGATTGGGAACCTGCGACAGAACCACGGCGATGAACATGAGTACACAGCCGAGAAGTTCCTTTCCGCTCATGCTTTCATGCAGCAGAATCGCACCGGACAGTGCGCCGAACACAGACTCCAGACTCAGCAGCAACGATACCATAGTGGGGTTGTCGGAATCCTTCTGTGCCAGAATTTGCAGCGTGTAGGCCACACCGCTGGAGAAGATACCGACATAGAGGATAGAACCCAGACAAGCCGCGATGGCACTCCATTGGGGATGTTCAAAAATCAGCATACCAATACCGCACCAGAGGGCGGTGAAAAAGAACTGCACACAACTCAAAGCGATGCCGTTCGTCTTGGGGGAGAAGTGGTCGCAAACCAGAATGTGCAACGTGTAACCAAAAGCGCACAGCAGGACGAGGAAATCACTGGGTGCAATGGAGAAATCCTCCTTGATGCACAGACAATACAGACCTGCCACAGCAATCATCACGCTGATCCATACGGAAAGCGGCACTCGTTTTTTCAAAAACAGACCGCAGATAGGCACCAGCACCACATATAACGTGGTGATAAAACTGGTTTTACCGGCGGAAGTACCGGCGATACCCAACTGCTGGAGAGTGCAGGCTAAAGCCAATACTGTACCGCAGCAAAAACCGCCCCAGATCAGGCCTTTGAAACTTTTCTTCTTTTCCTCCGGGGTGGGTGCAGGCTGATCTTTCTTGTCGAATTTTTTGAAAATCTGTACCAGAAGCAACAGAACCACAAATGCCACGATACTGCGCGCAGCGTTGAAGGTCATGGCTTCCACTTGCTGATCGCTGCTGGATTTTTGCGCGACAAATGAAGTACCCCAGATCATGGCTGTGATAATGGGGAAAACAATTTGACGAACGCGACTGTTCTTCATGAATAAATCCGGTCCTTTCTATTGAAGGGTTTGTTTTCTAATGACATTGAAAGAATATCACAGATTTATCTATTTGTAAAACGATGGATATTAATTGTTTGCATGAAAAAATCTCATGCAGATTACTTTTGTTGATCGGGAGGCCCAACGTGCCAATGGAATTTATTCTCCTGATGCTTGATTAGGCGGATAATATTTTCCCGGTGGCAGTAGATGATGAGAGCGGCAACAACCAATCCCAGCGCAAAATAGAGCCATTTGTGGCCGAGAAACAGAAACGTGGTGATAGGCATGGTAGCGGTACCGCAAATAGAGCCAAGGGATACATATCTGGTGCTCAGCCACAGCAGCAGGAACAGAGCCCATGCAATCAAAGCCACGCGCCAGTCCAGCATAATGACCAGCGTGCCGCCGGACAGAATGCCCTTGCCGCCCTTGAAACCAAAGAACACGGGGAACATGTGGCCCAATTCACAGCCGATACCTGCCAACAGCAGACCCAATGTCCAATCGTCATAGAGATTGAGAAACAGATATCCACCAATCAGACCGGCCACCACCATCTTGATCATGTCGCAGGAAATCACGGCCAAAGCGTACTTGGCACCGTAGGTACGGTAGAAGTTGGTCAGACCTGCGTTACCGCTGCCGTGTTTACGCACGTCATCGTGAATGATGAAGTGTGAGGTCATGACAGAGCCGTTGAAACAGCCCAGCAGGTAGGACACCAACAGAATCAATGCAATGGTAAAGATGATGGACATGATTTAGCCGTCCTCCTCGCCTTTCTGGCGAATCGTCATGATAATGGGTGTACCTTCCAGACCGAACACGTTGCGGATCTGATTTTCAAGATATCGGCGGTAGGAGAAGTGGAACAGTTTCTTATCGTTGCAGAATACCACGAAGTGAGGCGGCTTGATGCCTACCTGTGTCATGTAGTAGATTTTCAGGCGGCGGCCCTTATCCGTAGGCGGCTGCACGCGGGTCTGTGCATCGGCCAGAACGCTGTTGAGCATACCGGTGGTGATACGGGTGGAGGCCTGATTGTTGACATAGTTAATCAGTTCAAACAGACGGCTTACGCGCTGACCGGTCATGGCGGAGATGAACAGAATGGGTGCATAGGTCATATAACTTAAGTCGCGGCGGATCTCGTCGCGCATACGATCCATGGTCTTGTCGTCCTTTTCGATAAGATCCCACTTGTTGACCACGATAATGCAGGCCTTACCGGCATCGTGGGCAAGACCCGCCACCTTGGTGTCCTGTTCGGTGACACCTTCCTGAGCATCAATCATGATCAGGCATACATCGCTGCGCTCAATGGCCATGGTAGCACGCAGGACGCTGTACTTTTCGATGTTGTCGTCCACCTTGGACTTTTTGCGCATACCGGCGGTATCAATGAAATTGAACTTGCCCTGCGCGTTTTCAAAATAGGAGTCAATGGCATCGCGGGTGGTGCCGGCCACATTGCTGACGATCACGCGCTGCTCACCGAGAATCTTGTTAGTCAGAGAGGACTTGCCCACATTGGGCTTGCCGATGATAGCCACCTGCACCACATCGTCTTCGTCCTCATCCTCATCTTCGGGCGGGAAGTACTGCACACAGGCGTCCAGCAGGTCACCGGTGCCGTGACCGTGTACGGCGGAAATAGCGATGGGATCGCCCAAGCCGAGGTTATAAAACTCGTAGAATTCGGGATCCATGTTGCCGGTGGAGTCCACCTTGTTGACAGCCAGCACGATGGGTTTCTTGGAACGCTGCAGCATGTTGGCTACTTCCTGATCGGCGGCGGTCATGCCGGTCTTGATATCGGTGACCAGCACGATCACGGTGGCGTTTTCGATGGCGATCTGTGCCTGCTCGCGCATGAAGGACAAAATCTGATTGTCGGTGCTGGGCTCGATACCGCCGGTATCTACCAGCGTGAACTTGCGGCCGCACCAGTCGGACTCGCCGTAAATACGGTCACGGGTGACGCCCGGGGTGTCCTCCACAATGGAAAGACGCTTGCCGATCAGCTTATTGAACAGCATGGATTTGCCCACATTGGGGCGCCCCACAATCGCAATAATAGGTTTGGACATGTCTTACACCTCCATTTCAAACATAGCGTCCGCCAGATCGCCGCCGTCAATGCCGACGATCTGCACGGGACAGTGAATTTCTTCTTGTAATTGTTCCACGGTGTAGTCATCAAGGAATACCGTTTCGCCGTGGCGCAGCATGTGCAAAGGCAGCAGTACGCGATCGCCTAAATCGCGGCCCTGCAACTGCTTAGACAGATCCTGCCCGGTCAGCAAGCCGGAAACATCGATGGTACGACCGAAAAAGTCGTTGTCGATACCGATGACCTGACCCTTGAGGCCGGGGAACTGTTTCATAGCATTTTCTACCAGCTCGCGCAGGAAGCTTTCTGCGGCGCGGCCGCAGGCGATGGTAAAGGATTTGGGATTTTCGGGCAGTTCCTCAAACTTCAGCGCGGCAAGGAAATCCTGCTCCAAAGAACGCAGCATACCCACGCCGTTTTCCAATTGCTGATAGCCCTCATAGTAGTCCTCATCGGGCAGGGAGCGACCGGCACGTAAGAACAGCTCATCGGCACAGAAGAACAACCGTGTACCGAATTTTTCCAAGCACTTTTTGCCGTATTCCTCGGCGATGTCAATGATCTCGGCGGCGGTCTTGCCGTCCACGGGGTCGATCTTGGCCAATCCCTTACGGTACTTGGTCAGACCTACCGGCACCAAGGAGCAGCTGTGGAAACCGTAGTCCATCAGATCGGACAAGGTGCGGCGCAGTTGATCACCGTCATTCCAGCCGGGGCAGATGACGATCTGGCCGTTCATCTCAATACCGGCCTTGCCGAAGGCTTGCATATACTCCAGAGAACGGGTAGCATTCTTGTTGCCCAGCATGGTGCAGTGTAATTGAGGATCCGTGGTGTGGACAGACACATTGATGGGGGAGATGTGCAGATCGATGATACGCTGCGCCTCACGTTCGGTGAGGTTGGTGAGCGTGATGTAGTTACCCAAAAGGAAACTCAGACGGGCGTCATCATCTTTGAAATAGAGCCCCGGGCGCATACCGGGAGGCATCTGATCGATAAAGCAGAAGATGCAATGGTTGGCGCAGGATCGCATCTCGTCCATTAGATAGGTGTCAAAGTTCAGACCCAGATCCTGCCCTTCTTCCTTGCGGATGCGTACTTCACGCACGTCGCCGTCGGGCTGCTGCAGGGTCAGTCTGGCAATAGGATCATATCCATAAAAGCGGTAATCCAATACATCGATGATCTCGTGACCGTTGATGGTCAGCAGTTTTTCGCCCACATGGATGTGAGCGCGATCGGCAGGGGAATGCCGATCGATACTTGTAATAACTGTGCTCATTTCGTAGTTCCTCGATTATATTTCACATGAATTCGCATAATACCACATTATAACTAATTTATTATAGACGAAACTGCCTGCCTTTGCAACGGAAAAAGCGTAAAAATAAGCGGTTTTTACGCAAAAAAGTAAGGAGGGAAGATAACTCTTCCCTCCTAACAAGGACACACAGTAATTACTTGCCGGCAACAGACTTGACTGCCTTAACCTCGCGGCCGTTATAGGTACCGCACTCGGGGCACATTCTGTGAGGCATATGCATTGCACCGCACTTGGGGCAAGCCACCAGGGCGGGGGCACTCAGCTTCCATACGGAACTGCGTCTCTTATTGCGTCTTTGTTTGGATACTTTTCCCTTAGGTACTGCCATGTTGACACCTCCTTGGTCTTAACTGCGATGTGCAGTAATTGATTTTTGATATCTTACTCGTCGTTCTGTTCCAAGAGCTTGGCCAGCGCAGCCAATCGGGGATCGACCTGACGCTTGCACCGGCAAGCCTCGCGGTTCAGATTCACACCGCAGCCTGAACAAAGGCCCTTACAGTCCTCTGAGCAAAGATGCTTTGTGTCCATATCGAGAATGAACGCCTCTCGGGAGATTTCCTCCAGATCCACCTCATCGTTTTCCAGCAGGATGATATCCTCACTGTCCTCAAACTGTTTTTCTTCGGCGAGAACACACGAATAGGAAACGGTTTTCGGCTCATCGAAATCTTCCATACACCGGTCACATACACAGTGGAGCGTTGTATCCGCTTGAAGATCCAACAGAAGCATACCTGCCTCGTTATGCACCCGGCCGTCCACAACAACCGGATTTTCCACGGGATACATACCGCCGAATTCCATATCGTGCAGATCCATTTCAAAATGGAAATCCTGCTTGGAACCCGGAGTATGAAGCAGCTTGTTGACATTCAAACGCATAATACACCTCGCAATGACACGGCTACTATTATAGAGGATAGGCTAACACTTGTCAAACATTTTCTTACAAATATTTTGACTTTTTTCAAAAATAGGATAGAATAGGCCATAGAACCAAATTAGAGGAGGGCCTCTATGCGAGAAATGACCATAGGAAAGAACGATGCAGGTCAAAGACTGGACCGTTTTGTTTCCAAATCCCTGCCGCTGCTGCCACCGGCACTGCTGCAAAAGTACATACGCATCAAGCGCATCAAGGTTAACGGCGGTCGCGCTCAGCGTGACCAGCGACTGCAGGTGGGCGATGTTCTGCAATTATATATCAACGATGAGTTCTTTGACAAGCCCTGCGAGGAAAATATGTTTCTCACGCTCTTCAAGCCCAGCCTTGATATTGTCTATGAGGACGAGAATATTATGCTGCTCAATAAGCGTCCGGGGTTGGTGGTACACGCTGATGAAACGGAGAAGGTCAATACCCTCATCAACCACATTCAGGCGTATCTCTACCAGAAACGTGAGTGGAACCCCCGCTGGGAGAACGCCTTCACACCGGCACTTTGCAACCGCATTGATCGCAATACCGGCGGATTGGTGATTGCCGCCAAGAACGCGGAAACGTTGCGCATTATCAACGAGAAGATCCGCGATCGCGAGATCGACAAGCGATATTTGTGCATCACCCTCGGCGTACCCAAACCGCCCAAAGGCAAGATCGAGTGCTTCTTACTAAAAGATGAGAAGAAAAAGCAGGTATCGGTTTACCACCGTCCGGTGTCCGGCGCAAAGACGGCGCTGACACGCTACCGCACCTTGGAAACGAGGGGCGAACTGAGTCTTTTGGAGGTGGAACTGCAAACCGGCCGCACCCATCAGATCCGTGCCAGTTTTGCCGATCTGGGCTGTCCGCTTTTGGGTGATGGCAAGTACGGCAACGGCGAAAAGAACCGCAAATACGGCGAAACGCGTCAGGCACTCTATTCCTACAAACTGACCTTCGATTTCCCTACAGATGCGGGCATATTGAACTACCTCAAGGGCAAGACCTTTGATGTGAAAAACGTGCCATTCCGCGATAAATATTTTGGATAAATTTGCGATAC
>JAZLIB010000059.1:0-2338 GCA_045617185.1 Vescimonas sp.
CCATGAACGAGAAGAACGCAGAAGAGCTTCTTGCTCAGCCTGATATTGACGGCGGCCTTATCGGCGGCGCATCCCTTGTACCTACAAAATTCTCTGCAATTATTGATGCAGCTAATCAGGAACAGTAAATTATGAAAACACCAACAACATTAGTAATTATGGATGGCTACGGCCTTGCTCCGGAGACAAGCAGCAATGCCGTATATATGGCCAAAACACCAAATCTGGACAAGCTGTTTGCAACTTGTCCTGTAACACAGCTGTATGCTTCCGGTGAGGATGTGGGCCTTCCTGCTGGTCAGATCGGCAATTCAGAGGTTGGACATACCAACATCGGTGCAGGCCGTGTTGTATTTCAGGAGCTTCCGAAGATTTCCAGAGCAATTAAAAACGGTTCTTTCTTTGAGAATGAAGCATACAATTGGGCTATTGATGAGTGCATAAAGAACGGCACCGCCCTTCATCTGATGGGACTTATGTCCAATGGCGGCGTTCACAGTCACAATACTCATACATGGGCATTCCTTGAACTTGCAAAGCGCAAGGGTTTGGATAAGGTTTATATCCATTGCTTTATGGATGGCCGTGATGTTCCGCCATCCTCCGGTATCCACTTCATAGAGGAATGTGTAGAGAAATGCAAAGAGATCGGCGTCGGCAAGATTGCCGTTATCTCCGGGCGTTTCTATGCTATGGACAGAGACAACCGTTGGGAGCGTGTTGAAAAAGCGTACAACGCTATCGTTATGGGCGAGGGCGAGCAGAACAGTGATCCTGTTGATGTTATGCGTAAGTCCTACGAAAACGGCGTTACAGATGAATTTGTACTTCCGACTGTTTGCGATCCTGATGGCATGGTCAAGGAAGGCGATTCCATTATATTTACAAATTTCCGTCCCGACAGAGCAAGAGAAATTACCCGCACATTTGTTGATCCGGATTTTAATGGTTTTGAGCGTAAAAAGGGCTATTTCAGGGTAAACTATGTCTGCACAACTCAGTACGACGCGAAGATGCCCAATGTCCGCGTGGCTTATCCTCCGGAGCGCCTGTCCAATAACTTCGGTGAGATCATCAGCCAGCTCGGACTTACTCAGCTCAGAATTGCTGAGACCGAGAAGTATGCTCATGTGACCTTCTTCTTCAATGGCGGTGTTGAACAGGCCTATGAGGGTGAGGACAGAGTGCTGATTCCGTCGCCTAAGGAGTTTCCCACCTATGACCTTATCCCTGAAATGAGTGCATATAAGGTCACGGACGCTGTTTGCGAGAGAATTGAAAGCGGTAAATATGACGTTATCATTCTCAACTTTGCAAACTGCGATATGGTTGGGCATACAGGCGTTTTCGATGCAGCTGTTAAGGCTGTGGAGACGGTTGACAACTGTGTAGGAAGAGTAGTTGAGTCCACTGCAAAGATGGGCGGCGTAACGCTTATTACTGCTGACCACGGCAATGCAGATCAGATGATCGCGGCCAACGGTGAACCGCATACTGCTCATACCACCAATCAGGTTCCGTTTATCATCAGCGGTGCTGATGTAAAACTTAAGTCCGGCAGACTTGCCGATATTACGCCTACTATGCTTGACCTTATGGGATTAAAGCAGCCCGATGAAATGACGGGTGAAAGTTTAATAATCCATTAAGGAAAGTGAAGTAATTGGTAAAAATTGAACGTGTCTGCGGACACGAAATACTTGATTCCAGAGGGAACCCCACCGTCGAAGCCCAGGTCATTCTGACCAATGGCGCACTTGGACGGGCGGCGGTTCCCTCCGGTGCTTCTACGGGAAGCTATGAAGCCTGTGAGCTTCGTGATGGGGACAAAAACCGCTACGGCGGCAAGGGAGTTCTCAAAGCAGTAAGAAATGTAAACACAGAAATAGCAGAAACGATAGTCGGCATGGACGCTCAGGGACAGGCGGAGTTAGATAGAGCCATGTGCGAAGCAGACGGAACAGACAACAAATCGCGTTTAGGCGCAAATGCGATTCTGGCCGTGTCAATAGCCTGCGCCAAGGCTGCCGCCAATAGCCTTGGACTGCCGCTGTACCGATATTTAGGCGGTATTCGTGCAAAAAAACTGCCGACACCAATGATGAATGTCCTGAATGGCGGTGCACATGCCTCCAACAGTATTGACATTCAGGAATTTATGCTTGTACCGCTGTCAGCCTGCTGTTTTGCTGAGGCACTGCGAATGTGTGCGGAGGTATTCCACACGTTGAAAAAGGTGATACCATCAGCCGGAGTAGGTGACGAGGGCGGCTATGCGCCGAATCTCGATTCTGATGAGGATGCACTAAAGGCACTTATCAGAGGAATAGAGACAGCA
>JAZLIB010000060.1:0-7744 GCA_045617185.1 Vescimonas sp.
CTCTGTTAAGATGTTATTGCTGCTTGGCTCGCTTGACCGCGCCTGCGGCGCACACGGCGCTGACACGGCGTTTTCTGCCGCGGGTGCGGGTACAGTGTCCACTTTGGCTGTGTCGCCTCCAAGCGTCCAACACAGGGCAACGGCGGCGATGGCTGTTCCGACAAGGATAATGCGCTTTTTCATGATCGGTTACCTCCAATGTTTTGGTAACCAACACATATCACAGAACGATAGAAATAGCCAGAGAAATATAAAAGGCAAACTGGCAACTTTTTGCTTTCTAATAGCTCCCGCAGGGCGAATCTATTCTCGCGATTCTTCCCGCAATATCAACGCAAGCGCTATCATAAGAATCGGCGTTACCGCGCAGGACTCCATGCTGAACATCGCTTGGATAAAATAACACATTGCACCTGCTCCGCAAACTGCGGCTGTGACATTGTACGGTGCTTTTTTGACCCAGTCGATAAATACGAATACCGAAAACGCAATGCAAGAAATCAGCGCAAGAATTCCATGCTGCGCAAGAATATTTAGCAGCAGATTATGGGCAATGTCAATCGTTACAACGACGTTGATGTCCAGCATTGAATTATAGGCTACATGCTCCGCTCCGTACAGAGCCAGCACATCCGGCCCCGTTCCAAAGAGCAAGTAATCCTTCGCTATTTTCCAAGTCTCCTGCCACACCCATATGCGGCTTGCTCCGAAATTGTCGGCTACCCTTCCGTGAAGAATCGCGTGGGCTTCATACAACATGCCTTCCTGAAAGTCCACAAAATACAACGCAGCTATCACCGCTACAAACAGAATGGCATAGATCAGCAGCAGGGTAATTTTTTTCCTTTTGCTTTTCATCAAGAACGGAATCGCGGCGACACAGCCAACTGTCACGCCGAGGATGGAAGCGGTCACGTCAAGGCGATACCACGTTAAAATGCTCGTTCCAAGCGGAAGAATCAGGAAAAACCGCCACATATCTTTTTTTGCAAGGATAATGTAAAAAAGAAGTATCGGGATAGAAAGCGCAAGCCACGCACCAGCAACATCGGCATTACCGATTGTGCTGATATACGCTCCCTCATATGCGCTTCCTGCATCGTAATAGTTTAGCCCGTTTGGATATAGCGACAAAGGATTTCTGCCGGAAAACTGCATCAGCGCAACAAGAGAAATCGCAAGAGAACTCAGTCCCATTGCATACATCATCCATGATTTCGGTTTTCCGAAAAGATAAACCGCAAAGCAGATCAGCACATAGATCAATACGCTGATAAGTCCTTCGTAGCGGCTCACACCAACGATTGCTTTTCCTCTATACGGGGAAACAGCTGTCGAGACCACAACGGCAGCGACGTAGCAGCCCAAGGCGATCAAAGCCGCCTTGGGTTTCGTAGTTAAATGCGGCAACCTATGTGTCCTTAAGCACAGAATCGCACATCCGACAAGATAGATCACGGTGAGCGCACAGAGCGTGATGAATTTGTTCTTTGCAATGAAACGATAGTCCTGCAGTCCGGTATATAAGGGCAGTACAAGAACGAGCAGCCCAATAAATCCATTGGTAAAACGCAATGCAGGATTTTCTTTTATCTGTCTCACCGAAAACACCTCTTTGTCAAGAAGCGGGCTCGTGATTGAGCCCGCCTCTTGATTTTATCATTCTACTTCTTTTTCGTCAATTTGCAAGTTATCTTCTTCCGTTTCTTCAGCTTTGGGAGCTATCGCTGCATCGGGATTTTCGGAAACCATCTCCGGAGTTTCGGCATCATCAGTATCCTCCGGCGTTTCAGCAGGCCGTTCACTCTCTTCCACCTGTTCTTCGCTTTTCTGAGGAGCGTTCAACATAGGTGCAAGCAGTGGTGCTTTTGGGTTATGATCGTTGATCGTTCCGTCACCAGTTATCGTTCCGTTATCCGTGAATGTGCCACCCGACATGACGTTAATCGTACCTTTGTTGGTAATCTTGCCATTATTGGTCAGCGAGTACTGTGCCTGCACCTGAAGCACGGCATTTTCATCATTTAAGAAGACACCATCTACAAGTATTGTAGCATTATCACTCTGAATCTCAAATGTTCCACGGTTAGAAACTCTACCGAGAATGGTCAATGCTCCATAAACGGTATAATGTCCGCTATTAACAATCAGTTCACCCTTATTTTCAAATGCAGGTACGGTCAAATCACAGTATTGGTAAACATATATATCTGCCCCGCAGTTCAGATAGCCGTTTTCTCCAAAGGTTACTGTGGCTTTTTCACCGAATGTAAGTACGCCAACCCCCTTTTGCACGCGTAAATCCGAATTCAGCTCAAGCGTTCCGTTTATTGTTACGTCTGCTTTGTCATAGATGTTCACACTACTGTCCACTCGAATAATACCACTTTCAGGAACCGTTACATTGCCATAAAAAGTATTGCTTGTATCGGCATTTATGTGTAGTGTTCCTCGAACATCGATAGATTCTCTAAAATAAGCATAGTCCTCCGTGGTCAGTTTGCCGGACTGCGCGATACGAGCGGGTGCATAAATGTTGGAACGGTTTTTAATTGTTTTTTCATCACTTATCGTGAGCAAATCTCCGTAGAAGTTAATACGGTCATATTGCGAACTTTCCTGCGCAGCCCAGAAATCCTCCTCGGTGTAAGTGTTTACCGTAATATTTTTACTGACTGTCCCGCCAATTTCATCTACCCACGAGATATCAATCTGCGTACCGTAATCTACGGTCATTTGTATTGACAATGCACCATTATTGGTGATTGTTCCGGCATTGGAAACATAATTAGTGATGCCTAGCAGTCCACTCTCGGCAATTAACGCACTGCCGCCTTCAGCAATTTCAAGTGTGTCTCCGCTTAACTCTCCAGCAATCGTCAGCGTAACATTTTGCGGTACATTGATGCTAGTAAATGTTATCCAATTATTGCTCGGAATTGTTAAATCTTCCGTCAGAGTAATATCGGCACTCACTTGAATATTCATTTTTCCGGCAGAAAGCAGATATCTTAAATCTTCCTCGGTGTAAGCATAGCACGTGTCCTGCTCATAAACATTGTCGATGGCAACAGGCGAAGTAACATAGGACTCCAACTCCGTTTTCCCATACCAGGTGCTGTACCGATAAATGCTGCCACGTTCATTGTAGAATCCGGAGCTTTCCGTCCCGGCTGTTGTGCAAAGATTGACAATTCCGCCGCCATATCTCAAATTAACTCTGCCATAGTTTGCAAAATAGCCATCTTCGCCATTTGTCAGCACGCTGTTCTTGCCGTAAACATACACGTAGGCATTCTTTCCATTCGTAAAGCCGCCGTTGTTTGTGAGCTTTGCCCCTGTTCCATCGGTATATACGCCATCACGGAGCTGATAACCGTCGCGAATCTGCATACCGCCATTGTTACTTACTGTGCCGTTATTGGTCAGTGTTCCCTCGCTGATATAGGAATAGCCCTCCTCTGTGATCGTCAGATATGCACCAGCAGATACGAACAAATCTCCTCCGTAAACGTAAAGGTCATCAACCGTCAGCGAGACATTTTCCGGAATCGTTAGCGAAACGCCCTCTTCAATTTGCAAGCTCGATAGTGTCAAGCTCTTCGTCAGAACAGCTTCGTTGTTGCCCTCATCGTTTGCAGGCTCAATATAGTACGAATCATAGCTTTTATCGGATGCAAGCGCAGCGGCAAGACCCTTTGCCCCGACAACACGTGCCGTATTTCTCGTCTTCAGTACTGTCGCACCAGTTACGGTTGTTTCATCGGCAGAGCCACTCTCAAGGTCGCCTTCCTCATCGTAATAGTCGGTATATCCAGCCTTCGTCACGGTAAGTCCCTGCATATTGAGCGCTGAAGCTCGATCAAAAACAGTAATTGTGTAGTTTCCTGTTGTCTGCAAAGTGCCGTTGTTGGACAGGACACCATTGCCGTAAATATCACAATACCCGTTCTCTTGAATAGTAAGCGTGCCATTGTTGACCAGTTTGCCATGAATACTACCACCGCGAAGCGTGACGGATGCTCCGGACGGAATCATAAGCGTCATGCCATCAGCAATATCGACATGAGAAAATATTTCATTTGTCTCTGCGGGGAATGCAACCGTATTGTTAGTGTCATCTTTATCAGCGTTAAATTGAACACTTTCGTATTCATGTCCGGAAGCAAGGAAAGACGCAAGCCCCGTTGTACCGAAAATAATTGCAGAGTATGCTGGGACATGTTTTTCGGCGCCGTTAATCATTACTGTATTCGGTGCCGTCGAAATTGTTCCGTCTGCATAATAGTAATCGCTTTCGCTGGAACCCAATATCACAGTCCCTTCCGGAATTCCGGAGATATTTGCTCCGGAATATGCAATTACTGTAGAACCGTTATTGTGTAATGTCCCTCGATTGGCAAGTGTACCGTACACATCCCAACTTGATTTGCTGCATGTAAGCGTTGCTCCCTCTTCGCCGATGAGCGTAGCAGCTTCTCCAACAAAGAGATATCCAGCATTCAGGCTTCCACCCGCTTCAATCTGCAATTTCCCGTATATATTAGAGTAATTCAGGAGTTTTAATACATTTCCGCTGCCGACTTTCAGGGTCACGTCTTCAGCAATTTTCAGACGTTCCCATGTAAATGTTTTCTCTGCACCAGATTCTGGAATTACCATTTCTGAATCGCCGTCAGCATAGAGGTAAACCCTATCGTAATCGTAATTTTCCGCGGCTTTCAGGAATTTTTCAAATCCAGCCTTTCCGCAAACATAGGCATATGAATATCCAGTTCCCGTAATAACGGGTGAACCGGTGATGGTATATGTACTACTCGCTGCTGTAGGTTCGGGGGATTCCGCACTAAAGGTATGGCTGAATCCTTCCTTATAGATTCTCACACCGGTCATTCCGTTTGCCGTACTGCCCGGATACATAGAAAGTTCTCGCTTCAAAGTCATCGTGCCGGAATTGTTCAGCGTTCCGCCACTGTACAGCTGCATTTTACCGTTTTGCTGCAGTTCTCCGCCGTTTGCAATGTTCAGAGTTCCGTAAATACTGGTATTGTACTTTGACGACAGCTTCGCCTGATCCGCCACCGTCAGCGAAGTTCCCTGCTCGATCGTAAAGTCGGTTTTAAGTGCTTTTTCTCCGCTTAATGTTACCTCATTGTTTGCAGCCACTTCGTCTTTGCAGAGATAAAGT
Organism: Vescimonas sp.; assembly: GCA_045617185.1. GTDB lineage: Bacteria > Bacillota > Clostridia > Oscillospirales > Oscillospiraceae > Vescimonas. The sequence continues at coordinate 5,189 of JAZLIB010000060.1, forward strand.
CCGCTATAATCACGGTCAGAATCCATTGCGTTCTTGAGGCCTTGATCCCCATATGCGTATGCCTCCATACTTGCGCCGGAAAGTGCAACATGGACAGTTGTAGGCAGGCTGACATTGCGACCGCCCAATTTTGAGCTGCCGTCTGCATAGTAATAGTCTGCATCGTACATTGCATACACTGTGCTGCTGATTCCACTGATCTTTGCACCGTCGTAAATGTAAATCAGCGAATCTCCGTAGGAATGTTCGTACTTTCCGTTATTGGCAAATGTTCCATGCAGCCTGATTCTATTATACTGCTGCAAAGTGCCGTTATTGGTCAGCGTTGCACCCGCGTAAATATCGGTCGGCGCCCTTACGATCAAAATGCCATTGTTTGTAATTGCGGATTTCAGATTACAGCTTTCCTCTATGGTAAGTGTTACGCCGTTGGCTACTGTAACCGGCTTTTCAATAGTTATCTGTCCATTGGTCGTGATATCGCCTGTTATGGTTATGCTATCATATGCGCCATTGCTCAGTGCACTGATAAAACTTTCCAAGGTAGAAACCCTTGCGTTCTTTGTGGTCGGGTCACCACCACCGCCTCCGCCAGAGCTTCCTCCGCCTCCGGCACCACCGCCGCCGGTCACTGTACCTTGCTCGGTTTTCTGTTCACCAGAAGTATCTTTTATGCTGGTTTCAAGATGCTGCTTCAAAGTAGCAGGGTCCGAATTGTTGCTAATGTCGTTTTTATTTGCTGCTTCGATATTGTTGATTTTAGCGGATGCATCTGCATTCAGCACCGTATTTGCGCCGCTTTCCGCCTTAATCGTATCGACTTTTGCAGTGCTGCCAAGGTTGATTTTCGCCTCAACCTGTGCGCCGGAATTGTCGGCGGTTACTGTAATATCCGCAACAGTACCGTCGATGTTGACCGTAGCGTCAGACGGAACGTTGATCGTACCCATCTTGGCATCTTTCCCAACGGTAAATTCAGTAGACTCTGCCGCTGCATTGACTACCGTGTTCGCGATGGAGCCCGATTCAACATCGACTGTGGCCTGCGACGCATTGATATTCAAATTCGTTACCGTTGCATCGCTCAGCACAACCGGCGTGCTAGAGTCAATCGATACGCTCAAGAAAGTGCCTTCCAGCTTCACATCGTCGGCGCCATCATCAACAAAAATCATATCGACCTTAGCGCCGTCAGCAGACAGCACACGAACTTTTCCGCTTGCGCTCTTGCTTACAACAACGCTGCCAATATTGCTCTTATTGACAATCTTAATGGAGTTCTCGCCACCACCGCGAACAATCACACGTCCGGACACAGTCGTGTTGTCTATTATCACTTCGCCATTGCCTACGCCGTCGCCGATGATAAGATCGCCCTTAATCGTAGCGTTTTTCACTGTGACACCGGGCACATTGATGATGACATTGCCCTTCTGCTCGCCGCTATAGACGCCGTTTTCCGTGGTCAAATAGCTGCCGATTACATTGTAGAGAACCTGTGCAACTTCCTCGCGGGTGATAGTAGCCTTTGGATTGATTTTCCCGCTACTACCATTGACATACCCTGCCCGCACCATTGCCGCAAGGTATGGACGGGCATAGTCGGAAATATTTGCCTGATCCGCAAAGTAAAACAGTGCGGAGTCATCCGAATCCTCAAGCTTGATTGCACGAGCGATTACGGTAAAGGCATCTTCGCGGGTAATGCCGTTGGTCGGGTTCAGCTTCCCATCTGCACTTCCGTAGAATGTTTTCATCTGGACAGCTTTCGCCATTTCCGGATAATACCACTCATGCTCAGGAACATCGGAAAACATTGCTATATTCGCCTGCTCCTCAGCGCCAAAGAGCCGGTTAAGTACCGTTGCAATTTCTGCTCTGGTAATCTCCTTTTGAGGATTCAGCATACCGTTGCTGTCACCTTTCAAAATGCCATGTGCAATCGCATTCTCCAGCGCATCATAAGACCAATATGAGGATATTGGCATATCGGGAAACGGTCGTTCTTCGCCCGCTTCAACTGCATAAGACATTGGCACCATACCAAACATCATGCAGAAGACAAGGATAATTGCTAAATACTTTCGTAAATAGGTCTTCATGTCAGCCTCCACATTCCAGCAAGTTTTATGTCAAAATTAAATAATAAACTTATGCCATATATTACCATTTTTGTTGAGCATAATCAAGCAGAAAACACTTTGCAGTCTGTGATTACACTTCCGAGCCAGCACCTGAATCGTCTGTTTGAATGTAGAGCTCCTCCGCATCCAATAATGCCTTTTTCAGTATGTTAGCATAGGGCAAGGCAATGGGAATCTCCTCCAGCCCATCTATTACATCGTCGATGCTGCCGCAGAGCAGCGCATACATCTTTTGATAATCTGCCATAACACAACTCCTCCCTTCCTTAAAAAGTTAATTGAAAAGTTAAACTCCAGTCCACCGCAATGTTTGCAGGCATTTAGTTTTGCAAATGATGCGGTGGATTTCAGTTATGCAAGCCCTGCCGTATAATAAGTTTCTCAGCAGATCCGGTCACCGGGAACGGTCGCA
>JAZLIB010000061.1:0-3157 GCA_045617185.1 Vescimonas sp.
AGAATGAACGTACCATTGTTGGCACGGGCAATCAGCCAGGTATACAGTGCTGTACGCAGGTTACCTACGTGCATATAACCGGTGGGGGAAGGAGCGAAACGCGTACGCACCTTACCGTGGGGGATCTTGGCTTCCATTTCCTCAAAATACTTCATATCCATCGACATTTTATCGCATCCTCCTGTTGACTGGTTATCAGAAAGCAAAAAATTACTTATATATTATATTTAATACTGTAAAAAAGTCAATATTGATTGCGTATTTCCGTTGCAATTCCATAAAAAATATGGTAGAATGTGCAACATAATGATACTGGGGCAGTTTGGCTCGGTGATATAAGAATGATCCTCATGAAAATGGGGAGGGAATAGAAGGCGAGGTCGTTATCGTGGAAGAGAAGAAAAAGAGAATTTTCAGTGGTATTCAGCCCTCCGGTGAACTGACTTTGGGTTCCTACATGGGTGCTATCAAAAATTGGGTGGCACTGCAGGATGAGTACGAGTGTCTGTACTGCATCGTGGATATGCACGCCATCACCGTCCGTCAGGAACCGGCTCTGCTGCGTAAGCGCAGTGTCAACCAGTTGGCGCAGTATATTGCCTGCGGTCTGGACCCCAAAAAGAACATCATGTTTATTCAGAGCCATGTTCCTCAGCATGCAGAGTTGGGTTGGGTGTTGGGTTGCTATACCCAGTTTGGTGAACTGAGCCGCATGACCCAGTTCAAGGCAAAGTCCAAGCAGCATGCCGATAACATTACCTCCGGCCTCTTTACCTATCCCGTGCTGATGGCTGCCGATATCTTGCTGTATCAGGCAGATCTGGTGCCGGTAGGTGAGGATCAGAAGCAGCATGTGGAACTGACCCGCGACATCGCACAGCGATTTAATGGTGTCTACAGCGAAACCTTTACGCTGCCTGAGCCGTTCATTCCCAAGATGGGCGCCCGCGTGATGAGTCTGGGCGATCCCACCAACAAGATGAGCAAGTCCGATCCCGACGGTTGCGTGTTCCTTATGGATAAGCCGGAGGACATTATGCGTAAGTTCAAGCGTGCGGTCACCGACTGCGAGACCGCCGTGAAGTTTGATAAGGTCAACAAGGCTGGTATCTCCAACCTGCTGACCATTTACTGCACCGCTACCGGCAAGACCATCGAAGAGGCCGAGGCCGAGTTCGCCGGTCAGGGCTACGGTATCTTCAAGCCCGCCGTGGGCGAGGCTGTAGTGGAGCTGCTGCGTCCCATCCGTGAGGAGTCCGAGCGCATGATTGCCGATAAGGCCTATCTGGAGAGCGTCTACAAAGAGGGTGCACAGCACGCTCAGTACCTTGCCAACAAGACTTTGAGCAAGGTGTATCGCAAGGTGGGTTTTGTAGCCCGCTGAGGCAATTTGTTGTTTATTGAAAATCAATTTTGATTTGAAATAATACCCCGCAAAAAATCAAAAAATACATTACAGAAAGGAAATCATGATTATGATTTACACGACCGAGGTTCAGCATATGTGTCCTGTCGCTAAGGGCGCTTATCACGGTCCTGCTCCCATTCCCGAAGAGGGCAAGTGGGTTCAGGCCAAGGAAATTTCCGATATTTCCGGTTTCACGCACGGTATTGGCTGGTGCGCTCCCCAGCAGGGCGCCTGCAAGCTGACGCTGAACGTGAAGAACGGTGTCATCGAAGAGGCTCTGGTGGAGACCATCGGCTGCTCCGGTATGACCCATTCCGCTGCTATGGCTTCCGAGATCCTGGTCGGCAAGACCATTCTGGAAGCACTGAACACCGACCTGGTGTGTGATGCTATCAACACCGCTATGCGCGAGCTGTTCCTGCAGATTGTCTACGGCCGTACCCAGTCCGCATTCTCCGAGGGCGGTCTGGCTGTCGGCGCAGGTCTGGAAGACCTGGGTAAGGGTCTGCGTTCTCAGGTAGGTACCATGTTTGCCACCAAGGAGAAGGGCCCCCGCTATCTGGAAATGGCTGAGGGTTACGTGACCCGTCTGGCTCTGAACAAGGACGACGAGATCATCGGCTACGAGTTCATCAGCTTGGGCAAGATGATGGACTTCATCAAGAAGGGCGACGATGCCAACACCGCTTTGGAGAAGGCAAAGAGCCACTACGGTCAGTTTGACAACGCGGCCAAGTACATTGACCCGCGTCAGGAATAAGAGAGGAGGACGAATAAAATGGCATTGTTTGAAAGTTACGAAAGAAGAATCGATAAGATCAACGGCGTCCTCGCTCAGTATGGTATCTCCTCCGTGGAAGAGTGCCGCGAGATCTGCCAGGCTAAGGGCTTTGATCCCTATGAAATCGTTAAGGGCATTCAGCCCATCTGCTTTGAAAACGCTTGCTGGGCCTACACTGTGGGCGCTGCGATCGCCATCAAGGCCGGCGTGAAGAGCGCTGCTGAGGCTGCTAAGATGATCGGTGTCGGTCTGCAGGCATTCTGCATCGACGGTTCCGTTGCTGATGACCGTAAGGTCGGTCTGGGCCACGGTAATCTGGGCGCTATGCTGCTGAGTGAAGAGTCCAAGTGCTTTGCTTTCCTGGCAGGCCACGAGTCCTTCGCTGCTGCTGAAGGCGCTATCGGTATTGTCAAGAACGCCAACAAGGCCCGCAAGGAGCCCCTGCGCGTTATTTTGAACGGTCTCGGCAAGGACGCTGCACAGATCATCTCCCGTATCAACGGCTTCACCTATGTGCAGACCCAGTTTGACTATTTCACCAGCGAACTGAAGATCGTCCGCGAGATCCGTTACTCCGAAGGCGAGCGCGCCAACGTGCGTTGCTACGGTGCTGACGATGTCCGCGAGGGCGTTGCCATCATGCACAGCGAGGGTGTGGATGTGTCCATCACCGGTAACTCCACCAACCCCACCCGCTTCCAGCATCCTGTTGCCGGCACTTACAAGAAGGAGTGCATCGAGCAGGGCAAGAAGTACTTCTCCGTGGCATCCGGCGGCGGCACCGGCCGTACGCTGCATCCCGATAACATGGCTGCAGGCCCCGCTTCCTACGGTATGACCGATACCATGGGCCGTATGCACTCTGATGCTCAGTTCGCAGGTTCTTCCTCCGTCCCCGCGCACGTGGAGATGATGGGCTTCCTCGGCATGGGCAACAACCCCATGGTCGGCGCTACCGTCGCCGTGGC
>JAZLIB010000062.1:0-3944 GCA_045617185.1 Vescimonas sp.
TCTTCTTGGTTACGAGAACGATAGCAGTAGCCATAAACAGCACAGAGCCGAGAACGATCAGCATGGTGGTACCGGAGCCACCGGTTTCGGGCAGCACGGTACCGGCATTGTTGGCAACCTCAGCCGTCTGAGAGATACCAATTGGCTTGTCATCAGTAGTCGTGGTATGTGTTACCGTTACAGGGGTGTCTTCGGTCAGAAGGTTGAAACCTTTGGGCGTTGCGGTCTCGCGGAGATAATAAGTTCCGTCTTCCAAACCGTTAAATTCCGCGGCACCACCCACGGTTTCTACTTCGGTTGCGTCCGCGAGGGAAGATACCCATTCAACCTTTGCTGCTGCAGATGTAGTGTCTACAGTGTATTTGTAGAAGGTTTCAGTTGTACTTTGTCCTTCAACGGTTTTCTTTACCAGAACAAATTTAGCACCGGAAAGTTTTTTTGTGCTATCTGCGCCATCATATTTATCGATGACAATCTCAGAAGTGTAGACCTGAACTTCGATCTCAGGAGTGGTATCCGTCTTAGTGGTATCAGCGGGATCGTTACTGTAGGTAAGCGTCACACCGTTTTCCGTAAGGGTTGCAACAGCCGCGTCGTTTACAACAGCCTGATATGTGATGGTAATAGTCTTTCCCTTATATGCCTGATACTTGGTCATATCGAAAACGAGGTCGAAACCATTGTTTTCGATGGAATAAGTAACCTTTTCGCTTTCAGGAACAGTAATAGCAGTACCGTCGAATTTGACAGTGAGATCATCGCCATCGTCATCAAAGGTCAGACCGGGGCTCATGGTATCCTTAAGTTCATACTTGTAGTAGGTATAGCCGGTGGTATCGGGGACCTTACCGGTAACGGTAAAGGTAACAGTCTGACCGATTTCAACGGACGCATCATTGACTGCCTTACCAATTTCGGGGTAGGTGGCTTTTACTACAGGGGTAGCAGCAGGCGCAGTAGAGGTGAGGGAACAGATGGAAGCATAGGAAGTCTTGACGTCAGTAGCGCCCTGCGGATAAACAAGGTAGTAACCAAGGGTCACACCATCATTGGCTGTAAATGCAAGTGAATCGCCGGTTGCTGTCTCACTGGCATCCGCTGCAGGGGAGTTATCTGCGCACCAGGCAAGAGCATCCTGCGCAAAATCAGCAACATTAGCTTCAGCAATGTTGATGTAATAGACAGTGCCGTTATAAGTCAGAGCGTTCAGACTACCGTCGGTAGGCTGCGCAGACACCAAATACTCTGCACCGGGTGCGCTTGTTCCGATAAAGAAGTTTACCCAATCGGAGTCAATCGTGTAGGCAACATTATCGCCGGAATAGGTCAGGTCGAAGATTTTGTAAATGTCATAGGTTTTGCCGCTTGTTGTTCCGCTCAATGTAATAGAGGGGTCTGTGTCAGCCGCGAATGCGGTGGCGCTCAGTGCCAGTGTCAGAACAACGGCCAGCAGGAGAGCCATAAGCTTTTTCATGGATTTCATTTTTTGTTCCTTTCTTAAATGAATGGTTTGTTTTCATATGTGGTTTCATCCCGGCGCATCACGATTTCGCCGCAGTGGAGGTGCATTACTCGGCCCTCCTTTCACGCTTGCGCCTCAGTATGCAACCATATATCAAAGCGCCGCCTAAAAGGGATGCGCCTAATATGTAGAAGGGGTATCTTCCATGCCCGCCGGTTGCGGGAAGGCGTGTACCGGGCTGATTTGTGACAGTAATGGCACGATTGGCATCTATCAGGAAGCTGTCGCTATCGCCGTTCTTATGATATCCATTTACATCTGTAAATTTGACATGATATCCGTCACTGTTCGTTTCGGTAACCGTCACCGTTGCACCGGGCGAAGCATTGATCGCAACAGATTCAGTATCTGCCAGTTGAAAATGGACCTCGTTATTTTCAATGCTGTATCCGTCTCCCGGGAAAAAGGTTCCGTCTGAGATCGTGGCAGTAAAATCAAACTTTTTGTCGGTCGAAACACCGGAGACGACTTTTGTGATCGTCAATGCCAAATGTTCCTTCAGTGTATTCGTGAATACAATCTCGGCATCATCGCCTGCTCTGACAAACCTAATCCCTTTTGTGCCCCTTGCAGCATCGGTTATCAGCCTTTGTTCGTAGCCAGCCAAAGATACGGATGTTTCATCGAGATACCCGTAATAAGCACAATGCTTCAGGCCGTCGGAGGTGCATTCACTAACCTCCACGTAAGCATGAGGTAAATTTTCAAATACCGCGTATTCAGATTTTTTCAGTGAAAATACACCGGAACTGTCTGTTTGTCCCGTCCCAATCAGCACGTCCATTGCGTCGTACAGTGAATAAGTGGCATTCGCCACGGGTGTCCATTTATCTACGTCATTCAGATCACTATATCGAAGCTGGAACGTATAAGCTGTGTCATCCAGTACTCTGCTGATTTCCCCGCTCACAAGCTTTTTGACGGTGAGCCTGGAGTCCTCTCCTACATCAACTGTACCCAGCGCAAATTCACACCCGGTTCTTTGATTGTTGGTGCATCTATATCGCCCGCACATCACGCCGTCACTCTGCACCAATCCAACCATATAATTTCCCGGTAGATCATAATTCACCGATTTAGTATGCCACCCCTCCCAATATGTGTTATACTCAATATTCTCAGGGATATTGGTATACATCGTTCCGGTTGTTGAATAAACACTTACAAATTCGTTGGGGTTAACATAAACAGATCCGCCGGCAAGAGGCAGCCATGTGACCACATTCTGATTTTCGTCCTCAAGCCACATTTCCCACTCAATGTCTTGGGCAACCGTCTCACTAGTCCCCGTAATTGGTGTTGCAACTGAGACATAACCAAGCCCGCTCTTTTGATCAACTGTTGCCCGGATATTATAATCAGGCCATATTAGATCATATGATGTTTCAGTTAATAATGTAACTTTAACACATACATCGTAAAAAGTGTCTCCATAAGCAAAAGCATTATAATATTCCAGAATGTTGTTGCTTTCGTTTGAAAAAGGAGTCCCTCCCACAACTCGAGTATCTGTGTGATATAAATAAGCATCCGCAGCCACAATTCTTGAAGTAAAGCTCATCGCTCCAAGATTTCCACCGCTGTCAACAATTTCATAATCATCTGTTACATTGACAACCAAAGGGCTTCCGTCTATAAACAAAATGGTCAGGAATTCCTGCGTTGAGAAATGACTCAGTGCCGTCAGTTTCCAATCATCATCAAGGCGTTCCACACGAATCAATGCTTCATTTGAAAACGCTACAGAGCTTACATCGCCGACCGGCTGCGTAATATGAAGTCGATCAAACAGCTCTGAAAGCAGCAACTCGGTACCGCCGCGAATGGAGAATGTGTAATCGCCATACTCAAAATCAACGGTATAAAAAATGTAAGTCGAGAAACCGCCCGCCTCAAACGTAATGTCGCCGGCATCGCTCACCTGCGCAGATACTTCCGAAACCGTGCCCGTTTCACCGTCAACGTGAGCAGCTTCAAACAAATCACTTCCGGCAGCTGCAATATCCGAGTGCTTGACGACAACGCTTACCGTATCATCCGGCTGCCATTCTTCACCGTCTGCCCAAACGGTAATGTCATAGGCGACATATCCACGCATTGCCGCAGCTTTTGTTTCACCGAAATATGCAATCAACTGCTCTTCGGACAATGCCACTGTGTCGATCCTGACCTCTGCCTCATCCGGGAGCCTGCCGCTTACAACCGCGACCGCTCCGTCTTTGGCAGGCTCGGACATGATCGTTTTTCCCGAAACGGAATCCGGATTTGCCGGGATCTTTCCGTAACCGAGAATATGGCCATCGGCCCATTCATAGGTGTTTTCGCAAACCTTGTCGTCGGAATTCCCCTCAATGGTTACGATCTGAACAGGCTCGCTCGTCTCTTCGTCAAAAATAATCTCCTTGACGAAGCCAACATGATC
>JAZLIB010000063.1:0-18529 GCA_045617185.1 Vescimonas sp.
CCCAGCGGCTTGATGGCGCTGCCGAAGTTGGGAGCAAGCCAACCCACGATACAGCCTGCGATCATGGCGCCGAGCATGATTGCCAAAAATCGATAATTCTTGGCGACAGAGCTCTTATTCATTTTTCTTTCCTCCTAATAAAATATCACATTTGATTTATTATGAAAAGCTTTCGCTTCACATACATAGGTTATAGGGCCAATTCTTCGTCGGTGACCGTGCCCTTGCAGACAATGTTAGTGGGGCCGGTCAGATAAAGGTTATCAACATGGTCGCCTGTATGCTCCACGTCAATGATCAGTTGTCCGCCGGCCATGTCGACCTTGACGCCCTTACCGCTGACTTTGCCCAGCAGGGTCAGCACCGTGACGACCGAGCCGGTACCGGTACCGCAGGCGTAGGTGAAGTCCTCAACGCCACGCTCCCATGTGCGCTCGTAAAGATGATCTTTCTCAACGATCTCGAAGAAGTTCACGTTAGCACCCTTGGGGAACTTTTCGTGATAGCGCATCTTGCGTCCCAACTCAAAAAGTTCGTTATGAGGAATATCCTTCAACGCCGTCATAGGCACCACGGCATGGGGAATGCCCGGATTGCCCAGCTCCACATAGTAACATTCGTATGTCTTGCCATCCACTTCGATATCGCGGCGCTCTACCACGCTGGGATCGTTCAGACGCACGCGGTACAGACGCTGACTTTTGCGCTCACCGATGACGACGCCTGCGGTGGTTTCGATGCGCTGCACATCGCCGGCCAGACCGTTTTCATATCCGTAACGGGCGATACATCTTGCACCATTACCGCACATCTCGCCCATCGAACCATCGGAATTATAAAACAGCATCTTATAGTCTGCTATGTCGGAGGACTCTACCACCATAAAGCCATCTGCACCAATGGACAGGTGGCGCTCGCAAAGCGTGGCGACCATGTTGCTCAATTGCTCGTGGGGAATCTGCTCCTCCATGTTGTTGATAATCAGGAAGTCATTTCCTGCACCGTTCATCTTCCAGAATTTCATGCCATCATTCTCCTCACTTTTTGACGTCATCTATATCGTATGCGGCTTTGTTGAGTTTCATTTTATCTTAAAAACTTATTTCGTCAAATTTTTGTCAAAATCCATTTTTTTGGACAGACAATCCATTTTTTTGGACTACGTGACAAAAAAACAGAGCGGCTACCGTTCCGCTCTGCTTTCGTATGATTTTATGGCAGGTTATTTTAAACCGTACTCTTTGCATTTGTCATAGAATGAACTGCGGCCCATGCCTAATACGGACATGGCGCGGTTTTTATCTCCGTCGCATTGTGCCAGTGTCTGCTGCATGATATAGCGCTCGGCCTGACGCAATTGCTCGCGCATCGTCAGTGCCGGGGCATCTTCATCCAACTGGACGTGCTCCAGATAAATCAGATCGCCTTCCGAAAGTGCCACGGCGCGCTCCAGTACGTTTTCCAGTTCTCTGATATTGCCGGGCCAATCGTAAGCCAGCAGTTTGCTGAATGCTTCCCCGGAGAGGTATTTTTCCGGCATGTGGTATTTCTGGCGGATCTGTTCCATCAGGTTGTTGATCAAGAAAGGAATATCGCCGCGGCAGGAGCGCAATGCAGGTAGCTCTACCTGAAACGCACTAAGGCGGTAATATAAGTCACTTCTGAATCGACCTGCTGTAACGGCCTCTTTCAGATTATGCGCCGTGGTGGCGAAAATGCGCACATCCGTTGAAATGACTTTGTCGCTGTCAACGGGATAGAATTGTTGGTTCTGTATGATTTCCAGTAGTTTCAGTTGCGCTGCCGGAGTCAGTTCCTCGATGGAATCCAGCAGTATCGTGCCTCCGTTAGCGCGGATGAATGCACCCGGTTTTCCGCTGTTTGTGGCAAACAAGATCTGCTCTTGCTGTTCACCGCTATAGACCGCACAATCCACCGCTACAAAGGGACCTTGTCGGTGTTGCGCATCGAAGAGAGATTTTGCCAGATCAGTTTTGCCCGTTCCGTGTTCGCCGGTAATCAGAATGTGGCAGTCGCGTTGTGCCAGTTTGTACGCGGATTCCTTGGCCTTAGCCATGGCGGTACCCGTGCTGAGCAGCGATGCAAACGCGTTTTCCGTTGCCAGTATGCCTTCCGCTCTGCGGTACTGCCGCTCCATGGATTCGATGGCGCTGTTGCGTTCCATGATCGTGGTGCGGATATCGGCAATATTACGGAATTTGACGATGACACCGGCAGGGCGTGTATTTTCGCTGGTGATCGGCAGAATAGAGGCCGTAAGAGCGAAGCCGTTGATATCATACTCCTGCCGCTCATAGCGGTCACACTCGCCATTCAGAACCTGACGGACGTGCTCTTCAAACAGTCGCCCTTCAAAAAATTCACGGAAATGGTATCCAACAACATCTACTTCCGTTTCCGGACTTTTGGCACTGTATGGCGCACCGCGCAGCAGATTGCCGATGCCCTCTTTGCGCGCGGAATAGCCGTTTTCCTCCCAGAATTTCACGCGCTTCGACGCACCGTCCAAAATCACCATCTGACCGATGGAACGGAAGTAGTTCAGTGAATAGGTCTGCTCTCTTACTTGCACCGATACGACATCAGGCTGAATAGAAGCGTGGATCGGTACCCCTTGATAAACGGTGTCCAGTTGCAGTTTATCCCCTTCGCTGCGTCGTATATGCTTGTAGACGGGCTTGAAGGCGGGGTCAGCATATACACCGACGGCGATGATCTTATCACCGGCATGGAGTCTGTGTTCATGGATACCCACACGGCGGAGATCCTGTACCGTCAACTGTCCGTCATCGCCGCCGAGGTAGGTGCTGACCAGAATGACCACATCACCGGTCACCAGTCGGCCTGCGGCATGAGATTCCGCCGAGTGATTGAATAGGCCAAACTGCTCTTTGGCCTGCCGGTTGATGTTCGTCACAATGCCGCTGCGGTCCATGGTAAACATGGCATGAGAGGACGCATCCATGACATTCTGTAAAATACTCATTGCCGTTTTCCCCCCTCACATCTTTGCTCATTCTAAGCATATATTATCGCACAACCTCGCTTTTTGCAATAATGGAAAGATATCGGCTTACTGACTCACTTCTGTCGAAACAGCTCCCTCTCTTGCTTTTTTTACGCAATCACGTATAATACGAACAGATAAACCGTTATAAGTACAACTCAGGAGGAGTAGAAATGGCTTATGTGCAATTAGGATGCGCCATCGTTCTTGAACTGGTCGGTACCACGCTGCTGAAATACTCGGCAGGGTTTACAAAACTGTACCCGACAATAGGATGCCTGGCGGTTTATTTCCTTTGTTTCTTCCTGTTTTCAAAGGCGCTGAACTCCATCAATTTAGGTGCGGCTTATGCGACGTGGAGTGCCGTCGGTATCGTTGTATCGGCTATCATTTCGGCGTTGTTATTTGGCGAAAGACTGAACCTGATAGGCATCATTTCGCTGGTTTTGATTATCACAGGCTGCGTTCTTCTGAATCTTTTCGGTATCGTAAAATAATGATCGCAAATCAAAAACGTACGAAATAGAAAACACTGACTTATACCAACGTCTGAGGAGGCGTAAATCATGGAAATAACCATCGATATGGAGGCTTTGAGGGAAGACATGAAGCAGGAGTGCTACGGTGCATTTTTCGGTGCCGGTATGGGCAGCGCATTGATAGAATCCTTTGATATTGAAGACGCCTCACCCGAAGAACTGGTGAAGATGGCAGTTGATCAGGGAGTCGATTTGAGAAAATATCAGGTGTAAATGTATCAGAAAGGTAGCGAACATTAACAACAGAAAACAACCGCAGCCGATAGAAATTCCGGCTGCGGTTGTTGGCGTATTAGGTATTATTTTTTCACATATAGCCAATGGATATAAACTGCAAATGGAAGTGGCATATAAGAGCAATTTGTGTTATGATACATATACGGCGCGCATTTTGCCGCCATGATACGTAAAAGCAGATATGAGGAGGAGACTCTATGTCCAAGAACAAACAACTGAGCGTGTGGGAAGCCGCCTGCATTATTACCGGCTACGGTATCGGCGGCGGTGTGATGTCCATGCCGTATCTGGCATCCCGCATCGGCTTTATCAATGCCTGCATCGTACTGGTCATCGCCTTTGCGGCAAGTTATGTGCTGCATCTGATGATTGCGGATCTGAGCCTGAAAACAGAAGACGGCGGTCAGATCATTGCGTGTCTGAATCAGTTCCTTTTCAAGGGTAAACTGAAAAAGGTGCTGACCTTCAGCTTCTTCGGACTGATGCTGGCTATCCTCTTCACGAACCTGACCGGCTATATCACCGGTGCCGAAGAGATCCTCGTGAGCCTGCTGCCGATCTCTCCTTTTGTTGCCAAGATACTGTTCTATGTGCTGGCGGCGGCTGTTGTGATTTTCGGTCTGAAGGCCGTCGGTGTGTCGGAGAAGATTTCCATCGCTGTGATTTTCGCGCTGATCGGCGTACTGGCAATCGCGTCCTTCTTCCGTCCCGCCCATGAAGTGCCGCTGTTTACCTTTGATGTGAACGGTGTCATGGCCTACTTCGGCATGGCTATGTTCAGCTTGTCTGCGTTCTTCTCCGTACCGCAGGCGGTAGAGGGCTTGAACGGCGATAAAAAGAAGATTAAAAAGGCTGTATTCCTCGGCTTTCTCAATAACTTCATTCTGATCATCGTTATCAATTTCTGTGCGCTGCTGGCCTCCTCTGAGGTAACAGAGGTTGCCATGACCGGCTGGTCGGCAGGTATCGGTCTGTGGGCGCAGATTGTTGGCGGCATCTTCACCTTGCTTGCCATGCTGACCACCTACTGGTCCTTGTCGCTGGCTCTGTCGGACATCGTCCGTGAAACGGTGAAGCTGAACGAAAAACTGTCTTGGCTGATCGCTACCCTGCCCTCTCTCATTCTCGCCCTTGTGAATCTGGGCGGTTTCATGGGCATTATGCGTACAGCCGGCGGTCTGATCTCCATTATCATCGCCGTGATGGTGGTGCCTGCCTTTATCAATTCCAAAAAATCCGGTGGTGAGTCGATCCTCAGCCACAACGGTCCCGTTGTCTGCGGCTTGATGATTCTGGCCTACATACTGATGGGCGTGGGTTCCATCGTGCCGGTGTAAGAGGAGTGCAGCATGAAAACAACGCTATTCTATAACGGCATCTGCCACTCCATGAAAGCGCAGGACGATGTGTTTTCTGCGTTTGAGGTGTCCGACGGACGCATTACCCGTGTATATATGGAAGACGAGGCAAAGAAATTACAACTGTCTGACTTCAAGAATAAAGTTGATCTTAAGGGACAACACGTGTACCCTTGCCTGATCGACGGGCATACCCATATGCTTTTGACCATCGCCGTTATGGCAATGGGCTTCAATGCCTGCGAGATCACGAAAACCGGCGTGGAGCCCCATACCATTGCAGGCGTGGAGGCACGTGTGCGTGACTATGCTGCAAAGCAGAAAAAGGACGCCGTGATCGCCATCAACAACTACATCTGCACCGCCATTGATGAGCGCCGTATGCCCACACGCGATGAACTGGACGATTGGGGCGGCGGTCGCGCCATGGTCATCTACAATATTGACGGACACTCCACCTCACTGTCCTCGGCTATGCTGAAAAAGATCGGCATTGACCCCGAGGGGCATAGCGGCGTGTTGACCGGAGAAGATAACGAGCGTGCACAAGGCCGTATCATTGATGTGGTGGGCGGTGCGATTTCCCTGCCTACCTTGGCCCGCGGCATTGCCAATTTCCATAATTACTGCGCCGAATACGGCATCAGCGTGGTAGGGGCGCTGGAGGGCAACGGTGACAGCGAAAAGGATACTACCACGAAACTGATCATTCGCCTTGCCCGACATTTCGGCGTAGGCGTCAGACTTTACCTGCAGTATACCGACCTTGCCCGCGTGACGCCCTATGCGAAACTGATGAAGCATAAGCGTTTGGGCGGCTGCGGTGACTGGGAGATGGACGGTGCGTCCGGTTCTCATTCGGCGGCATTTGCTGAGGCCTATACCGACACGGGTAAGACTGCGCCTTGCTACTACGATCAGGAAACCGTAGATCGCCTTTGCGCTGAAGCAGAGGCGCAGGGCTATCAGATCGCATCTCATGCCATCGGTGATCTGGCAATTAAACGTTTGGTCGATGCTTACGAGAAGATGGGAAGCACGAAACTCCATCGCATCGAGCACGCAGAATTTGCCGATGATGAAACTTTCCGACGCATCTGCGAGGGCAACTATGCCATTCTGGCCCAGCCCGGCTACTCATGGATCGACAAGCGCTATCTCCACACCTATGAGCAGGTGCTGTCGCAGGAAATTCGCGACCGCATGAAGTTCAAATCCTACTACGACGCCGGCGTGCTGATCTGCGGCTCGTCCGACAGTCCGGTGCAGGACATGGATCCCTATCTGCAGATGCTGGGTATGGTGCAGTTCTATAACGAGCAGGAATCACTGACTCCTTATGAGGCACTGCGAACATATACCGTCAATGCTGCCGAGGCATTGCTGGAAGGCGATGAGCGCGGCACGCTGGAGGTGGGCAAGGTGGCTGACTTCTTTACTGCGGACGCTGATTTCTTCGCATTGAGCCCGGAGGAAGTCGTCAGCTTCCGTCCGGCACAGACATATTATGAGGGCGAGGCGTACCGCCCCATGAAGGGTACGGTGGGCAATCTTGTTCGTATGATGCTCAATCGCCCGAAACTGATTTGACGTGAGATACCCGTAATGGGGTGCCGTATTTTTGCCATTTATGTAACTTTTTGCGTGAGATTCGGGTGTTATAGGTAAGCATGATAAATATATTGTTGTGCGTTTCATACTTATGTGGTTAAATAAAAATAAGTTTTATTACCTATTCTTTTAGAGGGTAGGAGAAGACAGGAAAGGAGATAGAGAAGATGCCGACAAAAAAAGAAGACGTATTGCGGTGGTACGAATCCGTAAAAGCTGCGCTGGCGGAAGCCGGGATCGATCTGAAGAATCCCGCAGATCTTCTGCGTATCCGCACGATGTATCCGGAGAATGATGGGGAATACCGTGGCGTAGATTACGACAAAACAGCGTCTTTCAGTTACGCTTTTATGCCGAAGAAGCAGACGGACGGAGAGGGAAAACCCGAATATATGACCAAACGCCCCGAAATTTCAAGAGAAGTCCAAACGGTGATTTATCCTGAGATTGTAAGGGAGTACGACAAAAAGGTCGACGAGCGCGGAAGAGCGCACAAGGCGTTGACGGACGCAAGAAAGCAGAATAAGCCCCTCGAGGAGATCAAACGGCTGGAGGAGGCATTTGAGCAGGCAGATATTGCTTTGCAGGAGGCCACTAACACACGCCGCGAAAAGTTGAATGAGATTTTCGCCGAGCACGATCGCTGGATGCTCACCAATTCCCGTGTTTTCGAGCCGGAGAAGGATTACGAGCAGATTGAGGATCTCTATAACCGTGCAAAGAACGGACTTCTCTTCGTAGAGGAACTGACTACCGAACCCGGTCATCTTCGCCAGGTGGTGGTCAAGGCTGACGGAATGGCGGCTGTCTCCAAAGATTTGCATGATGTTGATAAGCTCCAGTATTCAGATCTCTCAAGATGCCTCCACGTTCGTTCCGACGGTCGTATGCCAGCTGAACGCACGGAGGTTCTCGATGCATACAACAAGGCGCTTACGCGTCTGCTTGAGGGAAAAACACTTGAAGAAAAGCAGGCACTGTACGATAAGTACGGTGTGCCGGAGCCTGTCGAGCCTCTTCCGAGTGAGCCACGCTTCGATATGGAGGAGCCGCCTAACCCACATTCCTTCACGATGTTTGGTATTCGCTCCTGGTTCGGACGCCTGCTCGGCAATAACGCACCCTATGAGGCACACGACAGATACACCGCGGCACTTGCCGACTTCAGACAGAAGGAAGCTGATTACAACGCGCATCATGAGGAGTGGGAAGCGCAGACTATCGCGCGAAACGAAAAGAGACTCGAAGTCTACAAGCTGATTCTTGACGAAGTTTACCGCGAGGATTATCCCGAGGGAACCTTGAACATCGGAAAGCTCCGCAACGGAGTCGAAATTTTTGAGCGGAATATCCACAACATCGACAATGCGGATCATATGGAAAACGTCTATAATGTTGAGTTCGAGGTTGGGCGCATGGGACGGAACTTGGAACTGGTTTTCGAGGGACATGAAAACCCGGATTCCTTCAATCAAGACGGCACGCGAAACAAGGAAGTAAGCGACAACTATTGGAAAAAACGCGCAGCGCTTTCCGCTGAGCACGCTGAGCATGACAAAAGAGAAAAAGCAGTGCTGCTGAAGGGAAAGGTACATGATACAGTTCGCGCCGACCGCGAAAAGGAAAGAGCAGAACACCACGAAGAGATCGAGCAGTACCGTGAAGCGAAGAAGTATATCGAGCAGTACCGACAGAGAGCGGCGAACGATCCCAAGTATTATGAGGATCATTTCTGGGTCGCCTGCCAGCCCACTGAACTGTTTGAAAAAATCGGCGCACTTTACGGCAAGGATGCAAACTTCGGTATGCGTATCTTCTTCGGTACTGCGACGCAGAATCGCGCGTTTGATCTGAAGGGAGAATTCAACCCCAACGCTGTGTCCGACAAAAAGTGTGGCGAAGATATTTCGTCCCTTGTGTTAAACGCCTATTTCCCGAACTCGTTTGAGAAGAACAATGCTCGGTTGGAACGCCTTGCAGCCTTCGGAGAGAAGAATTATGATACCAGAGAGGTTGCTGACTCACTCACATCGCTTGCTGCCACCGGATGCAGGTATACGCCCGAGGATCTTGATGCGATCGATTTGCAGACCGGTGTCTGCGCTGCGGTGCTGGACCGTCTGGTCAAGGCGGCGAAGGTCGACCTGTCCAAGCCCTTGCTTGCCTCAAACGGCGAGGATGTCCGCATTGCGGGCGACAACGAAAGCGAGGCGGCCATGAAGCTGGCGGGAACTTGCGCCGAGGTGCAGAAGGGCTTCGCGTTTTCAAAGAATCATGCTTCGGTAAAGAAACAGCCCGAGGCGAAGGAACTCACAACCCAGCGCCCGATGGAACCCGGACTTTGATGTCGCGGTTGCATTGAGCAGACGATAAGATATCAATAAGAAGGTCCCTGAAACCATAACGGTTTCGGGGACCTTTGTGCTTATATGCAAAACAGTAATGGCAGCGCGGCAGGGAATGATAGAATGAATTACTGAGCACAAAGCTCATGGGCCGGTTGGTTGTGCCAATCAGGTTGACAAAATCATAAGCGCACTGATGGTTGGCAATCACGGCAAAGGGACCCTTAATATGCTTGATCTCATTACGCAGTATTTTCCTGTGAAATACCAGCGCTGGCACACAGCCCGACACGAATTGCGCCGCGCGATAGATCAAAAGATTGGGCTTGATATAGCTGTTGCCGCTCATGAAATCACCACCGGTACTTCGTATTTTTAGAAAATATATCATGTCCTGCATTGCTGCTTTCACCATGGTATCGGCATCAGGATCAACGTGCTCAAGTCTGATTCATTGACGTCGCGAAATGCAGCAAAAACGTCCGGGAAAACTTTCGCTTTCCCGGACGTTTTGACTATTTGCGATTTTGGGGGAGTCTATCACGCGGCGGTTTCGGGTAAGATTGCTTCCACCTGATGACCGATCTCCCGCCACACATCAAAGAACATTCTGCGGTGCCTGCTGCGCCGGAGCCTGCTGTGCCGGTGCCTGCTGAGCGGGAGCCTGTTGTGCCGGAACTTGCTGTGCCGGTATCTGCGGCTCGTACTTCTTTGCGATATTGTCATTCTTTAACCCGTCACCGAAGGATTTCCACTTTTTGAGGATTTCGGGAAGGGGCTTCTCAGTAAGCTTCGACATCTCAAGGAAAGACATGGAGTCTTTCATGAACCGGAACTGCGTGCTGTTGACGACGGTCTTGATTTGCTGTTCCTTGACATCATTCGCCATTGATGCGTATTTCTGATTTCCCGCCATCATCTTCTCAACAAGCGTCTTTGCAAGATAATCTTTCGGATCCTTGCAGCCTTCACCGAGTGCATAAATGATCAGCTTCAGATTCTTTGCCTGTTCAATACGGTTGTCCCTGCGGCTGCTGAAGGAACGCTTGTGGCCCGTGCAGTACTCCTCATATGCCGTGCAGGAATTAAAAAGATCATTTACAGAGGGATTATCGTGGAACTCCTTGATCGTCCCACCGTGGAAACTGGATATATAGTCATCTTCAATCAGGCTCTCAACATTTTTGTAAAGATTCTTGAAGGCCTCGGAGTCCTTAGAGGTTCTGTCAAGCGTTTTCATAATGGCGCTCAGTGCTCTGCCGTAATTCGATACTGTGCTTCCAATGAAAAGCTCGTCCTTATCTCCGTCGTTGACATTCACAACATGAACATCGGGAGCAGGTGCTGCGGCGGGATTAGGCACAGCATCGGGAGCAGGTACAGCGTTGGGGACGGGTACTGCATTGGGAGCTTGCTCATTTTTGGCAATGCGGGAGAAGTCGAACGACGAAAACTCCTCATAGAAATCCCAGAGCTCCATCTCAAATACGCCGCCGGGAGCATCGGGATTCGCGCGGAACTTGATTTCCCCGTTTTCTTCATAGTATTCGCGACCCATTTCTCCGTGGGGATTTCTGAGGATAACGAATTTCAGATCACGACCGCCAATCTCTCGGTGTGTCACACCAATGACGCTGTACGCGTGGCGTCTGACCACGCCGCCGAACTGCTGTCTGTCCGAGTCGCCCGGTGTGGATGCAACGGTCGGATAACCTGCATCTATATTTCTCTCAATCACATCATAGACATCCTGCAGCATCGTTTCGGGGTACTCACCGCTGTATTTCCTCGGCGATGTGTAACGCTTGGCGGTCTGCTGCGTGTATTGCTCCATTGCGGGCAAAAATTGATCTCGGATGAAGTCGGTGAGTCCGGGAACGTTGTTTGCTGCATTGAGAAAGCTTTCATAATTTGCCTTGGAAACATCGCCCACAGTAGGATCAAGGGGATTCGTAGCCAGCTTTTTCATTGTGCCGAGTTCCTCTACGAGAAGAGTATTAATTTCTTCAGTAGACAAATTAGACAAATCTTCGCTGTACTGATCGGAGTCGTATAGCGAGTTGAGGAATGTGTGGCAGAATCTTGCGCAAGCCTTTGCAAGATCGGTTTCGTTTTCGTTGAACCTACCGTCTTCATTGCGCGGAATGGGATCATTCGGATGAAAGGCACGATGAAGAAGCGGTGCTATCGTGTCCGCGGTGTCAAAATCGCCATTTAATGTCGCCTGTTTCTCTTTCGACGTTACATTATCATCTCCGAGTATTTGCAGCATAGCCCGGCCGGCAAGATGACCGACTGCATCGGCAAACTCAAAATTGGGAGAAAGATTGCGGATATGTTTGAGTGAATTTTTTTCGGTTGTCACATTATCGCCGAGGAGCTGACCGATGAACGAGACCGAGGAGCCGCCTTCGATATCCTTATAGTCAGGACGCCAACGGTGGAGATTTCCGCGAGTGTCAATCAGCCATGGGCAGGCAGTGTGGCTCGGACGCTCCTCAGGAGGGAGCTTTGAGAGGCGATCGTACTCAGCTTCAAGCTCAGCCTTCGAGGGAAGCGGCTTTGCGTATTTATCGGTAGTCAGATGAAGACCGGACGCTACATATGCGCGTTCAATCATCTGTGCCCACAGACAGCTTTGTGCACCATCCTCACCCGGAATCTTCTTGTCAACGGTGACATAAATCGGTTGTATGCCGAGATTTTCACCGGTTTTATCGTCTATTTTCTGCGTAAAGAATCGAACGGTTACAGTGCCGTCATCGTTGTCACGGATGCAGTCCTTGATCTTCTGCGGAGCCATTTCGGAAAGAGATGCGAGTCCCGACAGCAAATAGCAGTCACCGAGACCGCCCTGGTTGATGTCGTTCGGGCAAGGATCATGGGGGAACAGCGGCATATCGGACACATCAGTGAAATCTCTGCTGGAGCCGTCGCTCGTGATCGGGAATGCGGTACCGTCAACGTAGGCAGCACCTGCCTCCACTCTGTGCGGATCGAAGGCGAGATTTCCGTTACGCTGACCTTCAAAGTAATTGAAGAGATCCGCGGCAATCTGATAGCGTGCGCGATTTACGGGATCCTCAGGATCATAGCCCTCGATGCCCCGTTCAGGATCTGCAACTATGCCGGCCTGCTTCGCATCGAGCTCGTTGAAATATGCCTTGACATCGGCATAAATGCTGTCGTAAGCAGCGCTTTCTGCATCATAATCGCCTCTTACCGCAGAGACATTCATCTCGGAATAGTTTTTGATCTTCTCGAGGATGGCACCGAGTCTTGCATCGCCGTTAATGCTGTCTGCATAACGCTTTGCGTAAATGCCGAGCATTGCTTTCGTGGAAAGACGCGTGCTGTCAATGTCTGCAGCGTCCTTGTCCGTGATAGCTGCATCTGCCATCTTCGAAATGGCTATGTTGACGTTTTTCTCGAGGGAAACTTGATCCTGGATTTTATTAAACTTTTGTTCTTTTTCCTCTGCCGAAAGTGCTTCATCGGCCGCTTTCATGTCGGCGAATGCCTTATTTACCCTCGGAATGAGGAAATCATTGGATGTATCGGCTTTCTTAATTTGTCTGAGCTCCGCAGAACCCAGAGTTTTCGCCTTTATGTAAGTTTTGAAATTCGGAATATCGACATAAGGGTCAGATGTGTAATTATTGTTAAAGTCGGTGACATCGCTATATAAGCCGACGCCGGTACGTACCTTCTCGGGACAGAACATAAACTTGCCGGCAGGGGGTGCAGTCATCTCAAGGGAAAGCATCATCGGATCGCCGCCGACATGGGTGTCGATAAGGAAGGCGGAGTGAACATCAAACTTCAAGTATGTGCCGTTTGCGGGATCGTCTTTGAGGTAGTCACTGAAATTGATTTGATGTCTGCGTGCGGTAATCTGCGGCAGCTTGTGTCGTGTGCGGTATTCCTTGTTGCAATTGAAAAAGGCTTCGTTTATAGCGGAATATTGCTTGCAGTCTGCCGCAAACAGAACACCCAGCTCAGTCTGCGGATCCGCGTTTGCCATGCGCGTATATTTATCGAGTATATTCCGATAGTCATCGAAGGAGTCTTCCGCAAGCTTGTATGTGTCGGACACATTGTTCTGATTGGCCTTAACCGTGTTGACGTTGTACTGAAATCTCCGCATTTCTTCCACTTCCAAAAAGAAGGAACTACGCATTTCCTCGAGAATTTCAGGACAGGAAGCACAGAAGATCAAGAAGTCCCTGCTTCTGTCACTGGGAACGCCGCAGGTTTCGATGAAATTCTTCGGAAGCCCGTTTTGCTCAAGAGAATGAAAAAGATCGTCGCTTATCTGGTACGCCTTATCAAAATCGAAAACACCGTTCTCATCAAAGCAGGATCTTGCAAGACCGCGCATAAAATAATTGACGTTTTCGCGAATGCGGAAATCCGAGCCTTGGGATCTACCCCACTCGGGAAGCTTCGCCTGGACGGTGAACGTCCCGTTTTGATTTCGCTCAAAACTAAGAAATTCTGAAGAGGGATCGTTTCTCAGATCATTGGCGGTTGCTTCATTAACTACTATACCTGAATAATTTGTAGCAATCGTTGGTCTCGGCATAAAAACATCTCCTTGTATATAAATTATCAGTTTTCATTACTGTGATGCTGTTTCCGTCATCATACATAACACCTTGACGACGGGAAAAATGTTACAGGGCAACGGCAGAATTCTCAATAATCGGCCCGAAAAAACGGCGGAAAAGGCCCTGCTGTTCGATAAACCACTCCATGATATAAGATATCGTACATCGGTGGTAAAATCAAGCGTTTGGGTAAATATAGGCTCAATGGAACTGCTTGCTGCGGACATTCCCGCGTCATCTGAAAAATTTCCATTCCGTATTATAGGTCCAAAACCCCCGAAAACCTTGCGGTTTCGGGGGTTTCGCTCTGACAACATTTATGGCCAGATATGAGGACGCGGGGAGGAGAGATTTGAACCCACGCCCTTCGGGTTATGCAAAATAGGGTATTTGGTTAAAAGTACGCAAGAGGGATTCGTTATGCGTTACGCACCGCATACAATATTTGTTTTTGCGAGTACTATCATGCGGTACGATGCACCGCCTTATGCTTTCAGCGAATGATCTTCAGCGCCTTGAACAGAATCTTCGGCAGTTTGCGGTAGGTGTCATAGATCTGATTCTGATATGCCTCTACCGGTGTAATCTTTATGTTGGACATGGGGTCCTCGGGAACCCATTCGGGTTCTTCTCCGTCAACAAGCCACAGAGGTACGCTTGAGCCGCGCGGAACAAGCACGGGGTTGTATTCCTCTTTCAGTACAGACATGTGCACCTGATCGGTATAGCCCTGATAGTAGCCGAGAGGAGTCTTGGCATAGAACAGGTCGGGATCTTTCTCTTCATGGATACCCTTGCCGTAGTTGGCCTTTACAAAGTCCTTGTCAAAAATACCCAGACTCATAAGCCACAGAGAAACGCGGCACAGCGAAACCTGAACGCGGTAACTGCCGCCCTCTTTTGCTCTGCGGGAGAGAGCTTCCATAACACCCGCGGCGGCGAGCCAGCTTACCAGGAAGTCGTTGACGACATTGATTACCGGCAGGCGCGGCTCCTCCGGAGTTCCCTCAAACATGGCCATACCGGTAACGCAGCCTGCGACCTGGTCATAGCCTACACGGTCTCTCCAAGGGCCTGCATCGCCGGCAAACGAGGTGTTGCAGTAGATGATGCCGGGTCGTATCTCGGCGCATTCCTTTGCCGTCAGTCCAACGCTCTCCATTAGCTTCGGACGTCTGTTCGCGAAGAAAATATCTGCATCCTTCAGCAGCTCCTTGACCTGCTTCTGACCCTTTTCCTCTTTATACTGAATTCTGCAAGAGCGCATACCGACATCTGCGGAGATGTAGGTGGAGTCATATTCAAATTCGTCAGGCTTCCAGATGTTCAGGACATCGGCACCGTGGCAGGCGAGTGCACGGCCGAGGCCCGCGCCTGCGATGATATGACCCATGCCGAGCGCGCGCACGCCCTCGAGCGGTGTTTTCGGGTTCATTGACAGCGGTTCAGGCTCGCTGTCGCCAATCTTTTCAATCTCTACCAGAGGCAACTTGCTCAGATAATCAGTATAAACGGGCTCTTTCATAAACTCCTGCAGAGTGCGCAGGCGTCCCATGATGATACCTTCTTTTGCGCATTTCTCCTCAAGCTTTGTGCCGTTTTTGAAAAGAAGTTTCTTTACGACGCTGGGGATATTGTTGTTGCAGCCAATCATATCCTGCATTCTGTCACGCAGCTTGGGCATGTTGTTGTCGGGGCATACAAAGCTGCCGTCGGCTGTACGCATCAGCAGCATCAGGCCGCCGAGATTGACATCAGGCACATCGGGATTGTAGCCGTTGAGCATTTCCTGCATCTTGTACAGGGCGCTGAGTCTGCTGATACCTTTGGATATATCTATCGACATATCCTGACCCTCGCCGCCGCGCATACGCCATATTTTAGTTGCGGCAAGAGATTTTGCCATAAGGCAGATGGAGGAGCCCGTGCCGAGCGCGATGGTACTGTTTACAATGGGATCCGCACCCTCGAAGGTGATTTTGCCGCCTGCATCTTCGGAACTGAGACCAATCTCATTTACGACATTCTCGAACTCTTCGTAGATGTTGATTTTGCCTTCTTCCGCGATGCGTGTATTGCACGCCTGTCTGAGTCTTGCGTCCAGTGATTGTTTAGCCATTTCTTTTCCTCCTTAGTATAAATGTCGAAAAATATCTTGCCAAACTGCAAAAAATTGTATATATTGTATGTTACAAAGTGTATCAAATTGTTAATTCATTTACAAGTTGCCTCATGGATATAGTGACATGGATAGATGCAATAGTTGCATATTTTGATTTGTGTGATACACTTAGGCGAGTGTAATGTTACAAACTGTTCGAAGGGTGGTAATGTATGAGTAATTCAAATACTTTCTTTACCGAATGTATAGCGAAGGCGCTTATAGAGCTTTTGAAGGAAAAGCCTTTTTCGTCTATCTCGGTTTCTGAGATCACGCAGAAGGCGGGGGTCTCCCGTATGACCTATTACCGCAATTTCAGTTCAAAGGAAGATATACTGGAAAAGTATATCAGCAGCATCTTTGACAACTATCATAAGGAAGTATATGCCAATGCAAAACATGCCTCGTACATCAGATATGAGAATGTTCTCTTAGGATTTGAGTATTTCCGCCGTTATAAGGATTTGGCTGCTTGCTTGCTGACAAACAACCTCGGCTGGTATATCCGCGATGCTGTTATCCGCAGCGAACTCGGACTTTCTCTTACGAGTGAGAATGACCGTCAATCACGGTACCTTTTCGTCGCATATGCCAACACAATTTTTGGTGTCATGTCCGAATGGGTCATAAACGGCATGCAGGACGATCCAAAAGCTCTTTCAAAAATGATTTGCGATATCTATCAGGATAAACTCAGACGTTACTAAAATATTTGCTTTATAGCAACTGATGCCGTTATGGGTTACGCTATGCCCAGCACTTTCTTAGTTCAGCTCCCTCAAAAAACTAAATTAAGTGATTTGACAACATCGGATTTGCACTGTAAAAATGAATGTGAAAAAACCTCGAAAGCTTGTGGTTGACAGCACCTCTGCAGTGTGATAATTTGATAGAAATACGTAAAGGTGGTCAGAAAGATGGAAAAGAGACAGACGATCAAGCCTAAAGTACAATTGATGGACGAGATGGCAATGCGTCGTGCGCTGATGCGTCTTTCCTACGAAATTGTGGAAAAAGGTCGGGATTTGTCTCAGTTGGTATTGGTGGGCATCCATACACGGGGTGTACCTTTGGCACATATTCTGGCAGAAAATATCAATAAGAACAGCGGTGTAGCTATTCCCGTGGAAGAACTGGATATTACTTTTTACCGCGATGATCTGGAGAAGGTAGCGGATGCGCCGCAGGTGCGTGAGCCGGTATTCGATGTGGATTTGAACGGTAAGGACATCATAATGGTAGATGATGTGTTGTTCACCGGGCGTACGGTCCGTGCGGCTATCGATGCTTTGCTGACAGCCGGCCGTCCGGCTCGAATCGGACTGGCTGTTCTGATAGACCGGGGACACCGCGAATTACCGATCCGTCCTGATTTTGTGGGGAAAAATGTGCCGACATCCATGAGTGAGGTCATACGTGTAAACCTGCCGGAAACGGATGGAAAAATGAATGTAGAAATTTGCGATCTGATAAATGAGTAAGGAGAAAAAACATGGCAAAAATTTTAGTTAGTGCCTGCCTGATGGGCTGTGAGTGTCGGTATAAGGGAGATTCCTGCCGCAATGAGGAGATTTTGGCGCTTGCCAAAGAACATACGCTGATTGCCGTATGCCCTGAGCAACTGGGCGGTCTGGCCACGCCGCGCTATCCTGCTGAGATTCAAGGCGACAAGGTCATCAATTCGGCGGGTGTTGATGTGACGGCGGAATATCGCAAGGGTGCGGAAACGGCCTGCTATCTGGCAAAAGTGAACGGTGTGAAGCTGGCTATCATGAAAGCGAAAAGTCCGTCCTGCGGCCACGGTCTGATCTACGACGGAACATTCAGCGGCAACAAAATTCCCGGCAACGGTGTTACCTCCGAACTTTTAGAAGCTAACGGCATCAAGGTATTTACCGAAGATGAGTTGGATGCTGTGCGGGAAGCACTTTTGTAATTTCTGCGCAGAAAATATTTGACGTATATTGACAGATAATTTTTTATATGATATAAAGTATGGTTAGAAAACACGGCAATCTTTAATCCAATACAGAGATATTGGCAAGATGAGTGTATATGACGGGCACATTTTGCCCTTATAATCATTACAGTCAAACCTTGTCATGCAAATGACAAGGTTTTTTTAATGCGTTGCCGTACATAATAAAAAGGAGATTTTTGTATGAAACTGATCTATGATGTCGGCGACAAGCCTAAGTTCAGCCAAACGCTGATCTTTGCTTTCCAGCAGATGATTGCCATTATGGCCGCCACCCTGCTGGTTCCCATCCTGATGTCCACCTATGCCATGTCCGATGGCAGCACGTTGTCCTTCGACCCGGCTGCTGCTCTGTTCGGCGCAGGCATTGGTACCATCGTGTATGTGCTCTTTACCAAGCGCAGAAGCCCCGTGTTCCTGGGTTCTTCTTTCACCTTCCTGGGTGCCTATGCCTCCATTATCGGCATGAACTACGGCTACTGGGGTGTCATCATCGGTATCGCTATGGCAGGCCTTGTGTATGTGGTCATCGCCATTGTGATTAAGATTGTCGGTTCTCAGTGGGTCAATAAGGTGATGCCCGCTGTCATCATCGGGCCTATCGTGACCCTGATCGGTCTGTCCCTGTCCGGTACGGCTACCTCCTGGATGTCCGGCAACGG
>JAZLIB010000064.1:0-3804 GCA_045617185.1 Vescimonas sp.
CAATGCGACCGCAGGCTATTTTTTCACCGGCATTGCCCGCAGGCTGAGAAGTAAAATCGTCCACGCCCTGATGAATGACTACCGTTTTGCCTACCACTTCATCTACCGAAAATCGGTCGGTCAGAAAAACGGAATAGGCAAAACCGTTGTTACCGAACAGGGGAGGCATATCACCGGCGTGATAGGGATGGTCACAGCCTTTGGGATTGTAATGTCCCATCGTATCGGCAAATTGGTAGCCGGAGCAGGAGCTTCCCTCGTGAATATGAAACGCAAAGATTTTGGATTGGCACGGCTGCCCTACATTGGGTAGGCCGAAAATCTGTGCAGCGATGAGTGTACCGGCGGGAATCTGATAAAAACGCACACTGCCGGTTATGGAGGGATAGATATCACCGCCGTTGATTTGTGCGCAAGCGGTGGGAGGCTGCTGCAACACGGTAGCAAAATAGCGAGATCGGTCGGGTGAATATATGGAATTTTGCATAATTCTTTCTCCTTTCCTGCCATCATCATACGATGAGAAAGATGAAAAGGTGAAAGGGAGCAAAAAAATGACGAAAAACCATGAAAATATAGTAATATTTGTCATTGTGCGTCCCAGTTTTGTTATGATAAGCGTAAAAAACGCTGAAAAAAAGTATTACATAGGAGTTACAATGAATCGAATGAAACCTCAGTTGCTGTTATCGCTGGAAAATTATTCTAAAGAGGCCTTGATAAAGGATCTGGTATCCAGCATTATTGTTGCCATTATTGCTCTGCCCCTGTCTATCGCACTGGCGCTGGCGTCCGGTGTCGGACCTGAGCAGGGTATTTACACGGCTATTATCGCAGGTTTCATTATTTCCGCATTGGGCGGCAGTAAGGTGCAGATTGCCGGACCTACGGCGGCATTTGCATCTATTGTTGCAGGTATTGTGGCAGAAAACGGTATGTCCGGTCTTGCCACCGCGACAATTCTGGCCGGTATTATGTTGGTCATCATGGGCGTGTTGCAACTCGGCGTGCTGATCAAATATATACCCTATACCATTACCACCGGTTTTACCGCAGGTATCGCTGTTACGATCGTCATTGGTCAGTTGAAAGACTTTTTTGGCCTGACATTTGTCAATAAGCCCATAGAAACTGTGGATAAAGTCAAAGAAGTGGTGGCCTGCTTTGGCAGCGTCAACTGGATGTCCGTGGTTATTGGCTGCATTGCTCTGGCTATCCTGATCATGTGGCCGTATTTTTCCAAAAAAATTCCCGGCTCGCTTGTAGCAGTTATTGTGACATCGTTTACTGTGCATGCCGGCAAGGTGGACGTCAATACCATTGGCGATCTGTATACGATTTCCAGCGCATTACCCAAACTGACCATGCCTGCATTTGACATTGAAACCATCATTCGCGTGGCACCAGATGCTTTTACGATTGCCATTCTTGCCGCCATTGAGAGTCTGCTTTCTGCTGTGGTGGCTGATGAGATGATTAACTCCCGCCATAACTCCAACATGGAACTGGTGGCGCAGGGTGTAGGTAATGCAGCTTCTGCTCTGTTTGGTGGTATTCCTGCTACCGGTGCTATCGCTCGCACGGCTGCCAATATCAAAAACGGCGGTACGTCCCCCCGTGGCAGGTATGGTTCATGCTGTGATTTTGCTTCTGACATTGGTGCTTCTTATGCCCTATGCAGCATTGATCCCCATGCCCTGCATTGCTGCGATCCTCTTTATGGTAGCCTATAATATGAGCGGTTGGCGTAAGTTCAAGGCAATCATTGAGAAATCCCCGAAGAGTGACACTGTGGTATTGCTATTGACCTTTGCCTTGACGGTGCTGTTCGATCTGGTGGTGGCTATTGCTATCGGCATGATTCTGGCTGTACTGCTGTTCATGAAACGCATGACGGATGAAGCAGAGATCACCGAATGGGATTATATTGAAGATGGCGCCGATCCCGACGGAAATTTGCGCCCCGTTCCCGAGGGAGTCATGGTCTATGAGATTACCGGTCCCATGTTCTTCGCAGTTGTGGATAAGATTCCGCATATCGCTCCGGACGAAACGCGCAGAGTCCTGATTTTGCGTATGCGTGCCGTACCTGCATTGGATATCACGGCCATGAACAGCCTGAATCGCTTGCGTGAGGAATGTCGTAGCCAAGGTATCAAACTGATTTTGAGCCATGTTAACGAGCAGCCCATGTCGGTCATGAAAAAATCCGGATTTTATATGGAAAAGAATGCCCGGTACTTCCCAGCAAATATTGATGAGGGACTGGTGTTTGCGGCTGAAATTGTAGGAGAGAAAGACAATTAAAAAAGAGGGAGGATTTCCTCCCTCTTTTTTTAGTTGTTGTCGTTAGGCATACGGTAGCCCACGCCCAGTTCGTTGATGATGTAACGGTTTTCACCCGGCTTGGCGCCCAGTTTTTTGCGGATATTTGCCATGTTGACCTGCAACTTTTTCACGCTGCCATGATCCGCGTATCCCCATACCGCCTGAATGATGGCGGCATAGGTCAGCACCTTGCCTGCATGGGTGGAAAGATACGATACGATATTGTATTCTGTCTGTGTGAGATCTACCGGTTTGCCGGCAACGGTGACCGTTCGCGCATCGTAGAGAATCTCCAGATCTTCTAAAACAAACTTACCGCCGGGAACAGCGCTCATTTCCGTACCGGCACGGCTGCTTCGCAGAGCCGCACGCATTCGGGCCAGTAATTCGGCTGTGCCGAATGGTTTGGTAATGTAGTCGTTGGCACCCAGATCCAATGCAGCCACCTTGTCTGCCTCTGTGGTACGGGCGGAGAGGACGATGATAGGGGCAGCGGAAATTTGACGTGCCGCCTTAATGAATTCCAAGCCGTCACGGTCAGGAAGACCCAGATCCAAAATGACCAGATCGGGCAGGTGGGAGGTAAAGAGCATCGTGCCCATATCGCAGCGCGTGGCAGTCAGCACCTGATAGTTGTTGGTTTCTAAAATGGTTTCTACAAAACTGCGAATGTTCGCCTCGTCTTCAATTACGAGAATTTTATAGCGATTATTACTCAATGGAATTATCCTCCGTTTCCAGCGAAAAACGGAACACAGCGCCGCCGCTCTTTCTGTTTTCAGCCCCAATTTCACCGCCGTGTGCGCGGATAATGGCAGAACATACGGACAGTCCGATTCCCATATTGTTGCGTCGGCCGTCGGCCGGAGAGGTAAGGTGCTCCAGATAACCGGTAAAAAGATCGGTTATTTTTTCTGAAGGCAGGCCGCAACCATTGTCGGCCACCTCAAAGATCGCCTTGTTACCCTCGGTATGTACGCTTAAGGACAGTTCTGTCATACCGGAGGCGTGATATACGGCATTTTCCAACAGATTGGACAGTACCTGCTCAATAAGCAATGCATCCATGGGGATACTGATAAACTCATCGGGAATGGATACGTCCACATTTTGCTCGGGATACTGCTTGTGGAACTTTATCAGCACCGTATCAATCAGTTCTTCCAACACGGTGGGAGATTTGTTCAACTGAACTGTTTCACCGTCAATTCGCGTTACAGAAAGTAAGTTTTCTACCATGCGAATCAGCCATTCACTGTCCGATTGTACTTCACCCAACAGCTTAAATTGCTGCTCTTTTTTTAAAGAATCGTAGTTATCAACAATCGTAGAGGTTGCACCGTAGATGGACGTGAGCGGTGTACGCAGATCGTGAGAAATGGCGCGGAGCAGATTGGCGCGCATTTTTTCCTTTTCGCTTTCTGCGCGTACCTCGTCCTGCACGCGGACTGCTGTGTTTAAACTACTAGTGACAAT
>JAZLIB010000065.1:0-2945 GCA_045617185.1 Vescimonas sp.
GCCGTAGCACCGCCGGCAGACAGGCTGTTGACTGCGTCTTTCAGCGCAGTGGCATTACCATTGGCGCTGGTCAGGTTTTTGACCACTTCAGTGTAGTTATAACTGGAATTGCGGTCGGCACCCTTATGGTTGCCTTCAGCCAAGCTCGATTCGCTGCCATAGTACTCATCCATAGCAAACTTCACAATGCTGACCTTGTGATCCACATTGTTCTCGGCTGCCTGCTGAGCAACGGTATTGATAAACTGATAGGATGCAGACTTAAGGGCGTTCATCTTTGTCAAATAAATATTTGACAGATTAAAGCTACTTCCTCCCTCAACATCTTTCCAACTGCGTTGTGTCTCATTGTACCACTGCCATTTGCCATCTCTATATTGCAGATCTCTGGTAACAGTCCACAATCCTGTAACATCAACCTGATAAAATCCTCGAGTAGCACCCAATTCTTTATCCAGCTGGTCAAGATTCTTAACATCACCAATCTTAATAGTTTGATCCATAGAACCGGAAACATCCAGAACCAAAACAATATCCACCGGCACGGATTCCTCGGTAACTGTGTGGATCACTTCACCTGTGGCATACGCCTCCAATGTCAGTTTACCCGTATCAGGGTCATAGACCTTGCTGGTGACAAGGGCATCTTCTGTCGTACCATCTGCAGCACTCGCCACGACGGGGAGCAGACCCACAATCATGATCAAAGTCAGCAGAAGGGATAGCAGTTTTTTGGATTTCTTCATTTTGTAATCCCCCTCAATTTTCCCGATTAAAATGCTGGGTACAGCACTACCAACGACATACTGTCTATACGCAAGGCATAGTTCACCCATTACACATTATTACATGTAGTATTGTACTACGTCCTTCAGGCAATTGCAAGGAATTTATTCTCAATTTTCCTTTTTTTCACGCTTTTTCCTTGTTTTTTGTCAAAAAAAGTTGCAAAATAAACAAAGAGTAAACAATTAAATAAACAAAAAAACACCACCCGCAGTTTTCACCGCAGGTGGTATTTTTTATTATAGCAAAAGTAATTACTTACCCATGTTCATCTGAGCAGCGACTTCAGCGGCGAAGTCTTCCTGCTTCTTCTCGATACCCTCGCCGGTAGCGAAACGGACAGCGTCAACAAACTTGACAGCGTTCTTGCCGGCAGAAGCGATATACTTCTCAACAGAACCCTCGAAGATGTCGGAACGGACAAAGTCCATCTGCAGCAGGCAGTTCTCGGAATAGAACTTGTTCATCTTACCCATAACGATCTTTTCCTTGACCTGAGCGGGCTTGGAAGCCATCTTGGGATCGTTGTCCATCTGAGCCAGCATGACCTTCTTTTCCTCTTCCAGAACGTCCTCAGTAACCTGAGACTTGTCCCAGAAACGGGGGCTCAAAGCGGCGATCTGCATAGCAACGTTCTTACCGATTTCGGTAGCGTCCACGTCACCCTCGACAGCCAGGTTCACCAGAACACCGATCTTACCACCGGCATGGACATAGCCCACGCTCTGGTTGTCGGCAAAGCGAACGAAACGGCGGATCTGCAGGTTCTCACCGATGGACATGACCTTCTCAGGCATGGTCTCGGAAACGCTCAGATCGGAGCCGGGATACTTGCAGTTCATCAAAGCATCCACATCAGCGGGATTGCTGTCGATAACAGCCTTGGCGATATCCTTAACGAAAGCCACGAACAGATCGGACTTAGCGCAGAAGTCGGTCTCGCAGTTGACTTCGACAACAGCACCCACACCGTTCTCGACCAGAGCGTAAGACATACCCTCAGCGGCAATGCGGCCGGCCTTCTTGGCAGCCTTGGCCAGGCCCTTCTCACGCAGGTACTCAACAGCCTTGTCCATATCGCCGTCGCACTCAACGGGAGCCTTCTTGCAATCCATCATACCCACGCTGGTCATTTCGCGCAGGGTCTTCACATCAGCAGCAGTAAAAGCCATTTTAATATCCTCCAGTTTAATATTTGTTAGAAAAATCGGGGCAGGGACACGCCCTGCCCCGTTGATTTACGCGGTGTATATCGAATTACTCAGCATCAGCGGCAGCTTCTTCGTTCTGCTCGCCCTGACGGCCCTCGATCATAGCGTTAGCCATGACGGAAGCGATCAGCTTGATAGCGCGGATAGCGTCATCGTTGCCGGGGATGGGATAATCGATCTCATCGGGATCGCAGTTGGTATCAGCGATAGCAACAACGGGAATACCCAGGCGGTGAGCCTCAGCGATAGCATTGCGCTCCTTGCGGGTGTCGACGATGAACAGAGCGCCGGGCAGCTTCTTCATTTCCTTCACGCCGCCCAGATACTTCTCCAGCTTCTCGATCTCGCCCATGTGCTTGATAACTTCCTTCTTGGGCAGCATATCGAAAGTACCGTCAGCCTGCATGGTCTTGAGCTGATTCAGGCGATCGATACGGGTACGCATGGTCTTGAAGTTGGTCATCATACCGCCCAGCCAACGAGCGTTGACATAGTACATACCGCAGCGGGCAGCCTCGTCCTTGATAGCTTCCTGAGCCTGCTTCTTGGTGCCGACGAACAGGATGGACTCGCCATTCTCGCTCAGCTGACGCACGAAGTTGTAAGCCTCTTCCAGCTTCTTCACGGTCTTCTGCAGGTCGATGATGTAGATACCGTTACGCTCGGTGTAAATGTAGGGACCCATCTTGGGGTTCCAGCGACGGGTCTGGTGACCGAAGTGCACGCCTGCTTCCAGCAGGGCCTTCATGGATACGACGTTCTGATTAGCCATTTTGTTTTGTTCTCCTTCGATTTTAGTTTGTACCCCCAGTTTCTTCATTCCCTCGGCCAACCGTCAACCGGCACCGACCGAAAGTCCGAAACTGTGCGGATTCACCGAAATATAATATCACAAGTGTTAGCCAATTGCAAGATAAATTTTACAATTTTTCCTGCGTTTTTTTGTAC
>JAZLIB010000066.1:0-3073 GCA_045617185.1 Vescimonas sp.
GACGACCTTCTCCGTCACGGCAGCCAGACGCTGCACGCCGCCCAGAAAGATGATGGCGCACACGATGACCAGCACCACACCCAAGATCCAACTGGGGATACCGAAAGCGGTTTCCATAGTGGAGCCGATAGAGTTGGACTGCACCATGCAGCCCATGAAGCCCAGGGCCAGAATGATGGACACGGCGAAGAAGCCGGCCAGGAACTTACCGAATTTACCCTTAAAAGCGGTAGTGATGTAGTACACAGGGCCGCCCTTGATCTCGCCGTCAGCGCCGACGATACGGGTCTTCTGTGCCAGGACAGCTTCTGCGTAGATGGTAGCCATGCCGAAGAAAGCGATGACCCACATCCAGAAGATAGCGCCGGGGCCGCCGGTCAGGATAGCACCGGAAGCACCGATGATATTACCGGTACCGACCTGCGCAGCAATGGCAGTAGCCAAAGCCTGAAAAGAGCTCATACCCTTATCCTGCTTGCCGCCATTGAGCTTCAGATTACCGAACACTTTCTTCATACCCTCGCCGAAGCAGCGCACCTGCACGAAGCGGGTTCTAATGGAATACCAAAGGCCCACACCTACCAGCAGGAACACCAGTATGTAGTTGGACAGGTACTCATTGATTTTACACACAATGTCGTACAATACTTCTTGGAACATTTTTCTTTCCTCCTAAAAAATAAAGAGCCGCCAAACAGCGACTCTGGAGCAACAGAAACAGACATAACATCTGTTTTCTCTGTCCTTTTGCCTGAGAGATTCAGCTCATAAGAGCCTTACACCTTCGGCACCCAATTGAATGGGATTCTCCAGAGCCCCCTCCCCTTTCAGTTTCCTTGCGGATTCTTAAAGATTCGTAGGGGCAATATAAAATTGATAGATGAACTATAGCACACTATTCCCCGCTTTGCAACCCCCTTTTTGCACTTTTCGCAAAAATTTTTTTACTCTGTTGACAATATCGTTAAACGATGTTATATTGATTGTACAGTATATCGTATAACGATATTGCAAAGGAGGTTGCCTATGCCAAAACGTGCATTTGATACGCTGTCCGAGCCCATGTTCTATGTACTGATGGCGCTGAGCACCGATGCGCTGTGCGGTGCAGACATCGCTGGATGGATTGCCCGCAAGACCGACAATCGCATTTCCATCGGCCCTGGCACGCTATACACTATACTTCCCAAGCTGTGCGGTGAGGGCATCATTCGCGAAATCAGTACCGATGGCCGCAAACGCACTTATGAACTGACTGACAAGGGCCGCACCATGTACCGTAACGAGTGTGACCGCCTGCGCCGCTGTGTGGCGGATATTGACGCAACAGACTCCCCTTTTGTGTTAAATAAGGAGGCATGATTATGGCTGTATGGAAATACTTACCCTATGAATTTTTTGAGGTTGACGCAGTGGAAGCATGGCTCGACGAGCAAGCCAGCAAAGGGCTGTCCCTGCAAAAGGTCACCGGCCGTTTTTGTCGTTTTGAACGCACCGCGCCCCACACAACACGGTACCGTGTAAATGTGACCTCCAAGCACGATCTGCCAAGCGAGAAAGAGCGCAAGTCCGCCTACCGTGAAATGGGCTGGGAATATATCACACCTATGACGGTCAAGGCGGAAATTTACCGTGCCCTGTCCCCTGACGCGGTGGAACTGAACACCGATGAAGATGTGCTTGATGAGACATTACACGGTGTTTTGAAAAACCAGCTTATTGGAGAGATCGTAGCGGTAGTGCTGTATCTCTTTGTTATACTTCACAACCTGGTCGTATTCCTGAAAAACGGATTTTATACTGCCATATTGGATGGCGGTATTTGGATGCTGTTTTTGGTGTCTCTATGTATCGTCGCTGTTTGTTTATCACCTTTTTTCAATATCCAGCCTTTGATAGCCATTCGCAAACGAAAGCTTTTAGCGCGTGATTATCATACTTCTAAAATTTACTCACAACGTCGGCGCCGTTTTCTTTTGAGATTGCTTCTTCTCTTTGTAATCGGCTTTTGTGCCATCATGGTCATTAACGATAATTCCGCAGTTTGGGATGGTACAACGGTTAACGATTACCGTCCCCTGCTGACCTTAGAGGACTTCAGTCCCGAAGAAGCAAAGAATGCCCAACAGGAAACATTCTCTTGCGATTTTTCCCTTCAAAGTGTTGTCACCTATCGGCAGGATGGCCCAAATAAAATTGTATATAAAAGTGACACGGAATCTACTCATCACCCAACTTTCTACTATTCTATCGGCGACAACACAATTCGCTGGCACTGGCTTGCTGTGTGCTACGCACGGGAGCATACGAAGAATTGGACGCCTGTGGAAATACCCGGCTATGACGGTGCATGGTACTGTGAGGGCGAAGAACCCTTTACTGCGCATGTATCTATCCACTATCAAACCATAGCTCTGCTGAAAGGCAACGAGTTCATCGAGATTGATTACGGTGGCCCCGCCGGCCTTGCTTCTGCCGACCTGCGTGATGTGATCCCTCTGCTGGAACGATAAGCGTCAATAAAACAAGAAAAACGCCTGCTCACGCAGGCGTTTTTTTGCGTCAGATTCAGTTGTCCTTTTTGAACGCACCCAGAATTCCCATCAATGCAGGATACAACACACCGGCGATGGGCCAGACAATCCACGTACGATCCCACGCGTTAGTGATGAAGCTCCAAGCGAGGAACACAGCCACAGCGGTCAGCCAATAGGCGGTGGAGATGGCGGCATTGCGCTTACCTCTGCCGCTCTTATTCTCACGGGCATAGTCGCCCTCCTCCAAAAGCTTCTGCATGGCACTCCAAGGCATAGCCGCCAAGATAATCAGGAACACACCGATAGCCACCACAAGCAGCAGCACGCCCACACCGATGATGGCCCAGACATAGGCGCTGGTGTAGTGCATCATGGCCGCCATCATCAGCGGCACAACGGACAGAATACACAAGCAGATGCCCAGCACCAGACGGCGCACGTAGGTACTACGGTAGCCCTCCTGCTTTTCACGGATCATACCGCTGACACCGTAGGCCGTTTCGATGATCTCCGTTTCTAAGTATTCATAAGGCTTA
>JAZLIB010000067.1:0-6129 GCA_045617185.1 Vescimonas sp.
CCTTCAGCTCGTTGGCCGCCTTGTTGGTAAAGGTGATAGCCAAGACCTCCCACGGGCGAGCAGGCTCTACGGCGCACAGATACTCCGCCAAGGGTTTCTGCTCCTCGGTGGGATTTACTATGTATTGCTCCAAAAACTCCACCTCGTCCTCAGAGATGGGCATAGGGATTTCGTCCGTATCGCTGCCACGACCGTAGCGGAGCAGGTTCGCCACACGGTTGATCAGCACCGTGGTCTTGCCGCTGCCTGCACCCGCCAAAAGCAGCAACGGTCCCTCCGTACACAGTACACCTTCCTGCTGTTTGCTATTCAGATGTTTATAATCCAGCGCAATGGCTCGCCGTCTTGCGCGAATAAATTTCTCGTCTAACTGATTCATAGGTATCCTCTCTCATTTGTTTTTCTCTATTTTAATACAGAATTCTCCTCAGGTCAACTGCCCGAAAATAAAAAATAGAATTTTTGTTCGATTTCCTCTTGACAAGTACATCTGTTCGATTTATAATGCCAATAGAACAAAAGTTTCATGGAGGTTACTTATTATGACTACTTTCGGATTTATCGTTTCTATTCTCGGAGCAGGTTCTATCGCCGTTAATATCATGCGTCTGATCGACTTTATCGACCAGCCTAAACAGCGCAGACGCCGCACCGCCTGAAATGTGTCATGGATCTGCTGGAGAAACTGACCGTTCTCACAGATGCGGCCAAATATGACGCAGCGTGTACGTCAAGCGGCGTAAAGCGCGGCTTTCAACCAGGCAAGATCGGCAACACCTCTTCTTCCATCGCCGGATGCTGCCACAGTTTTTCTGCTGACGGACGGTGCATTACGCTTTTAAAGGTACTCATGAGTAACTGCTGCACCTATAATTGCAAATACTGCGTCAATCGCTGCACTAATGATACACCCCGTGCTACTTTTACGCCCAAGGAACTGGCTGACCTAACTATCGGGTTCTATCGCCGTAATTATATTGAGGGTCTATTCCTCTCCTCCGGCATACTGCGTAGTCCCGACTACACCACCGAGCAGATGATCCACGCCCTGCGTATTCTGCGCTATGACTACGGTTTTAACGGCTATATCCACGCCAAGGCCATTCCCGGCACATCACCGGAGTTAGTGTATCAGTTGGGTCTGCTGGCGGATCGCCTGAGCGTAAATATTGAATTACCCTCTGAGCAGGGCTTGAAGACCCTTGCGCCGGATAAGTCCAAGCAGGCGATCCTGCGTCCCATGTCTTTGATTCGTGATCAGGTGACACAGAGTAAGGCGGAACTCGTCAAATATAAGCACGCCCCATCTTTTGCACCGGCCGGACAGAGCACACAATTGATTGTAGGTGCCACCAATGATAACGACCTGCACATTCTGCATCTGACCCAGTCGC
Organism: Vescimonas sp.; assembly: GCA_045617185.1. GTDB lineage: Bacteria > Bacillota > Clostridia > Oscillospirales > Oscillospiraceae > Vescimonas. Next base: position 1,395 of record JAZLIB010000067.1, read on the forward strand.
TCTATCAGACCTATCGACTCAAACGCGTCTTTTATTCTGCCTATGTGCCGGTGGTGGAGCACAGTCTGCTCCCCTCTCTGGACACCAAGCCGCCTCTCCTGCGAGAGCATCGACTGTATCAGGCGGACTGGCTGCTGCGGTTTTACGGTTTTGAAGCCGATGAACTGCTTGATGAGCAGCATCCTGACTTCAACCCTATGCTGGATCCCAAGTGCTATTGGGCTCTGAATCATTTAGAACAGTTTCCTGTGGAGATCATGCGGGCCGACTATGAAACGTTGCTGCGTGTACCGGGTATCGGGCCCACAAGTGCCAAACGCATTGTTTCCGCTAGGCGTGTGGCACATTTGCGGTTTGAGGATTTGAAGAAACTGGGCGTGGTGCTCAAGCGTGCGCAGTTCTTTTTGACCTGCGACGGACACGTACGCGAAGGACTGCTCTACTCTGCCACCTCTCTCCTGCAGCAATTAGAAAGTATCGAAAGAGGACAATTGCCTGCCGGTGAAGCGCAGCAGTTGTCTTTATTTAGTTCTGCGGGGTGATACGCCATGCCTTGGGAAAATGCAATTTTTCAATATGACGGCACATTTGAAGGATTTTTGTGCTGTGTCTACGAGAGTTATATCTACAAAGAATTCCCCACCGCTTTTTACAGCGATGAGGAATACTGCCCCATTTCTTTTTATTCAGTCCGTTCCATTTTAACCCAGCCTGAGCACGCCAGACGCGTCCAGCAGGGACTGCGCCGGCGCTCAACGGAGGCAATGAACGTACTGTACCGTGCCTTCCTCACCTGCATGGATAACAAGGAGGAGCATCTCTACACCTTTGTCAGAAAGGTATTTGACTGCGGACCGGATTTCATGAAAAATCAGTCGGACGAAGTGTATGCACCTCTTGTCAAGGCCATACGTCACCTCAACGGTGAACTGGAAAAACTGCGGGGCTTTATCCGCTTTTCGGACTATCAAGGCATCTTGGGGGGAGAAATCGAACCAAAAAACCGTGTTCTTCCTCTGCTGCGCCATCATTTCTGCGCCCGTTATGCAAACGAGTCCTTTTTCATCTACGACCGCACAAATAAGGAGATTCTACTCTACAGTCGCGGTCGCTCCCACATCGTTCCCGTGGATTCGATACAGTTAAATCTGCCTGGCGAGGAGGAATTGCAGTTCCGTTCCTTGTGGAAACGTTTTTACGATACTATCGCTATCCGTGAGCGCTATAATCCGCGCGTGCAGGACACAAATATGCCCAAGCGCTACCGCGGAACGATGACGGAATTTCTGCCTATTGACTATGAAAAACAGCAACGGAACACTATGTCGTCAAAGTTTGTCGCAGATGGCCCACCGCACGGCGTTCCAGACGTGATATCTGCACCTGCGATACCTGCAGAATCCGTGCCGTCTGCTCCTGGGTCAACCCCTTGAAAAAGCGTAATAATATGGTCTTTTTTTCGCGCTCCGGTAAGGCATCGATAGCCTCCCGAAGCGCGATTTTTTCCACTAAGTTTTCTTCCGGCCCGTCCGTGCCTATGGTGGATTCCAAGGTCAACCCCTCGGCAGTTTCCTGCTGTAGCGATTCCGGCGCTACGGTCGCGAGGTCAATGCCGGCAATCTCCTCAACGGTCATGCCAGTTTCTTTCGACAACTCCGACAGTTTTGGCTCTCTGCCGAGCCGTGACTGCAGTCGCTCTCGGGCGCTCCATAAGGTCTGTGCCTTTTCGCGGATCGTTCGTCCCACTTTAATGGCGCCATCATCTCGCAAAAAACGCCGAATTTCCCCCGCAATTTTGTGTACTGCGTATGTAGAAAACTGCGTTCCGTATGTGAGGTCAAATCCCTTTACAGCCTTGATGAATCCGATACATCCCAGTTGATAGAGGTCATCTGTTTCCACACCACAGCCATAATAACGCCGCACGATGCTCCAGATGAGACCGCTATTCTCAAGAAGTATCTGCCGGCAGGCATCATCGTCACCTTGCTGCGCACGTTCCAGCAGCGAAAACAATTCACTCATCGTCTGACGGACAACCGCGGCGCAATCCGCTTACGCATCACCACGCTTGTCCCCTTATTAGCAGCAGATTTCACGTGTACCTTATCCATAAAACTCTCCATAATGGTGAAGCCCATGCCACTGCGCTCCTCGCCACCGGTGGTAAACAGTGGCTCACGTGCTTTGGCCACATCTTCGATGCCCTTGCCCCAATCGCGCACAGAAATTTCCAGCACATTTCCCTCGAGTATTTTCAACTTCAGCACGATTTTCCCCAGTTTATCGGGATAGGCGTGGACAATGGCGTTGGTCACTGCCTCGCTGACCGCCGTTTTGATATCACCCAATTCGTCCAGCGTGGGATCCAGTTGGGCAGCAAAACCCGCCGCGGCCACGCGGGCAAAGCCTTCATTACTGCTGCGACTCAAAAACTCCATCGCAACATAATTTTCCGCTTTTTTCATATGTAACTCCTCCTTATTCCATGCTGACAAGGCGATCGATGCCCGCCGCATCAAATACCTTCTTCGGCTGCACCAGTACGGTACGCACCGCCACGCTGCCGCCCAATTCACGCATACGCTGTTTGGCGCGCATCACCACGGCGATACCGGAACTGTCCATAAATGTAACCCCCGAAAAGTCCAACACCGTCTTACCGGGCAATGCCACCTCAATTTCATGTTCGACTTGCTGTATAAGGCCCTTAGCGCCGTGATGATCCAATTCACCTTTGAGATATAAGGTAAGTTCTCGCGCCTGGCATTTTGCTCTTACGTCCATTGCCTTCGCTCCTTTTTGCAAAAAATAATCACCGCAGATCGTTGATCTACGGTGATTATAGCGTATTTTAGTTGTTGCTTTCTGTCGCAAATCCTGCCATGCGGCGAAAATTACGCTTTCATGGCGGCAGCGGATTCCTCCAACTTAGCAATCAGTGCCTTTGTCTTTTCAGCTTTTTCGCGCTCAGCGTTGACAACGGCTTCCGGGGCACGAGCCACAAACCCCTGATTGGACAGTTTCTTTTCGATGGAGGTAAGGTAGGACTTGGCCTTTTCCATTTCCTTGTTGATGCGCTCCAGTTCCTTTTCGAAATCTACCAGTTCTGCCAAAGGCATATACACATTGGCATCGTGGGTGACCACGGTGACCATACCGGCCAAATCAGCCGGTGCCTCGGTGGTAACCGCCACGTCGCTGCCGTAAGCCAGACGGGTGATGAAGTGCTTACCCATCTCGTACTTGGCAGGCTCGGCTGTGACAATGATCATCTTGGCCTTCTTGGAAGGCGGTACGTTCATCTCGGCACGGCGTGCGCGAACAGCGGAGATAGCGTCCTTGATAGCCTCCATGGCCTCCTCGCTCTCGGCGAAGTTGAATTCCTCACGGTACTCAGGCCACTGTGCCTTGATGAGGAAGTCGCCTTCGTGAGGCAGTGCCTGCCAGATCTCCTCAGTGATGAACGGCATGAAGGGATGCATCAGTTCCAAGATACGCAGCAGTACGTAGCACAGTACGTTCTCGGCTGCCAGCTTAGCCTGCTGATCCTCGCCGTTGAGGCGGGTCTTGGTCAGTTCGATATACCAGTCGCAGTAGGTATCCCAGATGAAGTCGTAGATTTTGGCAGATGCCACACCCAGCTCGTAGGATTCCATATTGTCGGTTACTTCGCGGATCAGTTTGTTGAGCTTGCTCAGAATCCACTTATCCTCCAGCTCCAGCTTTTCAGGCAGCTCCACCTTATCGATGGTCAGATTCATCATCACAAAGCGAGAAGCGTTCCAGATCTTGTTAGCAAAGTTACGCATGGCCTCGCACTTCTCCACAAAGAAGCGCATATCATTGCCGGGGCTGTTGCCGGTAATCAGGTTGAAGCGCAGGGCGTCTGCGCCGAACTGATTGGCCATTTCCAGCGGGTCAATGCCGTTGCCCAAAGACTTGGACATCTTGCGGCCCTTATCGTCACGCACTAAGCCGTGGATAAACACGGTCTTGAAGGGTTCCTTCTTAATCTGCTCCATGCCGGAGAAGATCATGCGGGCCACCCAGAAGAAGATGATGTCGTAACCGGTAACCATAACGGACGTAGGATACCAGTACTTCAGGTCCTCAGCATCCAAATCAGGCCAACCCATGGTGGAGAAAGGCCACAGTGCGGAGGAGAACCAGGTATCCAGCACGTCCTCTTCACGGGTCAGTTTCTCACAACCGCACTTTTCGCACTTAGTGGGATCTTCACGGCTGACATTGATATGACCGCACTCGTCGCAGTACCATGCGGGGATCTGATGGCCCCACCACAGCTGGCGGGAAATGCACCAATCGTGGACATTCTCCATCCAGTTCAGGTAGATCTTACTGAAACGATCCGGCACAAACTTCGTTTCGCCGTCCTTGACCACACGGATCGCTTCTCTGGCCAACGGTTCCATTTTCACGAACCACTGCGCGGAGATGAGCGGCTCAACGTCGTTGTGGCAGCGGTAGCAGGTGCCGACATTGTGGCTGTAGTCCTCAACCTTGACAAGGTAGCCGAGCGCATCGAGATCCTCGACGATCTGCTTGCGGCAGGCATAGCGGTCGAGGCCCTCATACTTGGCGGCATTCTCGTTCATCGTGCCGTTATCGGCGATGACGCGGACAACCTCAAGGTTGTGGCGCAGCCCGACCTCAAAGTCGTTGGGGTCGTGGGCGGGCGTCATCTTGACGGCGCCGGTACCGAAGCCGATCT
>JAZLIB010000068.1:0-26626 GCA_045617185.1 Vescimonas sp.
GAGTACAGCGCGGTTGCGGAAAATCTTGATACCTTGCGCGAGTTCGGCTTTGCCTGCGAGGATTTCGGCGGCAGCACCGTGCTGCTGCGCGAGATTCCCGCAGATATTCTGACCGGCGATGCCGCCACCACCTTGGAAGAATTGGCGCAGAAGCTGGTGCTGGGTCGTGCCGACCCCGCCGCGGCAAGAGATGAACTTCTCCACACCATGGCCTGCAAGAGCGCCATCAAGGCTGGCATGACCACCGACCGCAGTGAAATGGCGGCGCTGGTGGAAAAGGTGCAGAGCGGCGAAATTCAATACTGCCCCCACGGACGCCCCGTCTGCGTCAGATTGACCCAATACGAGATCGAGAAGATGTTCAAGCGCGCGTAAGGAGGTTGCCTTATGAAAGGAAAACGCTACACCACACTTTGCTATGTCTACGCTGTTGGTTGGGCCATAATGAGCGCTCTTTGGCTGCTGATGTACTTCGGCGTGATATCCGGCTCTATGACAGGTAAGAGTTCATCGGGTCTGTTTGGCCTCGTTTTCGCCATCTTCGCCGTGATGTGGCTGGTGCGTGCTATCAAAAGAACGAAAAATCCCCCCGAAGAGGAGTAACTATGCCCAAGATCGTCTGCGTGGTAGGCCCGACGGCCTCCGGAAAAACTAAATTCGGTGTGGCCATCGCCAAACTGCTCGGCGGTGAGGTGGTCAGCGTGGACTCCATGCAGATCTACCGCGGCATGACCGTCGGCACAGCCGCCCCTACCGCCGAGGAAATGGAGGGGGTACCCCACCACATGATTGCCGTGGCTGACCCGAAAGAGAGCTGGTCGGTGGCCAAGTTCACCGAAAAAGCCGATGCGTGTATCCAAGACATTCTCGCTCGGGGCAAAGTCCCCATTTTAGTGGGCGGCACGGGACTGTATCTCGACGCCTTGGTGCGGGGTACGGACTTCGCCGCAGGCGACAGCAGCGGCGAAACACGAGCTATGCTCCAAAACCGCGTGGCGAAAGAGGGCATTGAACCGCTCTTTGAAGAACTGAAAACCATTGACCCCATAGCCGCCGCAAAACTCCATCTCAAAGATGAAAAGCGTATTATCCGCGCTATGGAAATTTATCTCGAAACCGGCGAGACCATCACCGAACACGACCGCCGCACCCGCGAGATCCCGCCCAAATACGATGCGGTCTATTTAGGGCTGGATTTTGAAGATCGCGATGACCTGCGCGCTCGTATTGACAAGCGGGTGGACATCATGGTGGAGCAGGGTTTACTGCAAGAGGTGGAAAACCTGCTCTCATCGGGACTTCCTAAGGACGCCACGGCATTGCAGGCCATTGGCTACAAGCAGTTCTTAGCCGTGGAGGAGGGTCGCGCCACCATAGAGGACGCCGTGGAGGAAGTGAAACTGCGCTCACGGCAATATGCCAAGCGGCAACTCACATGGCTCAGGCGAAACCGCGACATTCATTGGTTCTACTGGAAAAAAACGCCGGATTTTTGCGCCGCACTACAAAATGCGACAGAAATCCTCACCGCCGAGGGATTATGCTAATCTCCGGCGGACGCACATCGTCCGCACAAAGATATAAAAGGAGCAGACGATATGCAAAAGACAAACAATCTACAGGAAATCTTTCTCACCCAGGCCCGCAAGCAGAATATCCCCGTGACCATGTTTCTCATGAACGGTTTTCAACTGCGGGGCAATGTGACCGGATTTGACAGTTTTACCGTGGTACTCAACACCGACGGCAAACAACAGATCATTTACAAACACGCCATCTCCACCATCGTTCCCTTGCATCCCATTTCGCTGATGGAGGAGAAGAGCGAAACCTGAAAGAGGTAATGCTATGAAATCTTCCCGCGCTTTCCGACTGCTGTCTATCGCCTTACTGGCAGCAGTACTGCTGTACTTTATTGTGCAGGGTTATCAATACTTTTCCTCGCCCTTTTCCACATCTGTGGCCTATCAGAGCGTAACCGAGGAATCCATTGGCGCCACGGGTTACCTTGCACGTAATGAAGAGGTACTGACCGGTGGCAGCGGCACGATACGCCATGTGGCCACTGAGGGCGCCAAAATCGGCGCAGGGCAGACCATCGCCGAGAGTTACAGCAATGCCGATGCTCTGGACACCGTGTCACAGATCGAGGCGCTGGAACTGCAGCAGCAGCAACTGGAATTCGCGCTGGCTTCCTATCTGGACAGTGACGCCGCGTTGAAGCTGGACAGCTCCATTACCTCGAGCGTACTTGCCTTCCACCAATCTCTCGCCGGCGGTGACTACACCTTGGCGCAGGGGGATCTGGCCGCATTGAAAGCCACGATCCTTAAGCGGGATTATTCCTCCGACTCACAAGCGGAGATTCAATCCAGCATCAGCGATGTGAAAGGGAAGATCGAGCAGCTTCGCAACACACTTACCGGCGCGCAGAATATTGCCGCCGAACATGCCGGCACCTATTCCTATTCCTGCGACGGTTATGAAACCGTTCTGACTCCCGCTTTTCTGGAAAGCGTGATGCCCAGCTCCCTCAAAAACCTTGCTCCTGCCGAAAACGGCAACAATATCGGCAAGATGATCTACGGCGAAACCTGGTACTTTGCCGCCACGATCCATGAGCAGGACGCCCAGCAACTGCACATGGGACAAGCCGTTAAACTCCGCCTTTCCAAGGGCCTTTCTCAAGACGTAGATGCCACGGTGGAGCGCGTCAGCGCCGCCGAGGACGGGCAGGTGGCTGTGGTACTGTCCTGCCGGAAGTATATGGCCGATGTCACGCAGTTACGCCAACTTTCCGCAGAACTGATCGTGAATTCCTATCACGGTCTGCGTGTTCCCTCCAGTGCTCTGCGTGTGGACGAGGAGGGGCGCACCGGTGTATACTGCATGATCGGTGAAGTAGCCTGCTTCAAGCCCTGCTCCATGGTCTATCAGGGCGACAGTTACACGCTGGTTAAGGCAGATCCTCTGGCAGAGGGTACCGATATCCTGCGTCACGGCGACGAGGTGATCGTCACCTCCAGCGCCCTCCATGAAGGAGATCTGGTACGTTAAAGCGTTATCTACGAGATTTTACATAGAAAGGGAAGATCATTATGTCGATCAAGGAAAACATTGCAGACATCCGCGCACGTATCGACTGTGCTGCCCGTCAAAGCGGCCGCACCGGTGCGGACATCACACTGGTTGGCGCCAGCAAGATGAACGATGCCGCCGCCTGCCAGGAGGCAATTGCCGCCGGTATTGATGTGCTGGGCGAAAACCGCGTGCAGGAAATGACCGAAAAACTGTCACAGAACGCCTATGACGGTGCGCCTTTGCACTTTATCGGACACCTCCAGCGCAACAAGGTCAAGCAGGTGGTGGGTAAGGCCGCACTGATCCAGTCCGTGGGTTCGGTGGAACTTCTGAAAGAAATCGAAAAAGTGGCCGCCAAACTGGAACTTCAACAGGATATTCTGCTGGAAGTCAACATCGGCGGCGAGGAGGCAAAGAGCGGTTTTGCACCCGAGGCACTGCATGAGGCAGCCGCTTTTGCCAAGGAACTGCCCCACATTCGCGTGCGCGGTTTGATGGCAATTCCCCCCGTTGAGCGTGAGGAAAACGGAAATGTGCCGTATTTTCAAAAATTACACACCCTTTTTGTTGACATTAACGAGAAAATGTACGATAATGAATTAGAATATATCTCTATGGGTATGAGCGGCGATTTTGAAAGTGCCATCCGCTGCGGCAGTAACATGGTGCGCGTTGGTACAGCCATTTTCGGCGCCAGAAACTACACAAAATAATTTTTTGGGAGGCTTTATTCCATGAGCTTTATGGACGAACTGAAGAAAATCATTCACCCCTACGACGATGAGGACGACTACGATTACGAAGAGGAATTTCCCCAGCCCAAGGCTAAGGAAATCACCGCTTTTGAAGAGCGCAAGGAAGAGCGCCGCGCCAACAGTGAAGAGCGCCGCAACAAGGTGGTAAATATTCATGCCACTACCCAGCTCAAGGTCGTGCTGGTCAAGCCCGAGCGTTTTGAGAATGCCTCCGAGATTGCCGACCATCTGCGTGAAAAGCGCACTGTCGTGCTGAATCTGGAGTCTACCAACAAGGACATCGCACGCCGCCTGGTCGACTTCCTCTCCGGTGTGGCTTACGCCGGCGAAGGCAAAATCAAGAAGGTCGCCGCCAACACCTATATCATCACGCCTTACTCCGTGGATATCATGGGCGATCTGATCGACGAGCTGGAGAATAACGGACTGTATCTGTAAAAATAGATTATTGGGGAGGATATTGTAATGTTTACACCGAAGGAAGTTTCCGAAAAAACATTCCCTGAAACCCGTAAACGCGGCTATGATATGGTCAATGTTGACGAATTTCTTGATACTTTGACTGAAGATTACACCGCTCTGTATAAGGAAAACGCCGCCTTGAAGACCAAGCTGAAGGTGCTGGCCGAGAAGGTGGAAGAATATCGTGCTACCGAAGATGCCATGCGCTCCACCCTGCTGACGGCACAGAGAATGGCCGCCAAGCTGGTGCAGGAGGCTCAGACCGAAAAGGATCAGATCCTGTCCGCGGCACACACTCAGGCCGCCAAGGAGATTTCCACTCTGGACGAGCGTAAGCGCGAAGCTGAACAGAAACTTGTCATGGCACAGCAGAATCTGTCCGACTTCATCACCAAGAGTGCCGCAATGTGCGAGCAGCAGAGCGCTTTTTTGAAGTCCCTGCCCGAGATGCAGTTGGTTGCTCCCGCTGTCGACAACAGCGCAGACACTGACGCCACCGTGCAGGCCATCGAGGAAGAGATCACCAAGGAATTTGACGTGGTAGCAGAACCCGCTGCAGAGGCAGTCGCCGCCGCTGAGGAAGCAGCACCCTCAGAAGAAGCAGTTCCTGTGGAAGAAACTGCTCCTGCAGAAGAAACGGTTGAGGCGCCCGCTGCCCAGAGTGTGAGTGATGATACGGTTGATTTTAAACTGAGCCTGAATGAATTGAAGTTCGGCCGCAACTACGACAGCGAAAATTGATTATTACACCAAAAAGCGGCTCATATGAGCCGCTTTTTACTTTTTTCGGAGGTCCCTATGACTAAACCCATTATCGCCCTGCTGTATGATTTCGATAAAACCCTCTGCACGCAGGATATGCAGAACTACGCCTTTATCCCCAGTCTGGGCATGGAGCCCGGTGCCTTCTGGGCCGAGGCCAACAATTTCGGCTGGAAGCAGGAAATGGACGGCATTCTGGCCTATATGTACACCATGCTGCACAAGTGCAAGGAACTGGGTATTCCTCTGACCCGCGAGAGCCTTGTGGAAAAAGGTCGCTCCATCGAACTGTTCCCCGGCGTGAAAGAATGGTTTTCACGAATCAATGCGTTCGGTGAGAGTCTGGGCGTGGAGATCGAGCACTATGTGCTATCTTCGGGTCTGAAGGAGATCATCGAGGGCAGCGGCATCAGCCACGAGTTCAAGATGGTCTACGCCAGCGAATTCTACTATGACGAGAGCGGTACGCCCGTTTGGCCCAAACTGGACGTCAACTTTACCGCTAAGACCCAGTTCGTCTATCGCATCAACAAGGGCGTGTTGGAAGTGTCAAACGATCGCGATCTTAACGCCTCCATGCCCGATGACAGCAAGCGTATTCCGTTTACCAACATGATCTATGTGGGTGACGGACTGAGCGATGTGCCCTGCATGAAGATGATGCGCGCCTACGGCGGGCAGGCCATCGCCGTATATCAGGCCGCCAACCGTCTCGGTGTGGAGGAACTCCTCTCCCGCGGGCGTGTGGATTTCATTTTCCCCGCCGACTATCGGGAGGGTACGGCGCTGGACACCACGGTGAAAAACATTATCCGCAAGATGGCCATTACCGATGCGCTGGTGGCGGAAAACACCGAGCAACTCAAGAGTGTGGGACAGTTTGAGATGCCGTTCCAGGCCAGTCTGTTTGAATAAGAACATAAAAAGTGCTGCACCATAACGGTGCAGCACTTTTTTACTTATGACAGATAGTTCAGCGGATCCACCGGCGTGTTGTTGACGTAGATACGGAAGTCACAATGACTGCCCGTACTGACACCGGACGAGCCCATGTAGGCAATCAACTGACCCTTATACACATGCTCGCCTGCAGATACCAGCAGGGAACTGTTATGACCGTACCCGGTTTCAAAGCCGTTGCCGTGGTCGATGAGGATATAGTAGCCAAAGCCGCCGTTCCAGCCTGCAGTTTCTACCGTACCGCCATCGGAGGCATAAATCGGTGTGCCGTAGCCATTTGCAATATCCAGACCCTCATGGTAAGAGGTAGCGCCGTAGGTGGGCGTGTCACGATAGCCGAAGTAGGAGGTGATCGTGCCGGAACACGGCCAGCGGAACGAACCGGTGGGCAGCCAGGAGGGACGCTCCTTGGTGCCGCGCTTTTGCACCTCAGGTACGCTCTCGCGCAATGTCACGGTGGCAACCACTTCGCGGGTCTTTTCCTCGCCATTGATGTAGGTTACATTGGCGGTAACATCTGCCTTACCGTACTCACCGGCAGAAATGACCTCAGTATCGCCCTTATACATACTGGCATCATCTTTGTACTCGACCTCATAGGGAATGTCGCGCACATAGCTCTGACGTTCCACGTCCACGATCGTCAGATAGGGGACGGCCTGAGAAATCGTCAGCTGGTCACCCTCATGAAGCGTGTTCACATCATAACCGGGGTTCAATGCCAGCAGTTCTTTCAGACTGAGATCGTACTCCTCGGCAATACCATAATAGGTGTCACCGGACTTAACCTTATAGGTCACGGCACTCTGCTTGGTGCCGTTGATGATCTCGACAATATAGCCCAGATTCATCATATACGAGGCATCCACGTACTCCTCACGGATCTCCACGGGTTCTTTAAAATAACAGTCCACGGTATTTTCCGTGATATAGCCGATCTTCATCTGCTCCAGCAGTTCTTCCAATGCACCGGGGAATGTGGTGGCCACCACCGGCTCATCGTCCACATACAGTACGTAGCCGTAGGCCACCAGACCGATTTTATCGGAAAGCCTGGTGGACAGCTCCTCGCGGGACTCCAGTTTGCTGCGAGGAACGACTTTCGTCTTCATTTCCATCTGCTGGCGGTCCAGCGTGTAACTCTCGTCGCCCAGCGTTTTGCGTGTCACCTTTTCCAGATTCGACATCACCGCATTTACGGTATGTTTACTGGTCACCGTACCCAGATCCGTACCGGCATAACGCGCCGTTGTGCCCAAGGTATACAGCGACAGCGTCACCGCCAGCGCGGCGATCACCAGTGCTCCACCCAAGAACACCACCGGGTGCATCTTGATGTTTTCCAGATAAGATCTGCGCTGTTCTCTTGCACGGGTACGGCGGCGGCGATGGCGCAGACGCGCACCTGCCTCCGATGCCGCACGGGGCAGTAAGCCGCGCACAAACAGAACCAGTTGGAAGAATTTCTGCTCCGATTCAGGGAACTCCTTGGCACGGTCGCGGCGAATAATACGCCGGATATTGCGGCGCAATCCTCTGATTCGTTTTTTGATAAACTGCACCGGGCGTCTGATACCACTTTGCACATCCAGCGTAAAGCGATCCGGATGCTCCTTACGGTACCACGCCCACTCTTTTAAGTTTTGCTTGAGAAGCTCCCACAGTTCCCGCAATGTGCGGCGCTGACGAGGCTTTTTCTCCCGTATATTTCGATCCATATGGTACATTCCCATCTAAAAGTTACAAAACCGTTACAAATTACTATACATTGTTTTTGCCTATACGTCAAGTCTTTTTTGAGTAACGCAACAGTATTCGACAGCATTTGTGCTGAAACGTGCATTTTTTTGCAACATATTGACGCAGTTACATTGTCTTGCAAAAGTGTCTGAATCCGTAAATAGTCTGCCAAAAAGAGATCATCACCCGTCATTACATACTTCTTTGGCAAAATTCGGTTTACAAATTGTATAATATGTAGTATAATTTACTCCCTGTATTTCAAGAGAAAAGAAAGAAAGAGGAGAGAAGATACATGGCAACCGATTTTTCCCGCACGCTGAGTCTGCTGCGGCAGGAGAAGGGGCTTTCCCAACGCAAGGCAGCAGCGGCGTTGGGTATTTCGCAGGCACTCTTGAGCCACTATGAGAATGGCATTCGTGAGCCGGGTCTTGCCTTTGTGACAAAGGTCTGCAATTTCTATCACGTATCCGCCGACTATCTGCTGGGCCGTACCGCCAGCCGCGACGGCGCGATGATCGAATATGACGATCTGTATGATTCCAGCGACGAAAAGGGTACCCTACGCGGCAGCATTATGGCCACGCTGCAAAAAAAACTGATTGTGAACACCACGGGTGTGGTATTTGATCTTCTGGGCAAGCTGGGCGACCGGCAGGCCATTACCGCTGCAGGCGACTACCTGAGCGGCGCATTGTATCAGCTTCTGCGGCAACTCTACCGACGCTGCGGCGGCAACGAGGATTTCTTCGCCGTGGACGCCGATGCCTTTGACGCAGGCATGATCGAGGCGGACATGGCCATGTCCCGCACCCGCTACGGCACTGCACTCGGAAAGATCGAGGAGTACCCCACGCTGACCTCCGATGCCATTACCAGCTATCCCGGCTTGGGACAGAGCGCGGCGCAGGTGGTACACAACACCGACGAGCGGTGCAGGAAGTTAGGGGAGTAAGGGATCATTTCGCGGTTTCGACCGCGAGGTACTTTCTGTATGAGCAGAAAGTACCCAAAGACTCATTTAAAACCAAGGTTTTAAAGATTCCTTGCGCGTACACGCATGAACATAATTGATAGGTTTTACCTCGCGTGGCGATAATGCAGATAAAACCTGATCAAAATCGGGAATCGACTGTACTTCTAACCCGCTTGGCCGCTTACCGTTATAAAATGTAGAAGTCTGCACCCCCCTACCGTTCCTCAATCTGCGGCAGCAATAAGTCGCAAATGGGGTCATATTTGCTGCAACGAATAAACACCATATTCGTTCGCGTGGCAAAAACACGAAAGTTTTCTCCGCAGCATAGCCGCGAAAAAGGATTTCCAAAAACCATGGGTTTTTGGCGGCGTTTTTGCCAACTTTTTTCGCTGATGAAAAAAGTTGGCCGTCGGAGACAACTAAAAAATTCTGTCCTCTGTAAGGACATATCTATCTATTTCTTCATTCAGCAAGGAGAGCATATTATGTTTGATCAATCGAAGATCCGCAATTTCTCCATTATCGCGCATATCGACCACGGCAAATCCACGCTGGCTGACCGCCTGCTGGAAAAGTGCGACGCCGTCACCGAGCGCGAGATGGAAAACCAACTTTTGGATAACATGGACCTGGAGCGTGAGCGCGGCATCACCATCAAATCCCGCGCGGTGCATCTTTTCTACAAGGCGCAGGACGGGGAGACCTATGCCCTGAACCTGAACGACACCCCGGGCCATGTGGACTTCAACTACGAAGTCAGCCGTTCTCTCGCCGCCTGCGAGGGCGCAGTTTTAGTGGTGGACGCCACGCAGGGCGTGGAGGCGCAGACGCTGGCCAACACCTATCTCGCCATGGAGCACGAACTGGAAATCCTGCCCGTATTCAACAAAATCGACCTGCCCGCCGCCGACCCCATGAAGGCCAAGTCCGAGGTGGAGGACATCATCGGTCTGCCCGCCATGGACGCGCCGGAGATCTCCGCCAAGCAGGGCATCAACATTGACGCCGTGCTGGAGGACATTGTGCAGAACGTGCCCGCCCCCGATGGCGATCCCAAGGCACCTTTGCAGGCACTGGTATTCGACAGTCAGTACGACCCCTATGTGGGCGTGGTGGTTTATTTCCGTATTAAGCAGGGCACGCTGCGCAAGGGTCAGACCATCCGCATGATGGCTACCGGCGCGGAGTACACCATTTTGGAGTGCGGCTATCTCAAGCCGCTGGGCAACGAGCCTACCGATGTGTTGCAGGCCGGTGAGGTGGGCTACTTCACCGCCAGCATCAAGAATGTGAAGGACACCCAAGTGGGCGACACCATTACCGATGCCGCCAACCCCGCTGCCGAGCCGCTACCCGGCTACCGTCCGGCACAGAGCATGGTATACTGCGGTATCTACACCGAAGACGGCAGCAAGTATCCCGACCTGCGCGACGCATTGGAAAAGCTGCAGCTGAACGATGCATCTTTGACCTTCGAGCCGGAATCTTCCGTGGCGTTGGGCTTCGGTTTCCGCTGCGGCTTCCTCGGTATGCTGCACATGGAGATCATTCAGGAGCGCTTGGAGCGCGAGTTCAATCTCGATCTCGTCACCACGCTGCCCAGCGTTATTTACGATGTGTATAAGTCCGACGGCACGATGGTCCGTGTGGATAACCCCCACAACTATCCCGATCCGGCCAGCATTGAGCACGCCGAGGAGCCCTATGTGAAGGTGTCCATCATCACGCCGCAGGACTTCGTGGGCAACATCATGCCCATGTGTCAGGATCGCCGCGGCGAGTTCAAGGATATGCAGTATCTGGACACCCATCTGGTGGAGCTGCACTATCAGATGCCGCTCAACGAGATCATCTACGACTTCTTTGATACCCTCAAGGCCAACACCAAGGGCTACGCCAGCCTCGACTATGAATTGAGTGGCTATCGCACCAGCGATCTGGTAAAGGTTGACCTGCTCTTAAACGGCGACGGCGTGGACGCACTGAGCTTTATCGCTCACCGCGACAAGGCCTATCCCCGCGCCCGCAGACTGTGCGAAAAGCTGAAGGAGAATATTCCCCGTCAGCTGTTTGAAGTGCCGATTCAGGCCGCTATCGGCGGTCGTATTATCGCACGCGAGACCGTCAAGGCCATGCGCAAGGACGTTCTGGCCAAGTGCTACGGCGGCGACATCACCCGTAAGAAGAAACTGCTGGAGAAGCAAAAAGAGGGCAAGAAGAAGATGCGTAATCTCGGTACGGTGCAAGTGCCTACCGAAGCCTTTATGGCGGTGCTTAAGCTGGATAGTGACTAAAATTATGTGCGGAGCAGCATTTAGCTGCTCCGCACTTTTTGTGATTATCCGAAATCGTGTCGCGTGCCGCCATCACTCCCCAAATCTTCAAACACGCAAATAATCTGCTCAATTTTCATGAAACATTCTTTATCGCTTAATCGGTCATCGCGAATAATACGCTGAATTTCACACAGAGCCTGATAGCATTTACTCTCAAGAATTTTATCCACATGGATTTCCGGCAATACAATGCTCCTGCGAATAATCTCTTCGTATAATTCCATACGAACCTGACATCCTTTCATAGGGGGATTATATCCCCTTAATATGAGGATTATATTCCCCATAATAGTGGTTGTCAAGACAAGGGGGATGCGGAATGATACGATTTGATAAGTTGTGGAAAGTAATGGAAGAAAAAGGCGTTTCTACCTATCAACTGCGCGAAAAATGCGGCATCGACAGAAAAACTATCCGTCGTCTCCGCGCCAATGAAAATACAGAAACAAAAACATTGAACAAACTGTGCGCAGCGCTGTCGTGCAGGCTGGAAGATATTGCAGAATATTGTGAAGATGAATAACGTTATACCAGAAAAGCCGCGGGCATTGCCCGCGGCTTTCTTTTTATTCTTCGTCCTTGTGGTCGCGAAGGTACTGCAAGCGACGCCACGCACGGTAGGCCATGAGGAATCCCACGATGGCAAGAGCCAGACACACCGCGCCCAGCAGAATCATCCACCACGCAAAGGCCTTCACCTCGCACAAAAAGGAAAAAATGCGGTAGGCGACGAGCACCATCACAATGCCCACAAACAGCAACGCCACCAAGGTGGTTTCGTTGCGGCTTTCGTTGATCTTCTTCATATCAGCACAGTTTTGCGCCGGCAGGCACGCTGTCGTCAATGAGCATCAGGTGCAGCTTTTCCTCGCCCTTTTCCTTATGGACGGCGGAGATCAGCATACCGCAGGAGGGAATACCCATCATCTTGCGGGGAGGCAGATTCAAAATCGCCACGGCAGTCTTACCAATCAGTTCCTCAGGTTCATAATACTTGTGGATACCGGAGAGGATAATACGATCCGTGCCGGAGCCATCGTCCAAGGTGAACTTCAAAAGCTTATCGCTCTTCTTCACCGCCTCGCAGTTCTTGATCTTCACAGCGCGGAAGTCGGACTTGAGGAAGGTATCAAAGTCCACATTCTCCGTGGCGAAGGGCTCGATCTCCAGCGCGGGCAGGGCGGCCTTCTTCTGTGCCTCCTGCAGAGCCTCCAAGTCGGCGATGGCCTTTTCGGCATCAATGCGGGGGAACAGATTCTCGCCCTTGGTGACAGTAGCGTCAGCGCGCAGGCTGCCCCACACATTGGCCTTGTCCCAACCGCGGCAACCCTCGCAGGCACCGATCTTCTCAAAGATCTTGTCGCAGGTGTCGGGCATGAACGGCGTGAGCAGGGTAGTGCAGATGCGAATGGTTTCCAGCAGGTTATAGAGCACGGTGGCGAGGCGGGCGCGCTTGCTCTCGTCCTTACCCAAACTCCAGGGCATGGTTTCGTCGATATACTTGTTGGCACGCTCGATGACCTTGAAGATCTCCTCCAGACCGTTCTGGAACTGGAACTTCTCCATCTCGGCCTCATAGCGGTCACGCATGGTGCAGGCCAGAGTCTTCAGCTCGCAATCCAAGGAATCGTCCTCGCGCTCGGTGGGCAGGGTGCCGCCAAAGTACTTCTCCACCATGCCGGTAGTGCGGCTGACCAGATTGCCCAGCTTATTGGCCAAATCAATATTGATGGTGTTAATGAGCAGTTCGTTGGAGAAGTTGCCGTCCGTGCCGAAGGGGAAGGTACGCATCAGGAAGAAACGCAGGGCGTCCACGCCGAACATCTCGCTAAGGGCATAGGGGTCAACCACATTGCCCTTGGACTTACTCATCTTGCCGCCGTCGATGACCAGCCAGCCGTGGCCGTAGACGTGCTTGGGCAGAGGCATTTCCATGCTCATGAGCATGGCGGGCCAGATGATGGAGTGGAAACGGACGATCTCCTTGCCCACGAAGTGAACATCGCAGGGCCAATACTTCTCATAATCGTGATACTTATCGTTCATGAAGCCCATGGCGGTGGGGTAGTTGAACAGAGCGTCCACCCACACGTAGACCACGTGGCCCGGATCGAAGTCAACAGGGATACCCCAGTCAAAACTGGTACGGCTGACGCACAGATCCTCCAGACCGGGCTTGATGAAGTTGTTGACCATCTCATTGACACGAGAACGGGGCTGCAGGAAGTCAGTGTCCTCCAGCAGGTGCTGCACGCGGTCAGCGTACTTGCTCAGTTTGAAGAAATAGGCCTCCTCCTCGGCATCGTGGACATCACGGCCGCAGTCGGGTCACTTGCCGTCCACCAACTGGCACTCAGTCCAGAAGGACTAGCAGGGAGTGCAGTACTTGCCCTTATAGGCACCCTTATAGATGTCGCCCTTGTCGTACATCTTGCGGAAGATTTTCTGAATGGCTTCGCAATGGTAGTCGTCGGTGGTGCGAATAAAGCGGTCGTTGGAGATGTTCATCAGCTTCCACAGATCCAGTACGCCGCGCTCGCCTGCCACGATGTTATCCAGGAATTGCTTGGGCGTCAAACCGGCCTCCTTGGCCTTGTTCTCAATTTTCTGACCGTGTTCGTCAGTACCGGTGAGAAACATGACGTCATAGCCGGTCATGCGCTTATAACGTGCCATGGTATCGGCGGCTACGGTACAGTAGCTATGGCCGATGTGCAGCTTATCGCTGGGGTAATAGATAGGGGTGGTGATAAAGAATTTCTTCTGATCCATGAGATTGCTCCTTCCATGTATGTTTATTTTTGTATTTGTTGATATTGGGGTTGTTTATTGTTGAGATGCCGACAACGGCGGGGTATATTCAGTAGCGGAAAGTTTCTGTTTTTTGGTTCTCTCCGAGGGCCTACTTTTTTCATCAGCGAAAAAAGTAGGCAAAAACGCCGCCAAAAACCCATGGTTTTTGGAAATCCTTTTCGCGACTATGCCACCGAGAAAAAAATATATTTATACTTCGCGAATAGATGCGGATTTCATTGTTGTGGCAAATATGACCGCTGTTGCGACTTATTGCTGCTGCAGATTGTGAAACGGTAGAAGTGCAATCTTCTACATTTCGTAACGGTAAGCGGCCAAGCGAGTTAGAAGTACAGTCGATTCCTGATTTAGATTTGATTTGCAAAATTCTTCGTCACGCGAGGTGAAAATCATCATCTGTCTCCTTGCCGATACGTGCAAAGGAGTTCTTAGAACCGCAGGTTCTAAGCGGCGTTTTTGGTAACTTTTTGCCGCTGTTGGCAAAAAGTCACCCGCCGGAGGCAACGAAAAACATTCAACCGCGCTTTAAAACAAGCAACAAAAAAGCGCCCCTGACCATCGTCAAGGGCGACAATATGCCGCGTTACCACCTTGTTTCACCGCTCCCTCACGGATAACGGCCTCACGGAGTGCCACTACACTCCTGCGCTGTCACGGGCGCGCCCGTTCCGACCTAAGGCTCTCGCGTTCGACCGGACGGCTCCGGGGCCATGTTCACCGACTCATTCTCCGCGTCCGCTCTCACCTTACCGGACTCTCTTATGGCGGGTGGGGTCGGTTACTCTCCCTTTCACTGCCTTTTTCTCATTCACTTACCGTAATACTATAGCGTAATCTGTCTTTCTTGTCAACAAATGGATTGGATTATTGCTCTTATTATGCTAAAATAGAAGAAAAATTATCCCCTGAGGAGGGAAATGACGTATGAAACTGGTTTCGTGGAATGTAAACGGCCTGCGCGCCTGCCTCGGCAAAGGCTTTTTAGACTACGTAAAGGACGAAAATCCTGACATCGTCTGCCTGCAGGAAACCAAACTGCAGCCCGAGCAGGCGGTATTTGACCTTTACGGCTACCACCGCTTTTTCAACAGCGCCGACAAAAAGGGCTACTCCGGCACGGCGATCCTTACCAAGGAAGAGCCTTTGTCTGTTGTCTACGATTTCGGCGAGGATATCCCCCGCCACGAAGGGCGTATTATCACCGCCGAGTATCCCGACTTTTACCTCGTGTGCTGCTACACGCCCAACAGTCAGGACGGTCTCAAGCGCCTACCATACCGTATGCAATGGGAAGACGATCTGCGCGGCTATCTCATGGAACTGGACACCGTGAAGCCCGTGGTCTACTGCGGCGATCTGAACGTGGCACACAAGGAAATCGACCTGAAAAACCCCAAAGCCAACCGCATGAACCCCGGTTTTTCCGATCAGGAGCGAAAAAAGATGACTACGCTCCTCGCCTCCGGCTTTACCGACAGCTTCCGCTATCTCCACCCCGACGAGGCGGGCATCTACTCGTGGTGGAGCTACCGCTATCACGCGCGGGAGAACAACGCAGGCTGGCGCATTGACTATTTTATCGTGTCCGATCGCCTCGCCCCGCAGATCCGCGCCGCCGAGATCCGCACCGCCGTTTATGGCAGCGATCATTGCCCCGTGGTGCTGGAACTGGGGAAATAACAGCTATTTCTCAATTTCGCACTTTAATTCCCTGCAAAAATTCCCCTTTTTCATGAAAAAGTATATTTACAGTTGGCCTAAAATTCGTTATAATATTCGATAGTATTTTTTATTGTACATTCTTATTAGATTGCTACATTAGGAGGAAAAACATCATGTCTTACAAGATTCTGGTTATCAACCCCGGCTCCACTTCCACCAAGATCGGCGTGTTCGAAGATGAAACACTGCTCTTCGACAAGACCCTGCGTCACCCCGCCGAAGAAATCGCCCAGTTCGACTCCATTCCCGCTCAGCGCGGTTGGCGCAAGCAACTGGTGTTGGAAGCTCTGGCCGAGAACAACTTTGACGTCAAAGAACTGAACGCTGTTTCCGCTCGCGGCGGTCTGGTCAAGCCCATCAAGGGCGGTACTTATACCACCTCTCAGGCTCTGCTGGACGACTGCGTTGCCGGCGTACAGGGTCAGCATGCCGCTAACCTGGGTGCTTTGATTGCTAAGGAAATCGGCGACGAGCTGGGTATCCCCTCCTTCATTGCTGATCCTCCCGTTGTGGATGAAATGGCTGCTGTGGCTCGCTACTCCGGCCACCCCCTGATTCCCCGCGTCAGCAAGTTCCATGCCCTGAACCAGAAGGCCGTTGCCAAGCGTTACGCCAAGGAAGCAGGCAAGAAATACGAGGATCTGAATCTGATCGTCTGCCACATGGGCGGCGGCGTGTCCGTTGGCGCTCACGTCAAGGGCAGCGTTGTGGATACTGAGAATGCTCTGGACGGTGAAGGCCCCTTCTCCCCCGAGCGCGCAGGCTCTCTGCCCGCCGATGCCATCATCAAGATGTGCTTCTCCGGTAAGTATACTCAGGCTGAGATGAACAAGATGTTCGTTGGCCGCGGCGGTCTGGTGGCTTATGCCGGCAGCACCGATATGCGCGATCTGCTGAAGATGGCTGAGACCGACGCTAAGGTCGCTGAGGTTGTGGACGCTTTCCATTATCAGATCGGTAAGGAAATCGGCGCTATGGCCGCTGCCATGAAGGGCAAGGTCGATCAGATCATTCTTACCGGCGGTATCGCTTACGGTAAGGAAACCACCGATGCACTGGCTGAGATGGTCGATTGGATCGCTCCCATCACCGTTTATCCCGGTGAAGATGAGCTGCTGGCTTTGGATCAGGCTGCTCTGCGTGTCCTGACCGGTGAGGAAGAGGCTCAGGTCTATTAATTTATACCACACATGAAAAGTCCGGGCGTTTTCGCCCGGGCTTTTTTGTTCGATTGTGTTATCCTTTTGTATGTGATATGATGTAAAAAATTTTTGGAAGGAGTACGACAAGTGAAACAACACGTAAAACAAATCCTTGCCATCGCTCTGGCACTTGTAATGCTGCTTACCCTGCTGGCAGGTTGCGGGGCAAAAAAGGAGAACTCTCCCTATGCCGATCCCGCCAACTGGGCCTACTGCGAAGCAGATAGTGAAGGCAAGAGCGCTGATGTGTTCTTCATTAACCCCACTGTGTATTTAGGTGACGAGGAGCATCACGTATGGAGCGACTATGATGAGGGCACTAAGGCCGCCTTTGTTGGCTCTATCAATATGGAAAAGGGTATCTATGATACCGATGCCCGCTTTTTTGCACCGTTCTATCATCAGGCGGCTTTGAGCGCCTACTATCTTCCCGCCGAGGAATCTGCTCCCATTTTTGAATCTGCCTATCAAGAGGTCAAGGAAGCCTTCACCTATTATCTGGAGCATTACAATAACGGCCGTCCCATTATTCTGGCCGGTTTTTCGCAGGGAGCTGACATGGCGATCCGTCTTTTGAAAGATGTTTTCGCCGATCCCGATGTGAACAAACTGCTGGTAGCCTGCTATGCCATCGGCTGGCGCATTACGGAGGAGGAAATGGCAGAAAATCCCCATATTCGCTTTGCCGAGGGCGAAAAGGATACCGGTGTGTTGATTGCCTTCAACTCCGAGGCGGAATCTATCCACAGTTCACTCCTTATTCCCGAGGGAGTACACACGCTGGCGATCAATCCGCTGAACTGGAAGACCGACGGGACAAAGGCTGACAAATCCCTGAATCTGGGCGCCTGCTTTACTGATTATGAGGGCAATATCACGGTGGAGACCCCGCAATTGACCGGCGCCTACATCGACGATGTGCGCGGCGCATTGAAGGTGACTGATGTGTCCTCAGCCGATTATCCCGGTGTGCTGTTTGAAGACGGCGTGTACCATCTCTACGACTATCAGTTCTTTTATCGGAATTTGCAGCAGAATGTGCAGACACGACTGGACAGTTATCTGAACGGGTGAGTAAATTGTTTCGGCGCTTTGCCTCCGGCGGTATACTTTTGTTGCTGATGAAAAAAGTAGGCCGTCGGAGACAAAAAGAAACAGCCCAACAAAAAAACGACTGAGGAATTTTCCTCAGTCGTTTTTGATTGGGCAAATATTATTGCTTGTCGCGATCGTAAGCCACCACCACGCGGCGATTAGGCTCGCTGCCGATGGAATAGGTGGTCACGCCGGGCACTTCCTGCAGGGCGGAGTGGATCACATGACGCTCATAGGCGTTCATGGGTTCCAAGGTCACGCTGCGGCGATACTTGGTCACCTTTGCGGCCACCTTGTTCGCCAGGCTTTCCAGGCTCTGCTCGCGCTTGGCACGGTAGTTCTCAGCGTCCACATGGATGCGGATGCGCTTTTCGGCGCCGCTGTTGACAGCGTAGTTGGCCAACTGCTGAATGGCATCCAGCGTTTCGCCGCGGCGGCCGATCAGAGCGCCCAGCTTCTCGCCTTCCAGAATGGCCTTATAGCGGCCCTTCTCGGTTTCATACACCTTGACCTGAGCAGCACTGTCCATGTGCTCCAAGAGGCCAGTCAGGAAAGCGGCAATGCGCTTGGCATTGTCATCTTCGCACAGAGGCAGTGTTTCCTCAACGGGTGTTACCTTTACTTCCTTGGCAGGTTTTTCCTGCACATCGGCCTTAGGCTGAGCGGCTTTGACGGGTTTTTCCGCCTTCTTCTCGCTCTTTACCTCGACCTTTTTGACGGGCTTTTCAGGCAGGGGAGCCGGCTCCTCCATAGGAGCCTCTTCCGGGCCATATGTCACGCGGACGCGGGCATCATGACTGCCGATTCCCAGAAAACCGCTCTTGGCGCGCTCGAGAATCTCCACGGACACATCATCGCGCTCCATTCCCAGTTGCGCGAGTGCCTTGCGGATGGCTTCTTCCTCAGTCTTGCCCGTTACATCAATATAACTCATAATAGACAAAACTCCTTAGTCGTTGTAATGATCCTCGCTGTAAGCGCGGCCACCGGCATAGGGGCGCTGGCCCACACGACCGTTTTCATTGGTACTGGCGCGCTTTTCGCCGTTATTCTTTTTCTTAGGCTGGGGCTGGGGCTTCTTCTTGGTTGCGTTGGTCGCATTATACTCAGCCATCATGGCTTTCTGCTTTTCGTACTTAGCAATGCGTTTTTCGCGCTTTTCGCGCTCCTTATCCGTTTCCTCACGGTCAAGGATCTTATTGAAGTACTTATTCAGCGTCAGCTCCTGAATGACGGAGAAGCCTGCGTTGGCAGACCAGTAAATGCTCAATGCGCCGGGCAGGATGAAGCCCATCCACAACGTCATCAAAGGCATGGTATACATCATGACCTTAGAAGAACCATTCACGTTGGTGTTGCCGTTGGTCTTCATGGACACGAAAGTCATCATGAACTGCAGCGCCGTAGCTAAGATGGGCAGCAGGAACAGACCGAACATAGCCCAACCGCCGTGGGGGAACTGGCTGAACATACTGCTGGGAGTAGAGGCCAGGTCGATACCCAGGAAGTTATAGTCCAGATTCACCAGACCGTCAAACTTACCGGCGAATGCAGACCAGTTCTCATGGACGAACTTGGTCAGATAGATCTGTTCATAAGCGGACTGCTGGGCGCCGCTTGCTGCAGTAAAGCCCATGGTCTCAGCCATAGTCTTAATCTGCTCGATCACATCCGTGGAAAGGGACATGAAGTAGCGCATGGGCACACGAATGATGTAGTACAGAGCAATCAGGATGGGGAAGGGGATAAATGACCACAGGCAGCCGGACATGGGGTTGATACCCTCTCTGGCGTACAGCTCGGACATTTCCTGCTGCTGACGCTCTTTATTATTGGCAAAGCGCGTCTGGATATCCTTGATCTTACCCTGCATGCGGTTCATGCGCAGCATGCTCTTCTTGCTCTTGAGCTGGAAGGGCAGCAGCACCAGCTTGACCACCAGTGTAAACATAATCAGTGCAATACCGTAAGAACCGGTAATGCTGTAGAACAGACGGGTCAGCCAGGCAAAGGGGACACAGATATAGTATCCAATTTGTGCAAACATGGATTTACCTCCGTTATTTTCTTTTGCTGCGAGGTTAAGGCAATACCGCCGTATGTATTCATCTCATGTTGCGGTGTTGCCTCAGGGATCAGGGAACGGGATCATACCCGCCCTTGTGGAAAGGATGGCATCGCAGAAAACGTTTCAGAGCAAGCCAGCCGCCCTTTAAAGCGCCGTACTTCTCCACCGCCTCCACGGCATACTCCGAGCAGGTGGGGATATAGCGGCAACGGGGCGGGAACAGCGGTGAAATGGCGCGCTGATAAAAGCGGAATACCGCCAGCAACACGCGCTTCATCGCTTTTCCTCCGTCAGAAGGCCCAGATCCGTCGCCAGATGGCGATAGATACTGTCCAGTTTGCGGTAAGGCGTATGCACCGCCTTAACACGGGCTACCAGTATCACATCGTAGCCCGGCAGCATGTCCGCCTTATTCAGACGGTAGATCTCCCGCAATTGACGGCGCACGCGGTTGCGCACCACCGCACCGCCTAATTTGGTGCTGACGGTGATGCCCAAGCGGCTTTTTCCCTGACGGTTACGCTGGCAATACATCACAAGAGCAGGCGAAACGGCAGACTTACCCTTGCGGTAGATCCGGCGGAACTCATAGTTCTCTTTTACCGTGACGGCAGCTTTCATGATACACTCCTTCTTGCGAATAATACATAGACCAATAGGGACGGCAGGTTTTCCCATCCACCGTCCCTGATTTGTTTATCTATGCGCGATGCACTTTCCGTGACCTCAGTGGGTCAGGCGAGCGCGGCCCTTTGCACGACGGCGAGCCAGCACCTTGCGGCCATTCTTAGTGGCCATTCTCTTGCGGAAGCCGTGCTCCTTGGAGCGCTGACGCTTCTTGGGCTGATAGGTACGGAACATTGCATGACACCTCCATTTAATAGAATTCGGCGGCCTTTTTTCAAGACCACTCTTACTCGACAGCAACCGATTACCATCGATCACCGCAGTCGAATGATTCAGGCGCCGATTTAAAACAGCGCATCAGTTATTATACATAATTCATTTCTCGCTGTCAACAAAAAAATACAAAGAATGTAAAATTCGTGAATTTACTTAAAATCTTGATTTTTACCTCTGTTTGTTGCCTAAATATGGTATATTTTCATCTTTTGTTTCCCCTATATATAGTGGATAAATGTGTAGAAAAATTTGTACTTAATAATTAGAATATGTATAGACTTTTCCACACATTTTTGCTATAATAATCAAGACTGGTAAAATAGGCATTTTTTTATAGATAGATACCGTTGTGAAAGGGGAGCTTTCATTGAATTCAATTGCTGATGTTTGGACAACCGTGCTTGACAGATTGCAGGGTGAACTGTCGGAAACCAGTATCCACACGTGGTTCGACGATGTGGACGTGGTGACCATGGAGGACTCTGCATTCGTGCTGCATTGTAATAACGCTTTTATCAAAAGCACCATTGAGGCGCGCTTTATCGGCCATATTAAAGAGGCACTGCGTGATATCTTTTCCGCCGATCTGGAGGTCAAGATTCTTGATGACGATCAGCTGGCCGCCTATCACGGTGTGGCACCTGACAAGCCCGGTGCGCTGATTGATTCCGATACTTTTACCTTTGAAACCTACGTGGTGGGTCCCAGCAACAAACTGGCCTATGCCGCCGCACGCAACGTGGCAGACCATCCGGGTGAGAACTACAATCCGCTGTTTATCTACGGCGATTCCGGCCTTGGCAAGACCCATCTGCTCTACGCCATCGCTCATCAGGTACAGAAGAATCAGCCCGATGCCCGTATTGTTTACATCAAGGGTGATGACTTCACCAACGAACTGGTGGCCTCCATTCGGGAAGGTAAGAACTTTGAGTTCCGTGAGAAGTACCGTCAGGCGTCCCTTTTGCTGGTGGACGATATTCAGTTCATCGCCGGCAAACAGCAGACGCAGGAGGAGTTCTTCCATACCTTCAATACGCTCTATGAATCCGGCAAGCAGATCGTGCTGACATCTGACCGTCCGCCCCGCGAGATGACCCAGTTGGAAGACCGACTGCGTACCCGTTTTGAATGGGGTCTGATGGTAGATGTTGTACCGCCCGATTTTGAAACCCGCCTTGCCATTTTGAAGAACAAGGCCGCTCTGCTGGGCGTGACCTTGCCCGACGATGTGTCCACCAACATTGCAGAGAACGTCACCGCCAACGTGCGACAGTTGGAGGGTACGCTCAATAAGATTCTCGCCGTGCGCGATCTTCTCGGCACGCAGGTAGATGAAAACTCCGTGGACCGTGTAGTGCGTGATATGCTCAAGACGGACAACGAGTACGTGCCCAAGCCCCACGACATTATCGATTATATCTGTAAATATTATAATGTGGACGAGGATACCCTGCGTGGTCAGAAACGCGGCCGTGATATCGTTAATGCCCGACAGATTGCCATGTATCTCATTCGTCGTATGACCAATCTGTCCCTCAACGATATCGGTAAGGAATTCGGCCACCGCGATCATACCACGGTGCTTCACTCTTTGGATAAGGTGGAAACGCAGATGCGTACCGACCCCTCCTATGCCGAGGTGGTCAAGGAAATCACCACCAATATTAATGCCAAGCATTGACGTTTTTTTCCACATTTTCTGTGGAATCCACGTGGAATAAATGTGGAAAACATAATTAGCTTGATAATCTGTGGAAATGTGTAGAAAAACATCTCTTTCCTCTGTTGATAAATTTTCCTTTATTTCCAAGCATTTGACACAGTTTTCCACAAAAGTTTTCCCTACGGCTACTGTTACTAAAAAAAGATTAGTTTATGTTATGTTTTGCAAAATTATGCATGAAGTTTTAAGAAAGGATCTGAAACGCTATGCTGCGATTTTCTTGTGAAAAAGCCCTGCTGCAAAATGCAGTTTCCACCACCTCCCGCGCTGTGGCCGCTAAGAGTTCCATTCCTGCGCTGGAAGGTATCCTGATTGAGGGCGATACCAATCTGACCCTCTCCGGCTACAATATGCAGACCGGTATCCGTACCTCCTTTGAGGCGGAAATCCATGAAGAAGGCCGCATTGTCATCAATGCCCGCCTTTTCGGCGAGATTATCCGCAAGATGCCCGATGACATTATTGTGTTCCACGCCGATGAGAAGTTTATGGTACATCTGACCTGCGGCGATGCCAGTTTTGATATCCTCGGTCTGAGCGCCGACGATTATCCCGAAATGCCCGAGGTAGATGATGAGTATTCCATGTCCATCGCTCAGAATACCCTCAAATCTATGATCGGTCAGACCAGTTTCGCCGTGTCGACCAATGAGAGCCGCCCGGTACATACCGGCTCGCTCTTTGAAATCAACGATCAGGGTCTGACCGTGGTGTCCGTGGACGGTTTCCGTCTGGCATTGCGCCGCGAGCCTCTGGAGAAGATCGACGGCGGTGCGTTCCGCTTTGTGGCACCCGGCGCGGCGCTCAAGGAAGTGGAAAATATCTGCAGCGACAGCGATGAACTCATCACTATTATTCAGGGCAAGCGCCATTTGATGTTTGAGACCGGCTCCACTCAGCTGATCTGCCGCCGTCTGGAGGGTGAGTTCCTCGATTATAAGAATGCTATTCCCCGCAACAATCCCATCTGCGTGCAGGTGGAAAAGCGCACCATGATGGAGAGTTTGGACCGCGTCAGCGTGGTCATCAGCGAGAAACTGAAGAGCCCCGTGCGCTGTGTATTCGACAGCGACAAGGTGTATTTCTCCGCCAAGACCGGTAACGGCGAGGCAAAGGATATCTGCCCCGTGTCCGGTGACGGCAACGGCCTCGAGATTGGCTTTAATAACCGCTATCTGCTGGACGCTCTGCGCTATGCACCCGCCGATACGGTGAATATGGAACTCAATACCGGTATTTCTCCCTGCATCATCGTGCCTACAAATGGCGAGGATAACTTCCTTTACATGGTGCTGCCCGTGCGCCTGAAAGCACAATAATTTAAGGCAATGCCGCACCATTCGCGGCGCACGCCTTGCTTGCATTTATTTCCGCCATATTATTCGAAATTTTCTTGAAATCCGTCAGGATTCCTGCGTAAATTTCAAACAATCTGACAAAAAAACTGACTATGCAATCCGCACACCTGAATGGTGAGGTATTGCCTAAAAAAGAGTGATTCTATGGAAACCATTACTATTACAACTGAATTTATCAAACTGCAGGATCTTCTGAAGTTTGCCGCCATCGCCTCTACCGGCGGTGAGGCCAAAATCATGGTGCAGGAGGGTGAGGTCACCGTCAACGGTGAGGTATGCACCCAGCGCGGCAAAAAGATTCGGCCCGGCGATGATGTGTGCATCGGCGGGGAGCATCTGACGGTCAGTTATGCGGATTGACGCTTTGACGCTGGAGGGCTTTCGCAACTATGAGAAGCAGAGCCTTTCCTTTGACCCCAACTGCAATGTAATCTACGGCGAGAATGCCCAAGGTAAGACCAACTTACTCGAGGCGATTGTCTATCTGTCCTGCGGTAAGTCACCACGCGCGCGTGCCGATCGGGAAATGATCGGCTTTGACAAGAACTCAGCCACCATTTTGGGACAGATCTATTCCCGCGAGCGCAGTTTTAAGACGGAGATCCAGCTTTCCCGCGGCAAGCGGCGAAAAATGACCGTCAACGGCGTGAATGCCAAGAACAGCGCCGCGTTGAGTGATGTGCTGCATACGGTGTTTTTCTGCCCCGAGGATCTGTTCCTCATTCGTGACGGTGCGGCAGCACGGCGAAGATTTATGGATATTTCCCTTTGCCAGCTGCGCCCCCGCTACGCCGAGGCCTTGGCGGAATTTAACCGCCTTTACGAGCACAAGAC
The DNA here is from genome assembly GCA_045617185.1 of Vescimonas sp. Taxonomy (GTDB): domain Bacteria; phylum Bacillota; class Clostridia; order Oscillospirales; family Oscillospiraceae; genus Vescimonas. The sequence continues at coordinate 24,798 of JAZLIB010000068.1, forward strand.
CCGCATTCTACGGGATAGTGAGGATTACCCGCAGCTGCTGCAGACTCTGCCTGATTTCAACGCAAGGCTTGCTGAGGTGGGTGCGGTGCTGATTCATTATCGCGCTCGATTCTGTGAGGCATTGCGTGATTATGCCGCGCAGGCACACAGTGAATGCAGCGGCGGCAAGGAGGAACTGTCCCTCCACTATCAGACGGTAAAGACGGTTATCAATCCCTTTGCGCCCCACCAAGAACTGATTTCGGCGCTTATGGAGCATCAAACCTCCCACTATGAGGCGGAAATTGCGTCCAAGTTGTGCCTGAGCGGGCCACATAAGGACGATATTGAAGTGACCGTCAACGGACGCAGCGCGCGGCAATACTGCTCGCAGGGGCAGGTGCGCACGGCGGCACTGGCGCTGAAGCTTGCCGAGCGGGAGATCCACAAAAACGCCATCGGCGAATATCCCGTGATGCTGCTGGACGATGTGTTATCGGAGCTTGACCCCAAGCGGCAGGAATATGTCTTAAACCGCATTGCAGGCGGTCAGGTATTCATCACCTGCTGTGAAAATGACCGACTGGACGCTTTGCTCAGCGGCAAGGTGTTCCATATCAAGGACGGAGAGGTAGTATAAATGGCATTTCTTCACATCGGACAGAATGTGATGCTGGAGGATAAGCGGATCATCGGTATCTTTGATCTGGATATCACCTCACAGTCCAAACTGACAAGACAATTTTTGAACATGGCGGAGGAGGACAGCGTGGTGCTGGACGCCTGCGAGGACATTCCCAAGTCCTTTCTGGTGTGCGACCATCCCTATCACCGTCAGATCGTGTATATATCGCAGCTCAATACCCAAACGCTGCTCAAACGTTCCCAAGAAGAAGGAGAGAAGAATTTATGTCTGAACTCGAAAAAGTAACCGCCGCTACGGAAGAATACGGTGGGTCTAATATTCAGGTGCTGGAGGGTCTTGAGGCCGTCCGTAAGCGCCCGGGTATGTATATCGGCTCCACCAGTTCCAGCGGTCTGCACCATCTGGTGTATGAAATCGTGGATAACTCCATCGACGAGGCGCTGGCCGGCTTCTGCACGGATATCACCGTGACCATCAATGAGGGAAATACCATCACCGTTACCGATAACGGACGCGGTATCCCCGTGGACATTCAGCCTCAGACCGGCAGACCCGCTCTGGAGGTCGTATTCACCGTGCTGCACGCCGGCGGTAAGTTCGGCGGTGGCGGCTATAAGGTGTCCGGCGGTCTTCATGGCGTTGGTGCGTCCGTCGTTAACGCCTTGTCCGAGTGGCTGACCGTGCAGGTACACAAGGAAGGTAAGATCCACGAGATGGCATTCTCCCGCGGTGACATCACCAAGGAAATGACCATCGTGGGTGAGACCGACCATACCGGTACCATTGTTACATTCAAGCCCGATGGCGAGATGTTCGACACGCTGGAGTATGATTATGAAATCCTCCATACCCGTATGCGCGAACAGGCCTTTTTGAATGCAGGTCTGCGTATCACCATCACCGATGCGCGCGAGGGCAAGGAGCAGAGCGATACCATGTGCTATGAGGGCGGTATCCGCGAGTTCGTGACTTACATCAACCGCAACAAGAACGCTCTGCACAGCGAGGTCGTGTATATATCCGGCACCAAGGGTGATTCCACCGCTGAGGTCGCTTTGCAGTATAATGACGGCTATAACGAAAACATGGTGTCATTCGCCAACGATATCCGCACTCCCGAGGGCGGCATGCACGAAACCGGCTTTAAGGCCGCATTGACCCGCGTGCTCAATGCCTACGGTATCAAGTACGGCATGATCAAGGG
>JAZLIB010000069.1:0-7971 GCA_045617185.1 Vescimonas sp.
CTGATTCTGGACGATCTGGGTACGGAGATGACCACCACCTTTGTGCAGAGTGCGCTGTATCAACTCATTAACGGACGGTTGCTGGCAGGGAAAAAGACCATCATCAGCACCAACCTCAATCCCGATGAACTGGGGCGGCGGTATTCCAAACAGATCCAGTCCCGCTTGGAGGGTGAGTATCGGATTCTGCCCTTCTTCGGCGAGGATATCCGCAAACTGAAACGGCAGCAGCAATAAATAAGAAAAATCCACCCATTAAAGGGAGACACTTCATAAAGAAGATGTCTCCCTTTAATTTTGGCTAACCAATCCATATAAAAAGGGGGCGGATAGTTCGCCCCCTTTTTATTCTTAATTCAGTTCAAATCTGATCACATCGCCTTCGGTGATCTCAATGCATTGATTGTCACCAACATGAATGATGCCCTGCTCATTTGCATCAAATGCAACGCAGTCATATGCTTCGGCGAATTCTTCCCAACCTGCATCATTTTTAACTACTTCATCGCTAAGGACGCTAACTTGGGCTCTGCTGTCTCCAACATTTGTAATAGTATATTCACCTGCGGGAATATGATAATAGTATTTGGCTTCTTCGAACTCAGTATCCTTATTCAGGGTGAGTTTAAATCCATACTCGCCCGATTCGCCTTCTGTAATGCAGAATGAATTGGATTCCGTTTTTACCGGAGAACTTCCATCATCAGACTCATTCGAATTTCCGCTCACTCCAATTACAATAAGTATGAGCCAAGCTAATGCGATGATTCCATACTTAATTATGGGATTCATCTCTTTTTTTCGGAGGAGAAGTATGGTCAAGGGGAGCGGGAAAATAAAAATCCACCCCAAAACCCACAGCCAAGTTTTTCTTTTGTTAACAGTTGTTCCGCCATTATCTGTTTGCCATGTATAACCGCAGTCTTTGCATACACCAACAGTTGACCGAACAATAGTGGTACCACGCTTCCCTTTTATTTCACCTTGTTTTTCTCTGCCAAAAGAAATGTTGGTACTTCCGCATTTAGGACATTCAGATTTGTTGAGCCGTTCTTGTTCTAGACGCATTTGAGTAGAAATGGAAGAACCGCAAAATTCGCAAACCTTTGAATTACCGCTAATTTCCGCGCCGCAATTTGGACATTTCATAAATCGCTCATCCTCCCCGCAAGTGTAAATACCAATTGCTCTTTAAAAGATGATAACAAAAGTGTTATCACTTGGTATAAAGATAACATATCTGTTATAAGCTGTCAAGGTAAAGAACTTGATAAGGGAGCTTATAGCATGATACAGCGCATGATTGACATTCGCATCGACCACGACGAATCCCAGCGCGATTTAGCCAAGGCACTCGGTTACCATCAAGTGCAGATTGCACGTTACGAAACGGGAAAAAATACGCCGCCTATTGCGTATTTGGTAAAATTTTGTGAGCATTACAAGGTTAGCGCAGATTATATTCTGGGTTTGCCAAAAGATGGTGTATGGCCGCGTTGAAAACATAATAATAAAAGGAGGACACCTTTTCGGTGTCCTCCTTATCATTTTGTAATCTTACTTGATCACTTCGCCGGCGGCTTCCTTGGCGGCGATCTCCTTCATGGCGTCCTTGTGAGAGAGGTTCCAACGACCCTTCTCGTCGATTTCCATGAACTTGACCCACATCATATCGCCCACCTTGCAGGCATCTTCCACCTTCTCAATGCGGTGGTCAGCCAGCTTGGAGATATGCACCAGACCGTCCTTGCCCGGAGCGATCTCCACGAATGCACCGAAGGTCATCAGACGCACGACGCGGCCGTAATACAGTTCACCCACCACGGGAACGAACACGATATCGTCGATGCACTTCTTGGCAATAGCGCAGGAGTTAGCATCGGGGGAAGCGATGTGGATGGTACCGTCTTCGTCGATGTCAACCTTGGCACCGGATTCAGCCACGATCTTCTGGATCACGCTGCCGCCCTTACCGATAACATCGCGGATCTTATCGGGATCGATGTGCATGGTGATCATCTTGGGAGCATACTCGCTGACTTCGTCACGAGGCTCAGAAATGCAGGGCAGCATGATCTGATCGAGGATCTGCACGCGGGCATCATAGGTGATGTCCAGAGCGTTCTCGATGATCTCCATGGTCAGACCGTCGTTCTTCAGGTCCATCTGGATAGCGGTGATACCCTTCTTGGTACCGGCAACCTTAAAGTCCATCTCGCCGTGGAAGTCTTCCACACCTTGAATGTCGATGAAGGTGGTGAAGGAGCCGTCATCGTCCTGAATCAGACCGCAGGAGATACCGGCAACGGGAGCCTTGATGGGCACACCGGCATCCATCAGAGCCAGAGTAGAGCCGCAGATGGAGCCCTGAGAGGTGGAACCGTTGGAGGAAACGACCTCGGATACCACACGGATAGCATAGGGGAACTCTTCCACGGAGGGGATCACGGGCAGCAGAGCACGCTCAGCCAGTGCGCCGTGACCGATCTCGCGACGGCCGGGGCTGCGGGCGGGCTTGGCTTCGCCGACGGAGTAGCCGGGGAAGTTGTAGTGGTGCATATAGCGCTTCTCGGTTTCTTCCCAGATGGTGTCCAGCTTCTGGTTGGCGGACAGAGTGTCCAGCGTAGCAACACTCAGAACCTGAGTCTGGCCGCGGGGGAACAGACCCGAACCGTGAACGCGGGGCAGAACGCCGACTTCGGCGCTCAGAGGACGGATCTCGTTCTTCTGACGGCCATCAACACGGTGACCTTCCAGCAGCCATGCCTTGACGATCTTCTTCTGGAACTTATAGGTGATCTCGTCCAGATACTGGTCCATATCGGGATGCTCTTCCAGATACTTCTCATGCCACTTCTCAATCATGGCATTCCAGCGATCCTCGCGGACGTTCTTATCATCGGTATCCATGGCGGCCTTGGCCTCGTCCATGAAGTCAGCCACGATCTTGTCGAACAGCTCCTGATCGAAAGCGGCGTGGGGATACTCAAACTTGGGCTTACCGATCTCGCTGACCATCTGATTGATGAGGGCGATGATCTTCTGATTCTCTTCGTGTGCGGTCTTGATGGCAGAGAACATCATGTCGTTGGGCACTTCATTTGCGCCGGCCTCGATCATGACCACCTTCTTGCCGGTGGAAACCACGGTCACGTCCAGATCGCTGACCTTACGCTCCTCAGCGTTGGGGTTGATGACCAGCTTGCCGTCGATCAGACCCATCTTCACAGCGCCAATGGGGCCGTTCCAGGGAATGTCGGAGATAGCCAGAGCAGCAGAGGTACCGATCAGAGCGGCGACCTCAGCGGAGCAATCGTGATCCTGAGCCATGACGGTGCACATCACGGACACGTCATTGCGGAAATCATAGGGGAACAGAGGACGAATGGGGCGGTCGATGACACGGGAGGTCAGGATACCCTTTTCGCCGGGACGGCCTTCGCGGCGGTTGAAGCTGCCGGGAATGCGGCCCACGGAGTACATCTTCTCTTCAAAGTCAACGCCCAGAGGGAAGAAGTCGATACCGTCACGGGGACGGGGAGCGGCGGTGACGCACCACAGCACGCGGGTGTCGCCATAACCCACCATCACGGCGGCATTGGCCAGCTCAGCCAGCTTGCCGACTTCCAGAGTCAGGGTGCGGCCGGCCAGTTCCATGGTGTACTTATGGTAGTTGGGGAACTGTCTGTTGGTAATAATAGTAGACATGGTTTTTGCTCCTTTTCAAATTTATTTTTTCTACGGGAGCCAAACCATTTAGCACTTGAAAATACGTCCGCATAGCAGGTGCATTTTCAAGTTCTAAATGCGGTGATTGGCTCGCCGTAATATTGAAAATAGGGTGATGCGGTACGCATCACCCTGATTTCACAATTATCTACGCAGACCCAGCTTGGCGATCAGGGCACGATAACGCTCGATGTCCTTCTTAGCCAGATAGTCCAGCAGACGACGGCGCTTACCGATCATCATCTGCATACCGCGACGGCTATGGAAGTCGTGGGGATGAACCTTCAGGTGAGCGGTCAGCTGAGCAATACGCTCGGTCAGGATAGCGACCTGCACTTCGGGAGAACCGGTGTCGGTCTCATGGGTACGGTTGGCCTCGATGATAGAGGTCTTCTGATCTTTCAGCATCATAGTTGTGTTTCCACCTTTCTTATATTTCGCCCGCATCCTGAGTTCATCGGACAGGTGAAAAAGTCCGCGTGACTAAGGTAAGGGGCCGTTGCACATTCGCGTGCTTAAATAGAATATCACACCAAATGCCGATTGTAAAGCCATATTTTGAAAAAATTGCTTTGTTTTTGGGAAAAATGCACCTTATTTAATAACGATCGCCGATGTGGGACAGTTATCCGCCGCATCCTGCGCCGCGACCTCCTGCTCCTTGGGTACTTCCTCTGTGATGGCCTGCGCCGGCTCGCCGGGTGTCAGCGAAAACACCTCGGGACAGATCGTGGGACACAGCCCGCATTGAATGCAGGCCTTCTGATTGACCATAGCGTGCATAAAACCGCTCCTTCCTTTTATATAAGTGTATGGAGTATACCCGAAAAATTCTGAAAAAATACACTTGACAAAGGGTGTATGCCGTGCTATGTTAAGTGTACTAACACAACTAATACACTTGTGGAAGGGAGGAATGCACGATGATCCATCTGGACTATCGTGACAGCCGGCCGATTTACGAGCAGGTCAAGGACGGCCTGCGCCGCCTTGTGGTGACAGGTGTGATGGCACCGGGCGATAAGTTGCCGTCCGTGCGCACGCTGGCCACTCAACTTGCCATCAATCCCAACACCATTCAGCGTGCTTACGCCGAACTGGAAACGGAGGGCTTTGTCTACTCCGTGACGGGCAGAGGGACTTTCGTGGCAGAGGGCGACACCCAGAACGCCGCACGGCGGCAGGAAGTCGTGGCAAAGGTGAAGCCGATGCTGGAGGAACTGAAGAATCTCGGCATGAGCCGGGAGGAATTCATGGAACTGTGGGAAGGAGGAAACAGTCATGCTTGAAGCAAAAGGAGTCGTGAAAACATTTGACGGCTTTCGCGCCTTGGACGGTGCTACGCTGACAGTGCCCAAGGGCGCGGTGTACGGTCTTGTAGGCCCCAACGGTGCGGGCAAGTCCACCATTATCCGCCATCTGACCGGTGTGTATCGCGCTGATAGAGGCGAGGTACTGCTGGAAGGTCAGCCGATTTATGAAAACGCGGCGGTGAAGGAGCGCATTGTATCCATTCCCGACGATTGGTACTATTTCCCACAGGCATCTATCGCGGAAATGGCAAAGTTGTACGAGGGTATGTATCCCGCTTTCAGCCGTGAGCGCTACGAGAAAATGAAGCAGATCTTCCCCCTCAACGACAAGCAGATGATCCGCCGTATGAGTAAGGGTATGCAGAAGCAGGCCGCTTTCTGGCTGACCATGTGCTGTATGCCGGAGTATCTGGTGCTCGATGAGCCGGTGGACGGTCTTGACCCCGTGATGCGCCGTCAGGTGTGGAGCCTGCTACTGGGCGATGTGGCCGAGCGCGGTACCACCGTGCTGGTATCCAGCCATAACCTGCGTGAGCTGGAAGATGTGTGCGACCATGTGGGTATCATGAATAAGGGCAAGGTGCTCTTGGAGCGCACATTGTCCGACTTGCAGGACAACACCGTCAAACTGCAGGTGGCTTACCGCACCGCGGAAGAGCCTCGTCTGCCTGCAGAATTGCAGATCCTGCACAAATCCTCTGTGGGTCGCGTGTATACCTATATTATCCGCGGCAGCAGCGAGGAGATCCAGCGCCGCATGGCCATCTGCGATCCTTTGCTGATGGAGGCCATTCCTCTGACACTGGAGGAGATCTTTATCTACGAATTGGGAGGTGCTGACTATGCGGTCCGCGACATCGTACTTTAAGACGCTCGTCCGCAGCGATCTGCGGCACTATTGGCCCATCTGCTTCGGCTATACCTTCATCTGGACGGTCTTGCTGCCCATTCAGCTGATCCGCAATCTGCCCGATATGAACGCCCCCGGTCGTTATGTGGGTGAGACGATGGAGCAGGCGCTGTTTGCAGCGCTGGTGATGGCGGTCATTTTCGGTATTATCGCCGCGATGGCCTGCTACTCCTATCTGATGAACAACCGCAGCACAGGCTTGCTGCATAGCCTGCCTGCTAAGCGCAGCACTCACTTCTTTGCCCACTTTACCTCGGGCATGACCATGCTGCTGGGCGGCAATGTGATTGTATTTGCGCTGGTGCTGCTGGCACAGGTGTCCGGCATGAGCGCTGTCAAATGGGATATGACGCTGCTGTGGCTACTGACGGCTACGCTGCTGGATTTCGTATTCTTTACGCTGGGTATCTTCTGCGCCATGTTCACCGGCTGGCTGCTGGCTGTGCCGGTGCTGTATGCGGGTATTAACTTCGTCGCAGCGGTGATCCAATTGCTGATCGGTGGACTTTCCGGTGTGCTATACTACGGTTACTGTGATGTGGATCTGTTGCCTTTTGTCAGATGGCTGACCCCCATCATAAAAATCGGTGACAGATTAACAAAATTCAATTACTTTGACACGCCGTACACACCCGGTCTGGCAAAATATAAAGGCGCAATCAGTATACTGCTGATTTACGCTGCTGCGGCGCTGGTGCTGTTGGGCGTAAGTTATCTGCTCTATCAGCTGCGTCACAGCGAGGCGGCAGGTGACAGCGTGGCATTCCGTTGGGCAAAGCCCATCTTCCGCTATGTGATCGCCATTGTGGGCGGCCTGGCATTGGGCATGGGTCTGTTCTGGATGGTATTTGACGGCGGCTTTGACCGCTCCCGCATGGGTCTGCTGGTTTGCCTGCTGTTGATGACCGTGCTATGCTACTTCGCGGCGGATATGCTGATCAAAAAATCCCTGCGCGTGTTCAAGAATGGCTGGAAGGGCATGCTGGTGGCCTGCGGTATCGTGGTGCTGTTGTTTGTGGCCATGTGCCTTGACCTGTTCGGCTATGTGCGCTATGTTCCCAATGCCGCGCAGGTGAAGAGTGTGGACGTGACCATTGACGCGCCGAGCTTTGCTTGTGGAATGAACTGCACCGACGAGGAAACTATCCTTGCCGCTATCAATGCGCAGAAAGCAGCCATCGAGCAGGGCAGAGGCGAAGTATATGAGGATTGCAATACACTGCACCTTACCTATACCTTGAAAGACGGAACGGAGGTAAGACGCAGCTATACTGAAATGCATCTGGAAAAGGGCTCGGCACTGCATGAGGCGCTGAATGCTTTGGGTAACACGGAAAGCGTGACAAGTCAGACATTGCTGTGTGACATCTATGAAAAGGATGTTAAGACGGTCAAAGGCGGTTATGTCTATTCCGATGAGGGACGCTGCCAGCTGACAACGGAGCAGGCACGCGCAATCTATCAGGCGCTGCAGCGGGATGTAGCGGCCCAAGTTGGCAACTGGGATGCGGCAGAGCCTACGGTTACCTATTTTGATCCGAGCAAGTACACGACGATTGAATTGGAGGGTACCAGCTGGTCCTACAACCTTGATCAGATTCCCACCTACTGCAAGGATACATGGAAAATCATTAGCCATCTGCACTTTGAGCAGGATTGGTAAAATAATAGAAAAGGCAGAGTGCGTATGCACTCTGCCTTTTCGTTTTTGGGGAGGGAGAAAATATCACATATAGGAAAAATTCTTGCATTTGATTACATTATACATAAAATGCAGAATAAGTAAAACATGAATACGTAATGTTGCATATAAGTTCTGCTTATAATGGGGGCTGGTATGGCTATGCAACACATGGACGGACAGATTTGAAATATGGAAAAAGGCGATGCGTACAAAACGCACCGCCCGTTCCCGTTGGGAAGATAGAAACATTACTCGTTGGTGTAGTTATCGAAATAGCCTTGGATATAGATGATAGGCGTGCCCTTATCGCCGCTGCCGCTGGTCAGGTCGCACAG
>JAZLIB010000070.1:0-14002 GCA_045617185.1 Vescimonas sp.
CCACGCGCAGGGGCGTATCGGGGGTGGTTTCCTCCACGGGCAGCAGCTCGCGGTAGCGCCACATGGAGCGGTTTTCGCGTTTTGCCAGTTTCTCCTTGGTCAGCACGGACTTGATATAGTCGTAGTCATAGACAATATCCAGAATACCGCCGCAGGAGCAGTTGGTCAGGTCCGGCACAGCGTCATAGGTCTTGCCGCACTTGACACACTTACCGTATTTTACGTTTTTCATGGTAAATTTCTCCTTGTTAATGAACAAGGGCGGGGCTGATGCCCCGCCCTTGAGGCGTTTTTTATTGACGCTTATATCTTACAGGTTCTTCAGCAGACCGGTAGCCTCGTTGAACTCGTTGATCAGCTCATCCAGCTCCTTAGCCTGAGCGTGGACTGCATCCCAAGTATTCTCCACATCGTACCACTGAGCGTTCAGATCCTCAACGGTCATGCCCTGCTGCACAACCCAAGTGTAGTACTTCAGGTTGTGGACGCGCTTGCGCTCAGCATAACCCATCTCCATCATGTTGTCGGTCTTCAGGCCCAGCATATGCAGAGCGTGATCCTTAGCAGCCTCAACAGCGTTGTAAGCACCGTGCATCTCGTTCAGCTCGGCGATACGAGACTGATACATGACAGCGGAGTCGGTCAGAACGGTAGCGACGACATCGTTCTCGGTCAGCTCATAGTACTTAGCCATCTTGATGCAGCACAGCACGTTAGCAATACCGGAGATACCCAGCCAGCTCATCTTCTCGACCTGCTCGTCGGACATGCCCAGCTCTTCCTTCATGTACTTCTTGCCGTCCTCGGTGTTGAACAGGCGCAGCAGACGCTGAGAATCTTCATCATCGATAGCAATAGCCATGTCGGTGTTCTTCACATTGTGGATCCAGGGGATGTGCTTGTCGCCGATACCCTCGATACGGTGGCCGCCGAAGCCGTTGTTCAGGATGGTGGGGCACTGCAGAGCTTCACCAACAGCCAGCTTCAGGTGGGGATAACGCTCCTTCAGCAGATCGCCGGCGGACATAGTACCAGCGGAACCGGAAGTGAAGCATGCACCTGCGAAGTTCTGACCGGGCTTCTTAACAGCCTCGAACAGATCTGCCAGAGCATAACCGGTGACATTGTAGTGCCACAGGGGGTTGCCCATCTCTGCGAACTGGTTGAAGATCATCATGGTAGGATCCTGCTTCAGCTCCCAGGTCTTGTCGAAGATTTCCTTAACGTTGGACTCGCAGCCGGGGGTAGCGATGATCTGGCCGGCGATGGACTTCAGCCAATCGAAACGCTCCTTGGACATGTCCTGAGGAAGAATAGCAACAGACTCGCAAGCCAGCAGCTTGGAGTTGAAAGCGCCGCCACGGCAGTAGTTACCGGTGGAGGGCCATACAGCGTGATGATAGGTAGCGTCAAACTGACCGGTTACCAGACGGGGAGCCAGGCAGCCGAAGGAAGCGCCGACCTTGTGGCAGCCGGTGGGGAACCACTTACCGGACATAGCAATGATGCGGCAGGGAACGCCACTGAGCTCGCTGGGGATTTCCACATAGTTAGGAGTGGACTGGAACAGACCGCCCTCTTCCTTGGCTTCGTTCTTCCAGGAAATACGGAACAGGTTGACGGGATCAACGTCCCACAGACCGGTGTTGCTGAGCTTAGCCTTAATCTTCTCGGGGATCAGATCGGGGTTCTGCATCTGAGCGATGGTAGGGATGATGATGTTGTTTTCCTTTGCCTTCTGGATATTGTGGTCCAGACCGGCCTTGTTGATAGACAGATCAATTTTGCCCATGATATTTTTCCTCCTGTTTTTTGTTGGCATCAATATAAGAATATAATGTATATTTTGAAATACCGAAGTATTTTGCCACTTTGTCGCCGGATTTGGTGATCAGGAAAGCGCCGCTGTCGTTCAGGAACTGAATGGCCTGAATCTTGTCGTCCTTATTCATCAGAGCAATTGGCTTTCCTATCATCGCAACGGACTGCTTAATAAGCTCGTCCAACACATCGTTGACGTTGATAAGTTTCTCGGGCTCTTTCTGTGCCTCCTCAGCAGCAGGCTTGATCATTTCCTCAACTTCCTGTTTGATCATGATCAAGGAAGTCACATCGTAGTTGATGGCGAAAATTGCCGTAACCACGCCCTTGCTGTTGCGAATGTAGAGAGAAGACGATTTCAGAATCTTGCCGTCGGTTGTACGTGTCAGGTAACGGAAGTGATCTTTCGCTTCCTGATCCGGATGGCGCAACTGATCCAACACGACCTTGGAAGCGCCGTCGCCTACCTTACGTCCTGTCACATGTCCATTGACAATATATACAATGGAATGATCCGCGTGACGGCTATTCAGATCGTGGATAACGACCTCACATTTACTGCCAAAATGTGCTGCAATACCGTCCGCCAATTGCTTTAAGGTTTCCAGCTTTTTGCTTTCCATGTATCACACTCCCACCCGTTTTTAGTTTTAGCCACGTTCATCATACCACATTTTCAGCGAAAATCAATGCTTTCGACAAAAAAAAATTTAGGTTTGATAAATTTTTGTTTGACTTCCACGAACTGTGTGTTATTATAGAGATGTAAGAAACCAAACTTACCCGCAAATTGTAAATTATTATAATATGGAGGTACACTATGGATTTTGAAGCTATCAAAAAGGCTGCTGAAGGCTACAAGCCTGCTATGGTCAAGTTCCTGCGTGACATGATTGCTATTCCTTCCGAGTCCTGCGAGGAAGAGGGCGTTGTTAAGCGCATTGCTGAAGAGATGAAGGCTCTGGGTTACGATAAGGTCGAGTTCGACAAGTTGGGCAACGTAATCGGCTGGATGGGCAACGGTGACAAGATCATCGCTATCGACTCTCATATTGATACCGTCGGTATCGGCAACATCGAAAACTGGGAATGCAACCCCTACGAAGGCTATGAGACTGATGATATCATCTATGGCCGTGGCGGCAGCGACCAGGAAGGCGGCATGGCTTCCGCTACTTACGGTGTGAAGATCATGAAGGATCTGGGCCTGATTCCCGAAGGCTACAAGATGATGGTCGTCGGCTCCGTTCAGGAAGAGGATTGCGACGGTATGTGCTGGCAGTCCATCGTGAACGAGTACTTCAACGGTCCCGAAGATGCACGCAACCAGGTTGAGTTCGTTATCTCCACTGAGCCCACCGACGGTGGTATCTATCGTGGTCACCGCGGCCGTATGGAAATCCGCGTCGACATGCACGGTGTTTCCTGCCACGGTTCCGCTCCCGAGCGTGGTGACAATGCTATCCACAAGATGGCTGAGGTCATTGAGAATGTCCGCGATCTGAACGAGAATCCCGCTGACGGCTCCACCGAGATCAACGGCCTCGTCAAGATGCTGGATCCCAAGTTCAATCCCGATCATTATGAAGATGCTCGTTTCCTGGGTAAGGGTACCTGCACCACTTCTCAGATCTTCTACACCTCTCCCTCCCGCTGCGCTGTTGCTGATAGCTGCTCTATCTCCATCGACCGTCGTATGACCGCCGGTGAGACCTATCAGTCCTGCCTGAAGGAGATCGAGGATCTGCCCGCTTGCAAGAAGTACGCTAAGGACGTTAAGGTTTCCATGTATATGTATGACCGTCCCGCATGGACCGGTCACGTCTACGAGACCGAGTGCTTCTTCCCCACCTGGATCAACAAGGAGTCCGCTCCTCACGTCCAGGCTCTGATCGATGCTCACCACGGTCTGTGGGGCACCGAGCGCCTGATGCCCACCGAGCTGGCTGCTTCCAAGCGCGAAGGCCGTCCTCTGACCGATAAGTGGACCTTCTCCACCAACGGTGTTTCCATCCAGGGTCGTTACGGTATCCCCTGCGTCGGCTTCGGCCCCGGTGCTGAGTCTCAGGCTCACGCTCCCAACGAAGTGACCTTCAAGCAGGATCTGGTTACCTGCGCTGCTCTGTACGCTGCAGTTCCCGGTCTGTACAAGCCCGAGAACAAGGACGGCAGTGCTACTTCCTTCCGTCAGGAACTGACCGGCAACGACATCAAGTAATTTCGTTGATTTCTCCCTGAGAACCGTGTCATAAGATGCGGTTCTCAGGAGAATAATATACCTATAATAAATACACTATTTTTATAAGGAGAATGACAACAATGAGCAAGACTGTTGAACTGGCTCGTCACCTCGAGACCCTGCATATCAACAATATGTACAAGAACGATTTCTATTGGACTTGGGACAAGACCGATGATGAAATCGATGCTATCTTCACCGTCGCTGACGCTCTGCGCGACCTGCGTGAGCGCAACAAGAGCACCCGCGTGTTCGATTCCGGTCTGGGTATCTCCCTGTTCCGCGACAACTCCACCCGTACCCGTTTCTCCTTCGCTTCCGCCTGCAACCTGCTGGGTCTGGAAGAGCAGGTTCTGGACGAGAAGAAGTCCCAGATCGCTCACGGTGAGACCGTTCGCGAGACCGCTAACATGGTTTCCTTCATGGCTGACGTCATCGGTATCCGCGATGATATGTACATTGGCCAGGGCCATACCTATCAGAAGACCTTCATGGACGCTCTGGAAGACGGTTATCGTCAGGGCATCCTGGAGCAGCGCCCCACTCTGGTGAACCTGCAGTGCGACGTTGACCACCCCACTCAGTGCATGGCTGATATGCTGCACGTTATCCACTACTTCGGTGGTGTGGAGAACCTGAAGGGCAAGAAGGTCGCTATGACTTGGGCTTATTCTCCCTCCTACGGCAAGCCCCTGTCCGTTCCTCAGGGCGTCATCGGTCTGTTCACCCGTTTCGGCATGGACGTGACTCTGGCTCATCCCGAAGGATACGACGTTATGCCCGAGGTCGAGGAAGTCGCTCGCAAGAACTGCGAGAAGTACGGCTCCAAGTTCCACAAGACCAACGACATGAAGGAAGCTTTCAAGGATGCTGATATCGTTTATCCCAAGTCCTGGGCTCCCTTTGCTGCTATGGAAGAGCGCACCAAGCTGTACTCCGCCGGCGATCAGGCTGGTATCGATGCTCTGGAGAAGAAGCTGCTGGCTCAGAACGCCGAGCATAAGGATTGGGCTTGCACCGAGGAAATGATGAAGCTGACCAAGGACGGTAAGGCTCTGTACATGCACTGCCTGCCCGCCGACATCACCGGTCTGAGCTGCAAGGAAGGCGAAGTTGATAACTCCGTGTTCGATCGTTATATCGTTCCCCTGTACAAGGAAGCTTCCTACAAGCCCTATATCATCGCTGCTATGATCTTCATGGCTCAGGTCAAGGATCCCGTCAAGGCCCTGATGAAGCTGGACGCTGCTGATGAGCATCGCAAGCTGTTCTAATTCAGAATAATTTGCATTTCCGAAGGCGGGAGTGTCTCGCGACACTCCCGCCTTTATTCATGACACATACAAAAGAGGTATAAAAGAATGAGCAAGAAGATTGTTATTGCATTGGGCGGCAACGCTCTGGGCAATACTGCTACCGAGCAGTTGGAACTGGTTGCAAATACCGCTAAGGCAATTGTTGATCTGATCGCCGAGGGCAACGAGGTTGTTATCGCACACGGTAACGGTCCTCAGGTCGGTATGATCAACCTGGGCCTATCCACCGCCGCAGAGGCCGGTGCTATTAAGGCTGACATGCCCTTCCCCGAGTGCGGCGCTATGTCCGAGGGTTACATTGGTTATCATCTGCAGCAGGCTATCGGCAATGAGCTGGTTTCCCGCGGCATGAACAAGCCCGTGGCCACCATTGTTACTCAGACTGTCGTGTCCGAGGACGACCCCGCTTTCCAGAATCCCACCAAGCCCGTTGGCGCTTTCTATGATAAGGAAACCGCAGAGCGCATCGCCGCTGAAAAGGGTTTCACCATGGTCGAAGATGCCGGTCGTGGCTATCGCCGCGTCGTTCCCTCCCCCAAGCCCTTCGATATCGTTGAGGCCGCTTCCATCAAGACTCTGGTTGATGCCGGCAACGTGGTTATCGCAGTAGGCGGTGGCGGTATCCCCGTCATCCGCAAGGACGGTAAGGTCACCGGTACCCCCGCCGTCATCGATAAGGACTTCGGCAGCGAGCTGCTGGCTGAGCTGCTGGACGCTGATATGCTGATCATCCTGACCGCTGTTGAGAAGGTCGCTATCAACTTCAACAAGCCTGATCAGAAGGGTCTGGATGATCTGACTCCCGCTGAGGCTGCTCAGTACATCTCTGACAATCAGTTTGCCAAGGGCTCCATGCTGCCCAAGGTACAGGCTGCTGTCAAGTTTGCTGAATCCAAGCCCGGCCGCACCGCTCTGATCACCCTGCTGGAGAAGGCCAAGGACGGTATCGCCGGTAAGACCGGTACCCGTATCCATCAGTAATAATCGTTTTTGAAAGGAGAGACTTCGGTCTCTCTTTTCTTTTTCAGGATATATACTGCATTACTTTGTCGTCAAGTAGCGATCAGCTTTATATGGTTTTACTTATTAAAAGGCAAATTTTCTGTACGAGGACGAATAATTTCACATTTGCAATACTAATATTATCCAAATATTCTAAAAATTTTTTGTGCAAGCATGAAAAAAATGGTCACATTCTCTATTTTCAGTTGAAATCCTTATGGCGGTATTGTATAATACATTCAACATATACTTTCACGTGTGAATTTCGGACTTGCGTCCGTTTTTCAGGTATCCGGAAATTCTTTCTTCTTTCGCCGGATATCAAAATATTAAAGGAGGAACAAACAAGCATGAAAAAGTTTCTTGCACTGATTCTCGCTCTGGTTATGGCTCTGAGCCTGGTAGCCTGCGGTGAGAAGGCCCCCGCTGCTGACGGCGAAGGCGAAGGCGATGCTGCCAAGCTGAAGGTCGGTATCGTTCTGGTCGGCGACGAAAACGAGGGTTACACTGCTGCCCACATGGACGGCATCAAGGCTGCTGCAGCTGCCTGCGGTCTGGCTGATGAGGACCTGGTATGGTTCTACAGCATCCCCGAGACCGAGGATTGCTACGACAAGTGCATTGAGTGCGTCGAGCAGGGCTGCAATCTGGTCATCACCAACTCCTACGGTCATCAGACCTATGCTCAGCAGGCTGCTGAGGAGAATCCCGATGTCCAGTTCGTTTCTATGACCGGTGATACCGCTATGAAGTCCGGTCTGAAGAACTTCCACAACGCATTCAACTACACCTTCGAGTCCCGCTATGTTTCCGGTGTTGTTGCCGGTATGAAGCTGAAGGAACTGATGGATGCCGGCAAGGTTTCCGATCCTCACATCGGCTATGTTGGTGCATATCCCTATGCTGAAGTGGTTTCCGGTTACACCGGCTTCTTCCTGGGCATCAAGAGCATCGTTCCCGAAGCTCACATGGATGTTCAGTACACCAACTCCTGGTTCAACATTCAGGACGAGGGCAAAGCCGCTGAAGCTTTGATGTCTAAGGGCTGCGTCATCATTGGCCAGCACGCTGACTCCACCGGCGCTCCCAAGGCTGTTCAGACTGCTAAGGACAATGGTCAGGTCGTATACTCCGTTGGTTACAACGTTGATATGCTCGCCGCTGCTCCCACCGCTGCTCTGACCTCCTCTTCCAACAACTGGTCCGTGTTCTACACCTATCTGTTCAACGCTATGCTGAACGGTGAGGAAGTCAAGACTGACTGGGCTGCCGGTTACAACGAGGGTGCTGTCTGCATCACCGATCTGGGTCCCGAGGTTGCTGAGGGTACTGCTGAGAAGGTCGCTGAGGTTGAGGCTGCTATCAAGGATGGCTCCCTGCACGTCTTCGACACCGCTAACTTCACCGTCGGCGGTCAGCCTGTCACCAGCGCTTTCACCTTCGATAGCGACGGCGACTTCACTCCCGATACCAACGAAGGTATTGCAGATGGTTACTATCACGAGTCCGAGTACATCTCCGCTCCTTCTTTCCAGCTGCGTATCGATGGTATTACCGAGCTGAACTAATCAAAATTCTCACAAAAAAGTGGACTGCCCAATGGCAGTCCACTTTTTTTGCCTTTTTCAAATCGGATAAGCCAAGTAAAAATCCCATCATCTGATGACGCACAGATAGCATAATTATTGTATAATATCACAAAAAATACGACCATGTTCTGTTGTTTTAGACACTCTTTACATATAACCTAAAAATTTTTTCGTTTTTAATTTACAACCTAAAAAAATTATGGTAATATCTTAATGGACTAAAATTCGGAATATGGCCTATTGTATGCTATCCAATTCCGTAAGAAAGGATGACAGCCTTGGAAACTGCATGTGCAATTAAAATGGAGAATATCACCAAGCGCTTTGGTAGTGTTGTAGCTAATAACAGCATCAATATGGATTTGCGCGAAGGCGAAATTTTGTCCTTGCTGGGTGAAAATGGCAGTGGCAAAACGACCCTGATGAATATGCTCTCCGGTATCTACTTCCCTGATGAGGGACAGATTTATGTTCACGGAAAGCCCGTGACCATTGCTTCTCCTAAGGACGCATTTGATAACGGTATCGGTATGATCCATCAGCACTTTAAATTAGTTGATGTCTTTACCGCCACCGAAAATATTGTTTTGGGTCTTGAGGGTGAAGGCAAGCTGGATCTAAAAAAAGCTGGCGAAAAGGTAAAAGAGATCTGCGATAAATATGGCTTCGACATTAAGCCCGATCAGAAGATTTACGATATGTCTGTTTCTCAAAAGCAGACCGTAGAGATCGTCAAGGTACTGTACCGTGGCGCCGATATTCTGATTTTGGACGAGCCTACTGCTGTTCTGACGCCGCAGGAAACCACTAAGCTGTTTGCCATTATGCGCAATATGCAGAAAGATGGCAAGTCCCTGATCATCATCACCCATAAGCTGCACGAAGTGTTGGATGTTTCCGACCGCGTTGCTATTCTGCGTAAGGGTGAGTACATCGGCGATGTTGCCACTAAGAATGCTAGCCAGCAATCCTTGACCGATATGATGGTCGGTCGCAGCGTATCTTTGAACATCAATCGTCCTGATCCCGTGGATCCCAAGCCTCGTCTGGAGATCAAAAATCTGACCTGCTATGATGAACTTGGCGTCAAGCGTCTGGACGATGTCACTTTTACCGCTAATAGCGGCGAAGTGTTGGGTATTGCTGGTGTTGCCGGTTCCGGCCAGAAGGAGCTGCTGGAATCCATTGCCGGTCTGTATCCTATTGCCGAAGGTTCTATCATGTTCCACGATCCTAAAACCGGTAATGATGTTGAACTGGTCGGCAAGGATCCTCTGGACATTAAGAAGGCCGGCATAGCCATGGCTTTCGTTCCCGAAGATCGTTTGGGCATGGGTCTGGTCAGCACCATGGGCATGACCGGTAACATGATGTTGCGCTCTTGGCGCAAAGGCAAGGGTCTGTTCGTGAACAGAAAAGACCCCGAAAATCTTGCTAACCGTATTTGGAAAGACTTGGAAGTCGTCGCTCCCAGCACCAATTTCCCCGTACGCCGTATGTCCGGTGGTAATGTGCAGAAGGTACTGGTCGGCCGTGAGATTGCTCAGGAACCCGCTGTTTTGATGAGCGCTTACGCTGTCCGTGGTCTGGATATTAATACATCTTATACTATCTACAACCTGATGACCGCTGAAAAGATGAAGGGCAACGCTGTTATCTATGTCGGTGAAGATCTGGACGTTCTGTTGGAACTGGCAGACCGTATCGTGGTTCTCTGCGGCGGTCAGGTGTCCGGCGTGGTAGATGCCCGCAAGGTCACCAAGGAAGAAGTGGGTCTGCTGATGACCCAGCATAGAACGGAGGCTGCTGAATAATGGAAAAGAAAAAAGTTCATGAGCCTGTACTGCAGATGTCTAAGCGCGCCGAGATGCTGCCCGCGTGGCAGTCTTGGGGCATCCGTGTTATCGCTTTCTTTTTGAGCCTTGTGGTCTGCGGTATTGTTATCGTAGCAATCTCTGGCTTGAACCCGGTTCAGGTCTTCTCTACGATGGCAAGCGGTGCATTTGGTACAGTTAAACGTTCCTGGGTCACCATCCGTGATGCTATGACCATGCTGTGTATTGCAGTCGGTCTGGCACCCGCTTTCAAAATGAAATTCTGGAACATCGGTGCAGAAGGCCAGATTTTGGTCGGCGGTATTGCTACTGCAGCTTGTATGATCTATCTCAAGAGTCTGCCTACTGTTGTATTGCTGCTCGTCATGATCATCGCCAGCTTGGTTGCCGGTGCTATTTGGGGTTTCTTCCCTGGTTTCTTCAAGTCCAAGTGGAACACCAATGAAACTCTGTTCACCCTGATGATGAACTACATTGCCATTCAGCTGACCAGCTTTTTCGTGGCAAAGTGGGAAAACCCCTTCGGTTCTAACTCCGTTGGCGTTATTAACTCCTCCGGTAAGGAAGGTTGGCTGCCCAACCTGTTCTCTTCAGGTTACAACGGCGATTTCGGTTGGAATGTTATTCTGGTTCTGGTCGTTACTGTTTTCATGTATCTGTACATGACCAAATCCAAGCACGGTTATGAGATTGCCGTTATCGGTGACTCCGAAAATACTGCTCGTTACGCCGGTATCCGTGTAAATAAAGCTTATGTCCGCACCATAATCTTGTCCGGTGCTATCTGCGGTCTGGCCGGTTTCATTGCCGTGTCCGGCGCATCCCATACCATTTCCACCTCTACCGCGGGCGGCCGTGGCTTCACCGCTATCATCGTGGCTTGGTTGGCACAGTTCAACAGCGTGGTCATGGTCATCTTCTCTTTCTTGATTGTTGCTCTGCAGAAGGGTGCCCAAGCTATTGCCTCTCAGTACAACCTGAGCCAGGAAGTTTCTGAGATGATCACTGGTATCATCTTGTTCTTCCTGCTGGGTAGTGAGTTCTTTGTTAACTACATCGTGCGTTTCCGTAGAAAGAAGGTGTCCAAGTAATGGCTCAATTGCTCTCTTTGCTGAACTCTGCCATCGCTTTTGGTACTGTTATTATGTTGGGTTCTCTCGGTGAAACCTTGATTGAGAAATCCGGTAACCTGAACCTTGGTATCCCCGGCATCATGTATCTTGGCGGTATCGGCGGCATGATCGCTGCTTTCTTCTATGAATGTGTTGGCGGCGGCAAGTCTCCCATCGTTGGTATGCTCCTCAGTTTCTTGTGCAGCATGGCATTTGCTGCTGCCGGTGGTTTGATTTACGCTTTCCTGACCATCACTCTGCGCGCCAACCAGAACGTTACCGGTCTGACGCTGACCATCTTCGGCGGCGGTGTGGCTAACTTCTTCGGCGCCAGCTTGAACACTCTGGCTGGTGGTGTTGGTCAGATCTCCACCCCCGTTACTTCCAGCGCTTATATTGCCTACACCTCTTTGGGTTACAAGGGTGTGATCGGTAAACTGCTGTTCGGCCACGGTTTCATGGTCTATCTGGCAATCGTCATCGCCATCTTGATGTCCTACTTCCTGAACAAGACCCGCACCGGTTTGAATCTGCGTGCAGTCGGCGAAAACCCCGGTACTGCTGATGCTGCTGGTATCAATGTTACCAAGTATAAGTACATCGGTATTATCTGCGGCTCCGCTATTGCCGGTTTGGGTGGTCTGTTCTATACCATGGACTACATCAAGGGCACTTGGGCAAACGACGCTGTGATCGAAGGTTTGGGCTGGTTGGCTGTTGCTCTGGTTATCTTCGGTACATGGAAGCCTTTGAACTCTATTTGGGGTGCTTACTTGTTCGGTTTTGTGTACTGGGCATACTTGTACATTCCCGGCTTGAACCGAAGCTCCATCGAACTGTTCAAGATGTTGCCTTACTTAATTACCTTGATTGTTTTGATTGCTGTTTCTCTGCGTAAGCGTCGTGAGAATCAGCCGCCTGCCTCTCTGGGCTTGAGCTACTTCCGAGAAGAGCGCTGACACAATTTGGCACTTCATTCCCTTTTCTCACCTGCTTCCACGGGGAATGTTGATTGAAATGCGGATGAGCAGGCCCTTTTGGGCCTGCTCATTTTTTATTTTGTAATAAAGGAGCAACACTATGTCTACTCTGCTTATTAAGAATATTTCCCAGCTCGTCACCTGCGATGATAACGATCGTCTGCTGAAGAATGCTGACATCTATTGCGTAGATGGCTTCATTAAGGAAATCGGTCAGAATCTGGATGTCACCGCCGACGAAACCATCGACGGCAGCCACATGCTGTGCTACCCCGGTCTGGTCAATACTCATCACCATCTGTATCAGGTCTTTTCCCGCAATCTGCCTCAGGTACAAAACATGGAGTTGTTCGACTGGCTGAAAACTCTGTACGAAATCTGGAAAAATCTCGACAAGGATGTTATCCGCCTGAGCAGCCTGACCGGCATGGGCGAGCTGATGAAAAACGGTTGCACCACCTGCTTTGACCATCACTACGTCTTCCCTGCCAACACCGGCGATCTGATTGGCACGCAGTTTGCCGCCGCTGATGAACTGGGCATCCGTATGTATGCCAGCCGCGGCAGCATGGACCTGAGTGTTAAGGACGGCGGTCTGCCCCCAGACAGCGTGGTGCAGACGGTTGATGAGATCATGGCCGACAGCGCTCGTCTGATTGAGAAGTATCACGATACTTCCTACGGCGCTATGCATCGTATCGCTTTGGCTCCCTGCTCTCCATTCTCCGTGTCTGCCGAGCTGCTGCGTCAGAGCGCTATTCTGGCCCGTCAGTACGGCGTACGCCTGCACACCCATCTGTGCGAAACCAAGGATGAAGAGAATTTCATGCTGGAGCGCGAAGGCGTTCGTCCCTTGGAGTATATGGAGCGACTGGGCTGGATTGGCGATGACGTCTGGTATGCTCACGGCATCCACTTCAATGACGAAGAACTGCGTCTGCTGGCTAAGACCGGCACCGGCGTGGCACACTGCCCCATCTCCAACATGAAACTTTCCTCCGGTATCGCCCGTATTCCTGAAATGCTGGAACTGGGTGTTCCCGTTGGTCTGGCTGTGGACGGCAGCGCCAGTAACGACGGTTCCAGCCTGCTGGAAGAACTGCGTGTGTCCTTCCTGCTGCACCGTCTGAACTCCAGCCGTCAGGCTCCCACCGGCTACGATATCCTGAAGATGGCCACCCGCGGCAGCGCACGTCTGCTGGGCCGTGACGATATCGGTTCTCTGGCAGTCGGCAAGTGCGCTGACCTCTTTATGATCGATGAACGCCGTCTGGAACTGGTCGGTGCCTGCGTGGACGCCAAGTCCGTACTGGGTACTGTCGGCGTACGCGGCGCTGTAGATTACACCGTGGTACACGGCCGTGTCACCGTTAAGAACGGTAAATTGACCACCATCGATGAGGATAAGATTGCATTCGATGCCAACAAAAAGTGCATGGAATATTTAAGCAAATAATTTTATACGGACAAAAAAGAACGCAGGCGAGCCTGCGTTCTTTTTGTCTGATCAATTAAATTTTAATCAGTTCATATTCTCTTGTGCCGATCCCCAATTTTTCCGCATGTTCCAAGCAACTCATCCAGTTTGTTTCCGGATGGACACGGTGGAAATGGTCGTGATCGTGCGCATCGCCTTCAGCCAAAGCGCTGTTGGCAATGACGGGCTGTGCATTCACCGCATCAGCGCAGGCTATATCCAAAGCCACCGGATCAAAGGAGGCAAACATACCCACATTGGGCACAATGGCTGCATCATTTTCTGAGTGACAGTCACAGTTAGGGGACACATCAATGACCAGCGAAATGTGGAAATGAGGACGACCGTCCAGAACTGCTTTGGTATATTCCGCCATCTTGCGGTGGAGATCGTCAAAACTGCCGTCCCACAGCGGCGTCACGGCATCACGGGGACAGATGGCAATACAGCGCCCGCAGCCCACACACTTATCATGGTCGATATGGGTCTTGCCATCTGCCATGACCGGTGCGTCGTGGGCGCAGATCTTGGCACACAGTCCGCAGCCTACACAATGCTTTTCCTTTACAATCGGTTTGCCGGCATTGTGCTGCTCCATCTTACCGGCACGGCTACCACATCCCATACCGAT